>JASJMB010000026.1:0-17373 GCA_037620085.1 Acidimicrobiales bacterium | reverse complement strand
CCCGATGTCATCCTCGGCGGCAGCGATGCTGGTGCGCACCTCGACCGCATGTGCGGAGGTTCCTACCCCACACGTCTGCTCGCTGATTCACTTCGTGGACGGAAGTTGTTGAGCCTCGAGCGCGCTGTTCAAGCGCTCACCGACGTGCCGGCCCGTCATCTCGGACTACGCGACCGCGGCCAGGTGAGCGAAGGATGGATCGCCGATCTCGTCGTATTTGATCCCGCCACCGTCGACACCGCTACACCGACAATCGCGCATGATCTTCCCGGCGGCTCGCCACGCATGCACGCTGATTCGGTTGGCATAGTGCGCGTGTTTGTCGGAGGCGTCGTCACCGTTACTGATGGGGCGTCCACCGGAGCGCGGCCCGGTGCCGTACTCCGTTCAGGTCGCGATACCGACACCGTCACCGTTCACTGACATGTTTCGGTTCAGCGAAGAATGCTTCTCATCCGCATCTAATCGATCGGAACTAAGAATTCTTGGCAGCAGTTCAACCAGGCAACGCTGGCACCAACTCATCTGAGTGATCCAACAAAATGCTCGTCAGTTGATGATTTACTTGACTAAACACTAACTACCCATGAACTGTTCGAAACCTTGGGGCGAAATTCAGTTAGTTTCCGACATTCGCACCGACAGACCGACTCGTTGCGTACGATTGACGCCCATGACGACTGTTTTTATTGCGAAATGCATCCGATGAACAGCCGAGTCGTTACCATTTTTATCCTTACCGTGTTTCTCCTTTCGTCTGCAGCATGTTCACGCAGCAACCCCACGAGTTCTCTAAGTGGCGATTCACTTGAGGGCATCGTCAACGAACTTCGGGCCACAAGCGCCGAACCTTGGGGAGTAACTGTGCCAGGAATGGGGGCAGCGACGCTGACCATCGGCGACGAACAACCAGATCAAGCAATGTCTGGCTCAGCAAATCCCCCAGGTGTCAATCCGCTAACGCCAAATGAGCGCTTTCACGTGGGAAGCATCACAAAAACGTTTACCGCAGCCTTGATCATGTTGCTTGATCAGGAATCGCTGTTGCAGCTCAACGACCCAATCAGCAAATGGTTCGACTATCCGAATGGCGACAACATCACGGTTCGGATGCTGCTGGGTCATACGAGCGGTCTAGCCGATTTCACAAAGTCGCCAGACTTCACCCATCGCGAGTCTCCGTTGGAGTTGCTTGATCTCGCGGCATCCATGCAGCCACTCTTTCCACCAGGATCTCATTGGTCCTATAGCAATACCAATTACACACTCCTTGGTCTTATCGCTGAGCGCGTGACTGACATGACTTGGGCGGAACTAATTATCACGCGCCTTCTTGAACCGTTCGGACTTTCCTCAACCTATATCTGGGACGGGGTGACACTCCCAAACACAGCAGAAGGTTCACGGTTGGCCTGTGGCGAATTAAACGAACCGATTTGCGTGCCGCAATCCGGTCTCAAACTTATTGCAGTAACCAATGGCGCTGATTGGACAGTCGCGTGGGCCGCAGGCGCAATCGTCTCGACCCCTGGTGATATCTGCAAGTGGATGATGGAGTTGGTAACGGGTCACGTTGTCGATTTGGAACATCGAGATCTGATGATCACTCCGACACCGCAATCAATCGAAGCATTAGGCGACCTTCCCGCTTTCGGGCCTTTGCGATGGGTGGGTGATGGACTCGGACTCTTCCAGTACGAAGTCGACGGCGCTGGGACAGGTTGGGGTCACTCAGGAGCAATCAACGGTTTCGTTGCGAACGCTGCGTACATGCGAGACTCTCTTACAAGTTTGGCTCTCACCTCAAACTTTGCAATGGCCGACAGCCTTGAAGCATTGGGTGATCTTGCGATCAAAGTTCATCCATAACCGCTGGCTGCGAGTTACCAAGATCCAATCAGTCACTAACAGGGAGTTGACTTCGAGCTGGTATATCGATTCGCCGGCGATCGCCAAGGTTCGCCGATACGTTCCCATGAGCCCGGTCGGTCTCGCGATTGCACCAACTTGTCCTACTTAGTCGGACGACGGCTTTCCAATCGTGGACGAGCGTGCTGCATCAGCAACCTTGACTACCAAGACTGATCTCGACGAGTGCCAAGGCCGAACCTCGCTCATCGAACTTGAAGGAAAGGTTTTTGAGATCTACCAGACATGTCCCCACTGCCTTTTAACTCCCGGTAGTACCTTCCTTAGAGATCGCTCGTGAAACCAATAAAGGATGGAGAATTCCGATGAATGCTCGGACTGCCCTCGTGACCGGATCATCCTCTGGAATCGGCCGGGCAACGGCTTTGGAACTTGATCGACTCGGCTTCACCGTCTACGCGGGGGTTCGTCGGCAATCCGACGCTGAAGAACTCAAAGCGAATGCCTCGCCTCGGCTCACTCCCCTAATTCTCGATGTGACGAAACCTGATCAGATCGCCGCCGCCAACGAACAATTGACCAGACTCCACCGCGCCCAAGGAATCGATGCATTAGTCAACGTCGCGGGTGTCGCCGACTTTGGACCAATCGAAACGCTCTCAATCGAACGGCTTCGACAGATCTTCGATGTCAACTTCTTTGGAGCGGTGGCAATTACCCAGTCGATGATTCCACTCTTACGCAAAAGCCGCGGCAGAATCCTAAATGTCGGGTCGGTAGGCGCGCACACCACAATCCCGTTTGGTTTCACTATCTGCTCGTCCAAACATGCATTGGAATCGCTTACCTCTGGACTCCGTTCCGAGTTGAAGCCCTGGGGCATTGATGTCATCGCTGTAGATCCGTCATCAATTGCCACCCATGCTGCAGACCAGATGTTGGAGCAGGCCAACACCCTGATCAACGACACGTTCACCGAAGCCGACCGGGACCACTACGAAACCAACCTCCTCTCGATGGCATCGTCAATGCGCAAGCAAGAATTGTCGGGAATGCCTCCGGAGGGGGTGGCAACGGTCATCGCTCGAGCACTCACCGCACGACGTCCCAAGTCTCGCTATCCCGTCGGGCCGCACGCGCGAATGTTGGTGCGACTGAGTGGACTGTTACCCGACCGACTCTTTGACCGCCTAAAACTGCGCGTCGTCGGAATCCGTATGACTTCGAAGCCCTAACTTGTCTCGCATCACACTCTGGTCGTTGCTAACGCAGAGGTTGTATCTGTTGATTGCGCGGAGAGACGAGGCAACATGATCCTCTGCTTGACGCACTCGCCCCGCGGAAAACGGCCACAGCGCCGCCACCTGAGGGAGTACCCCGGGTAACGACGCTGCGGATTGCTACAACTATTTGTGAATCAGTTTGCGGTGGGGGCTTCCTCGCGGGTGCGAAGTTTTGCGACCGCAAGAATGGCAAGGCCGTAGACGGGCTTGGCCAGAAGGTCGGCAACCGAGTAGCCAACCTGACGCACGGTTTCGGCCATCGAGCTGTCCTGACCGAAGATGATCGGGAAGAGATAAGCAATCGGATACACGAGCCAGGCAACCAGCAAGAGACCGAGGGCAAGACGAAGGGCCTTGGCCACTCCGGCGGACTCGCGCTTGGTCGCTGCGGTGCTCTCTTTGTAGAGCGTGGCGAGGATGTAGATGAACGGAATCATCGCCAACACCCAGAAGATCCACTTCGTGCTGTCGCTGGTCGAAATCTCGCCCGGGTAACCGAGGCCGATCATCAAGACGGCGGCAATACCCAACCGGATCGTGAGCGGACGACGCTTCTCTGAAGTCAGACCGAGAACGATCAGAAGTTCGATGAGCAGCAACGGCACAGTGAGGAGCCAGTCGGCGTAGCGATAGCCCTCGTTGAACTGGCCATCGGCCCAGCCGGAGAAGATGCGGAAGTAGTGGTAACCGGCGATTCCGACGACGACCGCTGAGATGACCACCGCATTGCGATACTGCTTCGCAACCTGCGAAGCATTCATCAGGAAATAAACGAAGGCGGCGAACATTGACGCCACCACAAGCGAGAAGACGTTGTAGACAAGCAGGTAGTCGTTGCCAGTCAGCGTCACCTGCTGCATCACATTGGAACTGGTTGTCATGAGATCCTCCATTGCACCGATACTTTCTTCAAGGTTAGAAACTTCAGGATTGACCGGGCCGAAATACGAGTATTCCTGACCGGTTTCTTAATCAAGCCCTGAATTTAGACCATTTATGGCGTTTGTCACTTGATCGGACCAGCGAAATTTCATCCTCAGCCTGGCCCCTCGACCTTGGCCCCGAATAGGAGACCGACCTAGTCGTTGATGACCGGTTCGCGGAGGTGGAGCGGCTCGACATGCTTCTTCTTGCGCCGGGTGCCGATATTGAGGACTTCTACGAATACGGAGAAGGTCATGGCGGCGTAGATGTAGCCCTTGGGAATCTTCTGTCCGAACCCCTCGGCGATCAATGTCGTGCCAATGAGAAGCAGGAAGGCCAGCGCCAGCATCTTGACCGACGGATGGGCGTTCACGAATGTGTAGATGGCCTTCGAGGCCAGAAGCATTACGAATACAGCCGAAACAATGGCGATGACCATGACCCCGACATAGCTCGTCATACCAACGGCCGTGATGACCGAGTCGATCGAGAAAACCACGTCAAGCAGCAGCACTTGGCCGATCACAGCAACGATCGTGGGCGCGACCTTTGCCGAAGTTTCGCCCTCATCGCCCTCAAGTTTGTGGTGGATCTCCTTTGTGGCCTTGTAAATGAGGAAGAGGCCACCGGCGAGCAAGATCAACTCTTTGCCGCTGAAACCGACCGATCCGATGACGAACAATTCCGTTTTGAGGGTGACCACCCAACCCACCGCCAACAGCAGGAGAACTCGCATTCCGCCTGCAGCGAGAAGACCAATCCTTCGGGCCTTGTCTTGTTCCTCAGACGGGAGTTTGGAGGCGAGAATCGATATGAAGACGACGTTGTCAACACCGAGCACGATCTCAAGTGTGAGCAGTGCCGCTAGCGCACTCCAAGCGGTGGGGTCAGAGATCCAGTCCATGAGTCGGGAGATTACCGAGATTCGCCCGGTACCATTGAAAAATTTTTCGGTTCTACCCTGCCGCCTTTGAGATGCGGTTACCGTCCAACTTGGCTCGATCGACTGCTGGACCAGTGAGGCTGACGAGATACCTCGGATTGCATCTTTGGGTTCCGATCGTGGTCGGCAACACCTGCTCAAACTTCGTTCCCGAAAGTTTCACGACCATCGAACAATCCCCGGGCTTGTTGCCACCTGGGTTCGTCGGTGACTGCAAGCCGCCAGCGTCATAACTCGTGACCTTCTGAAGCGAGCTGATTACGCAGTCACTCGTGAGGTTCGACCCACATTCCTGTACACCTTGCGCCCAAAGCAGGAAGGCCGCAGTCGCCTGTGCACCGGAGAGGCTGGTTGAACCACCGTTTGACTTCACGATTTCAATATATTTTGCCGTAGCCGGGACCTTGTCGGCTTGTTCAAACGGGTAGTACGGCATCTGCACATAGACGTTGTCGGCGATACCGCTCGTGTTCCACTTTGCAAATGCGCTGTCGTAGAAATTGGCCTCCTGCATCCACAAGGGGTCGTAGTTAAGAGCCTTTGCTGCATCAAGCATATTTTCGAAGTGCGGAGCCGGAGAACCTGAGAAGTACACGATCTCGGCGCCACAGTCCTTCAACCGCTGCACAAACGGCATCCAATTTGCCTCACCCAAGATGTTGTATGTCTGCTCGCAGTCGAGGAAGTTCCAACCAACCTGTTCATATGCGATTACTGCTTTTTTTGCCAAATCAACAAGAGCGACAAAGTCACCATAAATTGTCGCTGCCTTCTTGACCTGTGACGGGAATTGCTCGGCCATTTGCGCTGCTGCGGAAACGTTGGCGAAGTCAACAGGGTTGGGCGACGGCTGCACCATCAGGGGACCGTTCGAGAACTGCGGTGAAACTGAATACGCCGGCACCGATGCCATCTTGCAACCAACACGGATCTGTTCTTGCGCCGAATCAAGCGACCAGCCCTGTCCAACCAGCATGAAATCTTGCTCACAAGCCTCGGTCATCACGTTGGCCACATTCATGATTGCTGCATCGCGATAATTACCAATGATCTGACGGCCGTTGATGCCCCCTTGGTCATTGCACCACTTGATCATCGCCTTCATTGCGTCGGACATTTCCTTGTTCAGACCCGGAGCCGCTGGGTAGCCGGCGTCATCTCCAAAACCAATCGTGATGCTCGTGTCGGTGACACCCTGCTGCGTCGCACCCTTTGCTTCGCCCTTGCCGCATGGCGATGCCATTGTTCCGAAGTCTGTTGAAGAAACAACTTTCGATGTCGAGGAAGTGCCGCTTGCTGTACCGGAGCGGCTGCCTGTACAAGCCACAACAAAAAGACTGGCTGCCGCAATAAGGCCTGCGACGACTACCAAGTGGTGCGAGTGTGAGCGACGAGACATCGTTTCCCCTCAAGTAGTACTGGTAACGCGCAGCGTACGGGCTGAAACACCACCACTTACTTATCAACTGGTAGCCGAACCGAACCCTATCGGGCCGTTTTCGACCCTTCGATATGCCCCAAACGACCCTTGCCCGAGTGACTTGCGGACCGTTGCGCCGAGTTTCGCGCCAGGTTTCACTCACACCCCCGCCCTCGTGGACGTGCGCGAACGTCCAAGCCCGCAGGTCAGCGCGTTGACAGAAATAGGCAGTGAAACGCAGCCCTTTATGCCCTATTCGTCTGCTGAATCATTGTCAAAATCCACCAATAAATATGACGATGCAGAAATGTACGGCAGTAAAATCTGCTACTAGTCCCCTATGCTGATTTCATGTCAGTGAGATTGGCTTGCTTCGTAATCGCGGCGATCTCGGTAGTGATATTGGCAAGTTGCGGACGCACTACAAACTCGACGGATTCGACGGCCACTGAAGCAACCACATCCAGTTCGCTCACAAACCCCGGCCCATCACGACTGGCGGGACCCCAAGAACCAGCGTGCGGCACCATCGAACTCTCGAAAAACGGGATCATCTCGGGGCAGCAGTTCCAAAGCGGGACCTATTTGATTCACTCCTTTGGAATCGCTTGTGACCAGGTGATGGGCGACGATGGCCTATTCATGAATTTTTTGAGACTTGACGGCGCGCAACTCCCGGAACCGTGGAACTACCTCGAGGGGGCGGTTGGTGCCCCAAAGTTCACAACAGGACCAGCGATGGGTTTTCGTGTGCAACGAATCTCTTGAGGGAGTGGGTCCCGACTTTAGTTCATCGAGAATGCGTAGCGAAGTCAGCGAGTTGGTGGAACTGAAGCAATGTCGCGGAAATCGCAATGGCAACCATTGAGATAGCGGCCAAAATTGTCATGCGTCGCGGAACCCGCTTGGGACGCTCGAGCGCTTCGTATCTTGCAATCACGTCTCCGCCGGAGAGTGCTTGCGCGAACGATGGCACTTGATAACTCGGCAACAGCGCAACCTTGGCAATGGCAGCTGCGACCGCGCTGCGGGATCCGACTCGTTCGGCGGCGGTTTCGTCAGCCCAACGTTCAGTGAGAAAGACCGCCTTCCGTGCGAAGGGGGCAAGAACTGGGATTGCTGCGGCACAACTGTTGGCTGTGTGCACGAACGCGTGATGGTGGTGTCGGAGGTGTGCGTTCTCGTGCGCAAGCACCACTCGGCGTTCGACCTTGTCAAGTGTTTCGAGCATTGACCGACTGATAACGACGCCACCGGGGTTTCCGGGCACAGCGAACGCCACTGGATGTTCGACATCGACAATCACGATCCCCTCTACGTCGGTGAAGTTCTCGCGGTGCAACCGAACCTCGCGCGTATAGGACCGCGTGCGCCAAGCCATTGCCGCAAGAGCGATAACGGCAATCACTCCCACCAGCGGCCTTGCCCCGTGTTGACCGCCGTAGATCGCTTGACACCATCCGAGGACGTCAGCAATGAAGGGAATCTCACTAAGACCCGCTGCTGCGATCTGTAGAAGCAACACCACCGACGCCAGCGTGGCGAGAACCACTGACGACACCAGGACCCAGAGAGCCAACACGGGACCGACGAGGTGCGGCACGAACCATGCGGCAATAACTGCGAGCGTAACGATGAGCAGCGGAATTGCCAGTTGCCAACTCATTTCGATCGCTTCTTCAGTAGCGCGCGCAACTGTTCCTGCATGGCGGGATCGAGGCTCGCGACGAAATGTGACATCGTCGCCATTGAGTTACTGCTCCGATCGAGTGCGGCTCGCATCCGGTCAGCCGAGAGATCGGCTTCGGAGATCGCAGAGGTATAGGCAAACGCGCGCCCAACCCTCACTCGCTCAACGAGACCCTTGTTCCAGAGTCTCCCGAGCACCGTCATGACAGTGGTGTAGGCGAGGTCACCGTCGAGCCCAGCGAGCACGTCAGACGGGGTCATCGGCTGATCGGAGTTCCAGAGCACCCCAAGTATCTCGTGTTCCAATGCACCGATCGGTCGACGTACAGCCATAACTCAAACCCTAGGCGTCATGACGGATTCAAGCCGTAACTCATGCCGGCAACTTCTTCAGCAGTGATTCCATCGTTGTGATCTCGGCCTGCTGACTGGAGATGATTACCTGCGCCAAGGCGATCGCATCGGGGTTCTTGCCACCGGCGACCTCAGTCTTGGACATCTTCACCGCGCCCTCATGATGCTGAATCATCAGTTCGATCCATAGACGGTCGAATTCGGTACCAGTCGATGTTTCCAACCGATCCATATCGGCCTGACTCATCATTCCGTCCATCATCATTCCGGGCGTGCCCGACATGTCGTGATCCATTGATCCTGATGCGGTTGAGGGAACTGTCTGTCCCCAATCCCGCAACCATCCCGAGAGCTTTTCAATTTCGGTCGACTGCGCAGCCTTGATTTTGTTTGCCAGCGCCAGCACGTCGGGGTTCTTGGTGTTGGTCAATGCAAGATCAGCCATCTCGATTGCTTGGGCGTGGTGCGGAATCATCCCTTGTGCGAACCCAATGTCTGTGGCGTTGTAATTCGCGTTGGCGGGAATCTCGATCGTCGTTGAACTACTCATTCCCGACATCCCGGAATGGTCGCTCGAACATGCGCCGAGTCCAACAGCGGTCACCAGAACTAGACCAAGTGCAATTGATGTCGTGCGTGTCTTCTTCATCCGTTTCCTCCTGGGGGTTGATCAGATACTACTACATGCTGTCGTAGTTACTAGCGCTGTCAGGGGACCGGGTTCGCCACCACCAAAAGGGCGGTGGCAACGAGAACGGCTACGAAAAGTGCTGACTCGATGATGATCGTCCGGTAGAAGCGAACATCGATCCCGGGTTGCTCGAGTGCCGGTAGCAAGGTCCTGCGGTTGTGAAGGCCGATCGCTCCGATCACTGCGACCAATGCCACCTTGATCAGCAGCATCCGGCCGAACTCTGTGGTGAACAGCCGACCCGGTGAACCAAGGATCGCCCAACCAAGCGCGGTGCCCGAAATTGCCACCGCAACAAGCGCCCAGGTCGCGGTGATCGAAAATCGAGTGGCAACTAGACGCGCGTCAAGTGACTCGCCGCGTCGCGTGCGTTGCCAGAATGTCCACGCAAGAAGCCACACGCCAGCAACCCAGACAGCTGCTGCCAACATGTGCACGGCATCGCTCACAAGTACGAGAGCGCGGGGCTCGACCGATGCGGTGTGGCCGATAAACGACTCGGAAACGACAAGAAGCAATGCACCGACGAAAGCCAGCGGCCCGGACTCCACCCGGACTCGGGCAAGTCGCGTCTCTGATTCTGAGACAACCACGGTCGCAGCTGGGCTCGGGCTCGCAAGTTCACCGAAAAGGTCGTAATCGTCGAGGTTCGCGTAGTCGATCGGGTCCTCGGAAACAACTTCGATTGGCACGAAGCGGAGCACCAACGCTGCGCCCATAATCCGACATAACGTCCCCAGGGCGAACGACGTCGAAAGGAGATCGCCCCATGCCGACGGCGACACCACGTCGGTAATGCTCCCTGAGCCGTAGACCGCCAACTGCGCGAACCATTCCATCGCCGAGCCAACGATCACGAGGATCGCGGAACGTCGAATCAGAAATACAATCCGTCGCCCCTCGCGTCGCGTCCCTCGGTGCACCAAGACGAGGTAGGCAAGTGACCCGACCGTGAACAGAATCATCACGTACACCAACCAGCGACCGGCCGTGGCGATCATCTCTGCGCTATCGGTGTCAGACGATACCGAGCTTGTTGAGTTGGCTTCAGATTCCGTTATGTCCGCGTCAACCGGCTGTGCCGAGGGTGTCGACGGTGTCGGCGGTGGTGCTTTAGCTGTTGAAGTCGTGCTCGACGACGAGGCCGCGGCGACCGTGAAACTGATTGTTCCCGTCATTTTGTGACCATCAGTGCCACGCAAAGCCCATGACACCTTGTTGCGGCCGGATGGCAGAGCATTCACACTTGTCACGACAACTTTGCTGTCGCCGTCGTTGCCAACCGAGGCAATCGGTTGCGATGTTCCGGAGGCATCTTGGATGAGGAAGTCGTCACTGATGGGATCAGAGGTTCCCGAGTATTCGAGGACGATGCTGGTCACCGGCCCGTTGACAGTCGACACGTTCGCCGGCGTGCTCCCCACAAAATTGACGTGCGCCGACGCAGGGATTGCCGAACCAATCAGAGCGACAAAGAACGCTGCAACGGCCACCCCCATGAGCCCGGCACGACTTCTCTTGGCTGGCAACAGAGAACGCATACGACACACTGTAGTAACAAGCTGGTTCTAATTGACGTCACCTCATCAAACGCCTGATCAACGTGTTGCCGAGCCACCGAACCGTTCATTGAGTTGCCGAAGCGCTCGCTCGGAAAGTTCCTCTTCTGGGTAATAGCGGTCGAAGACGGCAATCGCGCCGTCAACATCTTTTATGGTGCAGGCGTCGAGTAGCCGATCAATGTCTTGGGAATCGCGTCGTCCGCGTGCAGCAAAGAGCTTCATCGCTAGTAAAAGCCGCGCTCCTGCGACTCGAATGACAACGCCGTCTCGGACATCGAGATTGATCCAGTCATCGGCCGTATCGAAGTGGGACGCGAACTGCTTGACGTTGTCGTTCAACCAGTTTTCCGGCCATCCATTTCGGTAGGCGATTGTTCGCGCTGCGTTCTCAACATCAGGGTTTGCTCCGTACATCGCGTCAACGTCGGTAGTCGTGGTTTCTCGATCGAATGCCACTGAAATGGCGGCGCCACCTACCACCCTGATTTGAATCTGCGTTCCAGAGCGAACCAATTCATCGGCAAGTTCTGTGAGCGCAGCGATGATTGCATCTCGGTCGAAGGTGACGTCCATCAGACGCTTCCGAGTTCGCTTTGCGCGAGAAATACTCCCCTACGCCGAAAGGCTGGCGGCGTTTCGTCGGCGATAGTGGTACTTGCGTACGGGTCTGGAATCCACGGTTCGTCAAGCACGCGCTCGGTTGTATTCAGCCACTCCGGCAGCAACCCGCGAACTTCAAGGAAGTGCTCGACGATCGCAGCGATGGCTGCGTCAATGCGCTCGTCTCCTGTCAGTGGAGGAGCGGCGAAGCAGAGAACGACACGGCTTGATGCATCGGAAGCGGAAAGACCATCGGCGAGCGAAATTAGCGCCCTGAACGCGGAGTCGGTGTCGCTAGCAGCGATACCTGGCACCGCCGAGTCGCGAATTGCTAACGCCACCGCGGCTGCCGTGGGGTGGCGAGTCGGAACTGCAGTGAGCTGCCAACCAAGCGCGCCTAACGAATGCTCGAGCGTGCTCACTCCCGGATCATGAACCGCCCGCTCAATTTCCGAGATGCGAGAGGGAACGGTTTCGGCTCGGCGGGCCAGGCCGCGGCAGGAAACACCTTCGGCCAGACGGGCTTGCCTCAGCAATGTCCCTGCAACACTCACCCGAATTCTCCCTTTTGTCCCGATATTCCGATGTTCCGGTATTCCGTTACACTTTAGGTGATCGGCGGGACTCTTACAAGGGCCAATTGGCCTTCAAGAGTTTCCGGAATGGGCGATTCATTCGGTCGTCTGTTCGGACGACACGAAGACTCCAAGTCGATACACCGCCAGCTGGAGATCACACTGCCGGCGCCAAGAACGTCCCGGCATCCCAGAAAAATCTTGGGGACCACCTACCCTTGTTTCGGCAGCACAACATCGTCGTTTCTATAGATAGCGAGTTTCGTAATGTTAAGAAAATTGAAATCGTGGGGCTACAGCGCAAATCTGTCCTACGGGCTTGGGTTCTTGTCCGTAATCGCCAGCATTGCCATCTGGTTCACCATGGGTGGAACGGGCAATGAACTTGATGCCGCAGCGGGTGAGCGGTTTGGAATCTTTATTGGTCTCTGGGCGCCGACATTCATGGCCATTGGTAATGGCATTGACAACCTCAAAGACGAGAAATAACTCGAACCCGCTATAAGCGGGCGAGACTCATTAAGAAAACCGTGATCGTGACCGCCAAAACAACAACTGGTGCCACGAAGCGCTTTATTTCACTCATAGCAAAAGATAGCACCAGCGAGATGCGCACCGTTGCCGAGCAGGCGATTCACTCAGTCGCCTGCTCGGACTACGTGAAGACTCCCAGTCGATGCACCACCAGCAGAAGATGACTCTGCCCAACGGCCGAGCTCGAAGCGTTGGCCGTCATCGACAACTGTTCGACTTTCACGGCTACCAGGTACATGTCGCCATCACCGCGCTGCTCGCATGGCATCACCGAACTGGCGCGGATCTTTCGCGCTGGTTCGGTCAATGGAAACCGCCGAACCACGCGGTCTCCGCCGCCGCCTGAACCAAAAGCCACCTGAATCTTCGGACCGGGTGGCTTCAGCGCGCCCGAACACCGCTCAAAACTTCCGCTTGATCTAACTGAACTTTCGACCGGCCCAGAACCCCCGAACGAGCCTTCCCTCAGTGACTTGCGGGCCGTTGCGCCGAGTTTCGGCCACGTTCCGAGCACGTGCCCGCCCTCGTGGGACGTGCGCGTAAGTCAAAACCCGCAGGTCAAAGGGTTTACCGAAACGGTGAGTGAAACGCGTTTCGGCCAAAAGTGAAACGCGGCTCTATCGAGCTGTTTGGGCCTGGCGATGTTGCCGCAGCTTCAGCCTGTGAAAACTGGAACGACCTGGTCTGACGCGACTGTGGTTGTTGACGGAGACACAGTCGTTGTCGTTGTTGACGGGGGCACAGGGCCGGTTAACGACTGCACCAACGTCTCCCACACATTGTTCCCGGTACCCGTGTAACCAACCGCAACACAGTCCGACACACTCACACACGACACCGAAACCAGCGCATCGTCGTTGGTGCCGGCATTGGGGCTTGAAACAATCGACCACGCGCTGCCATCCCACACCATCACCAACGTCTCATAGGCCGAACCGGTGTTCGTGTAACCAACCGCAACACAGTCCGACGCACTCACACACGACACCGAACGGAGTTCATCGTAGGAGGATCGTCGAACTCATGATCATTGTGACAGAACGAATCCGCACATCGATGAATTCGTCGCTTTGTTGACTCGTCTGATTCAAAGTCCGGTGGGTTGTTTCTCCGAAACTGTGGGCGAGCGATGATTCGGAGACCTCACTGCCCCGCCGAGCCTGCATGCCCAGAAGGTCCGTGTCGGCAGTTCCCTGTCAGTGCCCACTACCAAATCGCCCGCTGAGCAAGTGCCACTTCGCACTCGGATCATTCAGCCCGATGATTTCGACCTGTTTGCCGTGACGACGGTATTTCAACTCGATGGCGTCGAGCGCAGCCACCGTCGATGAGTCATAAATCTGGGCTTCGGAGAGATCGATGATCACGTTGTGGGGATCCCCCGCATAGTCGAACTGATACACCAAGTCATTGCTCGAGGCGAAGAACAAGACACCTCTTACCGCGTAAACGCACGTATCAGGATCAGAGTGAGAGATCGCGACAACCTCGGTGAAATGGGCAACCCGGCGGGCAAAGAAAACCATCGCCACGATGACGCCGAGGATCACCCCATAGGCGAGGTTGTGGGTGATCACGGTCACAATCACTGTCGTCGCCATGATCACCGTTGCACTCAACGGCATCTGACGAAGCGTCTTCGGATTCACACTGTGCCAGTCCATCGTGCCGACTGACACCATGACCATCACGGCGACAAGCGCGGCCATCGGAATCCGAGCCACAGTTCCGCCGAGTCCCACAACAAAAATCAGCAAGAAGACACCGGCAAGGAAGGTCGAGATCCGGGTCCGAGCCCCCGACTCCTTCACGTTGATCATTGTCTGACCAATCATTGCGCAGCCACCCATCCCCCCGAACAAGCCCGTCACGATGTTGGCAACACCTTGGCCCCATCCCTCGCGGGTTTTGTCGGAATGTGAATCGGTGATGTCGTCGACGATCTTGGCGGTCATAAGTGATTCAAGCAATCCCACCAGAGCCATTGCGAATGCGTAAGGGGCGATGATCCGTAGCGTCTCGAATTCGAAAGGAACATCCGGGAAAAAGAATTGCGGAAGGCTCTTGGGGAGGGCCCCTTTGTCTCCAACGTTTGGAATATCGATTCCGAAGATCAACACCACAGAGGTCAGTGCGACGATCACGACGAGTGGCGCAGGAACCAAGCGGGAAATACGCGGCAGGAAAACCAGCGTCGCTATGCCTGCTGCTACGAGTGGATAAACGATGAATGGAACGTCGATGAGTTCGGGAACCTGAGCCATGAAGATCACAATGGCGAGTGCATTGACGAAACCGACCATCACACTGCGTGGGAGAAACCGCATCAACTTCGCTACCCCCGCCAGGCTGAGAAGAATCTGGATCACACCAGCGAGAATGACGGTTGCAACCAAGTAGTCGAGCCCGTAGTTCTTCGCCAGGGGAGCAACAACAAGGGCGACTGCGCCCGTCGCAGCGGAGATCATGGCCCTTCTGCCCCCCACGATCGAGATCGTTACGGCCATCGTGAAGGAGGCGAACAATCCAACCTGGGGATCGACTCCGGCGAGAATCGAGAACGAGATCGCCTCCGGAATCAAGGCAAGCGCGACCGCCAGCCCGGCAAACACCTCGACTCGCAACAACCGCGGGGAGCGCAGGGCATTTCGAACAGTCGACCCCCCAGCTCCGATCGTCGAATCAATCGCTGTCATCAGTCTTTCCTCCATCGGGCCCAAGTTGGTGATCGCCGACAACTAGGCCCCGGGGACGTGAAGACCCTACGTGACGCAACAGCTGTGATCTACCTGTCACTAGGCAAGAGGAAACCGGAAGAGTGCCAAACAAATCCGCTTCGCATGCAATCTCACGGTAAGTTCGCTACACACTTTCCAAAATAAGTGTCAACTTCAGCATCGGCCAGTCAGACTCGTCTGTCCGCGCGAGCAACCCAACGAAGGAACCATCGATGCAGTCCTCCACCTGTAATTGTTCCTCCCATCCCGTAGTCAAGGCCCACCTCGGCGACGCTCTCGCTGCCTCGACAACCACGATCGCTCCGGGCCACCATGCCCACGGCCGCCTGAACCAAAAGCCACCCGAAACTTCCGGTCGGGTGGCTTCAGCGCGTCCCGATAGCGCTCGAAACTTCGGTTTGATCTAACTGAACTTTCGACCGGCCTCAAACGCCCGAACTACCCTTCCCCCAGTGACTTGCGGGCCGTTGCGCCGAGTTTCGCGCCACGTTCCGCGCCATCCCCCCCACACGTACTAACCATTAAGGCTCTCAATGCCCACCACAAATTCTGATCGCGCCCTGACCAGCAGATTCTGCTTAAAAGGGTTGTTCCAATTTACCCAACGGAAGGCTCCACTCAAGTGCTCCTCGCGTAAGCCTGTTTCAGCGCTTGAACCAAGAATAAACTAGCGAATCACTAGCACGAGTTCACGTTAGGGCACTTGATAACCCTAACATTTGTCGCCCCAGCATACTGGTTCGCGCTCTGGATATTGCTAGAGCCAAGATGAGTGTATACGCCGGTGTAAGATGTGTCACTGCTGTTGCAATCCACCATGTCGGTATTCAATAACGTTGCATTCCCTTTATCCTCTGTATAACCCTTCTGAGTCGCGAGATTCGACACACCGCTCGTACCAAAAACGATTTTGTTGGGTTGGGATGATTTTTTCAGCACCAACGACGCGTAGTCGCATACTGAAATGCCCCAACCCTGGTCTTCGGCGGGAAAGTTAAACGTCATCGTGTCACCCTCCGTTAATGTCCACTCGCCTGCTCCGGTAACAACATAGTTAGTTGTTGCGTCGATGAAGAGTGATGCGTGGTTGTAGGTGGCTGGTTTAAGGGTGTGTGTCTGAGTGTTTCCCGCGACGGGTGCTGGGTCATCGATTGTGTTGAGGCCGAAGATGACTTGTCCGTTTTCGATACGTGGGTTGGTCATTTCAACCACGCTGGTAAGGGTCTGTGAACCAGTCTCCAACAGCAACGCAGCATTCGGTGGGTCAGTGTCAAACCCGTAGACTTCCCAATTCTCAGCAAACTCGAGCAGCGTCATGGAGTCTGTTTGACGATTCGGCCGGTCCGTAAAAGCCGTTACCCGCTCACTAGCGGGAAGGCTCACCGAAAACCCTGAACCATCTTCGATGACGGTCACATCAGCAGCATCCACGGCATACAACCACTGCGGAGCAGCAGCAGCAGCAGCACTCTCACCCGCTTCACCAAAAGTTGCACTCCGACTGGAATCAGACGAAGAACACGCCGAAGCCAGCAAGGCCAATGAAAGGCCGAGCGCAATAACTGAGAGGGAAAAACAGCGACGCATTGAAGATCTCCGATAATCATCCGATTCGAACGAAAGAAATATACTTGAGGTGGCTTCAGCGAGCCCAAACAGCGCTCGAAACTTCCGTTAGATCTAACTGAACTCTCGACCGGCCCAGAACCCCCGAACTACCCTTCCCCCAGTGACTTGCGGGCCGTTGCGCCGAGTTTCGCGCCACGTTCCGCGTGCGTTCACGCCCTCGTGGGGATAGCGCGAAAGTCCGTTTCCACAGGTCAACGCGTTTACAGAAATAGGTAGTGAAACGCGTTTCGGCCAAAAGTGAAACGCGGTTCTATCGAGCAGTTTCGCCCTAGTGATAATTCCGCTGGTTCAGCCGGTGAAGGCAGGAACTACCTGGTCTGACGCGACTGTGGTTGTTGACGGAGACACAGTCGTTGTCGTTGTTTACGGGGGCACAGGGCCAGTCAACGACAACACCAACGTCTCATTCACATTGTTCCCGGTATTCGTGAGACCAACCGCAACGCAGTCCGACACACTCACACACGACACCGAACGCAGCAGATCGAAGCTGTTCCCGGCGTTGGGGCTTGACACAATCGACCACACACTGCCATCCCACACCATTACCAACGTCTCAAAC
>JASJMB010000025.1:0-61221 GCA_037620085.1 Acidimicrobiales bacterium | reverse complement strand
CTCTTCAATGCTCAGCGTCATAGTGGGGCCCCTTTGTTGAACGAGAATTGGACTTTAGAACGATTCTTCGGGCGTCCACACAAAATTCGGTGACCGGCGCTCGGCAAAGGCGGCGACGCCCTCGGGCATGTCTGGGTTGTTCGCGAGAACCGGTGCCCAGCGCTCGATCATTTGCGCTGACACTCCACCGCTCGCCGTTACCCCGTTGACCATTTCTTTCGAGATCGTCTGAGTTAGCAGCGAACGTTCGTTCGCGAGCAGAGAGGTGAACGCATCAAGGCGTTCGATTGCAGCGTCGGTCTCGAGAATTTCGTCAATAAGTCCGATGCGAAGCGCGCGTTCAGCATCAATCAACTCGGCGGAGAACAGCAGATACTTCGCGGCCGACTGACCAACCAAACGAACTGCTCGTTCCAAGGCATAGGTCGGGTAGGCAATTCCAAGTCGAGCGGGCGTGATGCCAAATTTGGAAGTGGTGTCGGCAAAGCGAAGATCACATGCGCCAGCGATCTGCACGCCGCCGCCGACACACGAACCAGTGATGAATGCGATTGTTGGCCGCGGGAACGCAGCAAGTGCTTCTTCCGCTTCACGGTTTTGCGCCTGATAGTCATCACTCATTCCACCGGTGAAACCGCCAATATCGGCACCGGCACAGAAATGTCCGCCAGCGCCGCGCACAACCAGCACGCGTACATCGTGATCCGCCGCCAACGAATGACAGTGCTCTGCAAGAGCGGTCCACATTTCGTGCGACATTGCATTGCGTTTGTCCGGCCGATTGAGCCAAATCGTTGCAACGGAATCGCTCTTCGTAATAACGATCGGTTCGGTGCCCAGTGCTTCGCTCATTCCATCCCAACTTCCCGACATCGGTTTTCGCGTCACTCCCTGAGACTCAGTAGAATGAATCTAGGACAGCAGATCGTCTATTGGGTCGGGTTGAAACGGTCTGGCTAGAGTCATTTCGTTCCTGCTCGCAGGACGCGCGGGTGTAGTTCAGAGGCAGAACATCAGCTTCCCAAGCTGAGAACGCGGGTTCGATTCCCGTCACCCGCTCTCACGGTGAGTGCACAACTAAATCGTGTTTGGGTGCACAACTACATGTAAATAAACGAGCCCCGAGGTCAAAACTGGCTCGCGGGGCTTGCCCGTTCACCAAACGTCGTGGGGCCCCAGGAGCTCTCCGCCGCTGACTTGTCTGAGGAACTCGGAGGGTCACGGTGCCGGGTTCGCGAAACAAGACGCGGCAAACGCGGACACAACCGGAGTCACGATCTCCTCCTCCGAAGCACCAAGTTGCGAACTGATCTCGTTGTGCGTGTAGGGATTCGCGTCGAGCAATGCGGCCGTCCCGCCTCTTTCGTTGATGAGATCGACGAAATTTTGCGCCTCTGCGACCCGAGCCTGCCCTCCGCGCGTGCCCACCAGGAACTTCGCCGCCGGTGCGCCGTTGCGCTCGATCTGAATGTTCGGTGAGGCATCTTCGAGAACCTCCGGGTCGACACCGAAGGCGTTGGCAATCAGTGCCCGCGCAGGTGCTGTCTGGAGATCGAAAGAGAAGTCGAGGGGAATGACGCATGCAATCCGATCAGGGTCACCGCCCGCAGCGGTGAGCAGTGACGGGTGCGTGCCGACGATGGAGACGAGATGCGCACCGGCAGAGTGACCGAGAAGCACCATCCGGTCGGTATCCAGTCCGAGCGAGGCCCCTTCCTGCTGAATGAATGCAACTGCGGCGGCGACATCTGCGCCGTGGTCGGGCCACATGACTCCAGAGTCCGGGGTCGAGAGCCGGTAATTGACGGCAGCGAGCGCCGCCCCGGTCGACTCAGCCCACGCGACCTTCCGCTCGATCTGGCCCGCCTCCTTGTCTCCTCTTTGCCAACCCCCACCGTGGACCCACACCACGACCGGTACCGGGCCGCATCCCGCTGGGATGTAGAGGTCGAGACTCATGCGATCGGGATCCGTTCCCTGCCGCTCGGCGTACTGGTAAGTGACAGGCCCCGACGCCGAGGTCCGGCACGGCGACGTCGTAGTCGGCGAACCGACGCCGGACGACTCTGGATCGACTGATCCAGTACACGCCCCGATGAGCATCAGTGACGCAATGAAAGCGACAAGAGGCCAACGAGAGCTTGGCGAAACCATGGTTCATGTCTAATTGGTCGAGGTAACAAGCGGTTAAGACCATCCGTCGCCGAGTGGGGTCCCCTGCTCGGACCAAGAACGACAACCCCCTACCTCACCTGAGGCGGAGACCGCCAAGTACAACCAGCGCAGTCAACGCAATTGCGGTGATCGCTGGCGATCGCGCTGGAAGAGATCGCCAGGCACCTACAGCGTTGACCGACAGCACCGATCCTGAACTCCCGATCGACAGGATCGAGCCAACGGAACCAATCGAAGTTGTCGACGATTTCACGCCTTTTGCTGTGCGTTCCATCCCTCAAGCGTAATGAGCCCGCATGCCTGCACCCCTCAGCGAAGTTCCCACCACTACATTCCCTCTAGGCACATCTGCCTCAGGAACATGGAGAAACCATTGAAGAATCGTCTCGTCGTCGCTGGTATTGCAGTGCTCGCCCTCGCCGGCCTCGCCGTCGCTGGTTGCAGTTCGGACGAGAAGGACTCCTCGTCCACCACGACTGCTGCCCCCACAACCACCGCCAAGTCCTCGTCGTCCACAGTTGGAAACGTGCTTCCGCCAATCATCATCACGCCGCAAATGGTGAACGCCAATGAAGGCGGCACCCAGCCGGTTCCCCCCATCAAGGTCGGTGACACCGTCGTGTTCAACATGGGAACGATCGAAAAAGGCGTCACTATCTCAATTGCTCCCAACACCAACCCATCGGTCTTCGAAGTGACATCGAAGGGATCAAACGACGGCACGGTGTCGATGAACGCTGGTGGCAAGGCCATCGCCGCCGGTACGACTCAGGTGAGTCTCGGAGCAAGCGGCGCTGGCGTCGAAAACTTCCTTGGTACCTACACCCTTGTCATCACCAAGTAATCAACACCACTCTCGCTGAAATGGTGCCGTCCTTCGGGGCGGCACCAATCGTTTTTGTGACGTCGCCACCCCTTTCCGTGCTACAACACTCCGACCATCAAACGGGGAGAATCCAATGATCCGACTGAGCGTGCTGTACCCGAAGACCGAGGGTGCATCTTTCGACCACGACTACTACCGCGACAGCCATGTGCCGCTCGCACTCAAGACCTGGGGTCTCGACTCCGCCGAGATCGATAAGGGTATCGATGGCCCTTACGAAGCTGCCGTCCATTTCACGTTTGATTCGATGGATGCCTTCGGTGCTGCCCTTGGCGCGCCAGGCACTGCCGATGTTCAGGCCGATGTTGTGAACTACACAACCATCGTGCCGGCAATGCAGATCAGCGAAATCGTCTGATTTCTGCTTCAACGCAGACAATCGAGATTCGCATTCGGGTTCTTCTTCGTCTCAGGACCAATCCTGAGACGAAGAAGCAACCATAAACATGTTCGTACTCTTTGATGTGCTGCTCATTGTTGAAGAACTCCGCAGTTAATGCGTTCAACGCTGCCCTAGAGGTTCGGAATGACCTCAGTCTCGATGAGCTTGAGACTCTTCCACGACAACTCCGGCGGAAGTCCACCGACAAGCGGATGCAACATGCAAAAAGCGAACGGCCCCTTGGCGGTCAGTTCCTCGACGAGTGCGCCAGGAGTCACCACTCGGTACTGACCGGTTGCACGTAACGCATCAGAGTCGTCAACGCGCGTGAAACCAGTTGCGCCTTCGATGCCTGCGCCCGCCGCCCAATCTCCATACGCGTTGACTTCGTGCATCGCATAGGGGGCAAGTTCATCCCAACCTTGATCCACATCGATCGCAACATGAATGACCGACGTATCGCCACCCATATACGGGCCTGGATCAGGTTTGCCCAACTTGATGCATTCGTCGGCGTAGAACTCCCACAGTTCGGGAATTGAGGGCATGAATCCGTCGCCGATACGTGCCGCCCGCCGAGCTGCAGCTTCGACAGAACCGCCGAGCGAAATCGGGGGACCACCTGGTTGTGCTGGCGTCGGCCGGACCTGAACGGTGCGACCATGGAACTCGAACGGTTCACCAGTCCACGCTTGCTTCAACGTCGACACCGCTTCGGTCGTGCGCGCGGCACGTCGCGAAAGCGGAACATCGAACATTTCAAATTCCGATGCGACGTAACCATTCGTGAGCGTGAGGTCGATCCGGCCCCCGCTAATGAGGTCAACGACAGCAACATCTTCGGCCAACCGCAACGGATCATGAAATGAGCTCACCATGGCGGCGATGCCAATCCGGGTGTTCGCCGTTCGAGCAGCGATCGCTGCCGCCAAAGGAAGTGGCGATGGCAAGTAACCATCGGCTGAGCCGTGATGTTCCGACAACACAATGGTGACGAATCCGAGCGAATCGGCCCATTCGGCCATATCAACCGCAGCCTGATAGCGGTCAGTGCGCGTGCCCGGAGCCGTGGAAGGCATCCGCATATCGAACCGCATTCCGAAAAGCGCCATCGTGTTCCCCCAAAGAAATTGCTGAAGCAATGAGCGTAGAACGTTCCCGCTACCCGGGCGGTGGTCTGCAGCCGAGGAACTGGTTCGGAAGCTCGTTCGCTGTCCTGACGTGAGCAGAGCCCTGCCGTAGGCTGTCGGCTCGTCCTGCTCTTCAATCCTTCCGCCGGCGGTCGTCATGTCTTCCACAACTCCTCCCGGGTCAGACCCTCAAAGCTCTGATTCTGAGTCGCTTGATCCGATCAGCGCGCTGTTGCGCCAAGTTGAGGAACCCAACGGGCCAGTTACGCCAGGAACTGAACCTCCGCGGCCTCCAACCAATGGTTCGAAGAAACCGAAGAAGATACGCAAACCCAAACCACGTTGGATGAAGATCACAGCAATTGTGATCATCGCAATCTTGTTGGTTCCAGCAGTTTCGCTTGCCCGAGCGGTCGTGACTCCGAACAATCTCTCGATACCGGAGCGGGGCGCCGAGTGGATGCGCGACAACAACCTCGGTTTCATACTCAACACCTTTGAAAATTGGTGGCTCAGTAGACATCAGCCCAAAACTGGTGGTGAACCCGACCGTGCCATCGCTGCAATTGACGTCGAAAACGCAGGACCGACCACCACCGTCAAATCAATCGCTCCTCACCTTCCCAAACCTGCGAACGTACAGATCCCCGAAGGCGTCACGCCGGTGGCGAATGAAGGCGTATGGCTTCCGGTTGGGCCGATGGTCGGTGGCGCGCAACCTATGTACACGACGCAGGTTCGTCCTGATTCGATCCACACATCAATCCTTGACGGTCTCACTTGGATGGACCCAAAACTTTTGAAGTTCGAGTTGTTCCCCGGAACAGAAGAACCCGGCGGGAAATGGGCCAAACCCTCGCAGGTTCCAATGGATCAGCGTCTGACGCTCGTCGCCGCATTTAATTCTGGATTCAGAATGCAAGATGCTCGTGGCGGTTTCTACCTCGACGGACAAACCAAAGGCACACTCCGTGATGGCGCAGCCTCATTGGTGTTGTATGCCGACGGCCGAGCAACTGTCGGTGTTTGGGGTCGAGATGTGACTCTCACTCCCGATGTTGTTGGCGTTCGCCAAAACCTCGACCTCATCATTGACAACGGTGGTGGCCCACCAAACCCCAGCGGTCCCATAACCGCGGCGAAACCGGGTGCTCCCGTTGCTGGTCTGAGCGATAACTCCGATGGAGCGTGGGGTGCCACTTTCGGCAACAAGATTTTGGCGTGGCGATCCGCGGTTGGCGTCACCGCCGATGGCGCGCTGATCTACGGATATGGCGATGGCCTCGGTGCGCTCTCGCTTGCTCAACTTATGTTGCGAGCCGGCTGCGTTCGGGCAATGGAACTCGACATCAACACCGTGTGGACGACGTTCAACTTTTACGCCACCACGCGATTCCTTGATCCGACGTCAGTCCAAGGCACGAAGTTGCTTCCCGATTCGTTCAAAAGCGCGAACCGCTACCTTTCCCCTGACGCTCGAGACTTTGTTGGCGTGTTTACTCGTACGTTCTGATTGCAGCGATTCCACTCAGGCGAATACGCAGGTGCGGTTGTCCCACACCAAAACCCGATGTTCAAGATGGAGGCGAACAGCATTCGCCAACGTGGAGCGCTCTACGTCACGGCCCTTGCGCACCAGATCTTCAACTTCATCGCGGTGACTCACTGGCGTAATTCCTTGAGCGATGATCGGGCCCGCATCAAGTTCGGCAGTGACGTAATGAGCAGTCGCTCCAATCAACTTCACCCCACGTTGATGGGCGCGGTGGTAGGGCTTCGCTCCGGCAAATGCTGGAAGAAATGAATGATGGATATTGATCATTTGGCCGTTCCAGCGTTTCGTGATCGCTTCGGGAAGGATGCGCATATAACGAGCGAGCACAACGAGGTCGGGTGAAAGTTCCTCTAAGACCGCAGCAAATGCCGTTTCTTGTTCCGCTCGAGCGTCACCGGCAAGACCACCATCGACGAGGCGGAACGGAACTCCATGCTGCGCCGCAAGTTGGCCGGCTGCTGGTTTATCGGAAACGATCGCAACCACGTCGACATCGAGTTCCCCCAGCGACACTCGTGTCAGTAGATCTGCTGCGCAATACAACTCTGATGAACATGCAATTACAACACGGTCACGGGTTTCTGGTCGGTGCAACGCCGATTGCATTGAGAACCGCTCGATCAGTTGACGCAACCCTTGGTCAAATGCCTTCCAATCGACAGGTCCGTCGATTTCAATCCGCTGCAAGAAAACTGCCGAATCGCGATCGGTGTGCTGATCGGCATTGGCGATGTTTCCGCCAACGTCAGCGATCAAATTGGCAACAGCCGCAACGATGCCCGGTTGATCGGGACACTGAAGAGTGAGTACGGCAAGAGTTTCAGTCGTCATTGGTCATCAATTCATGAAAGCAGTGAGGCGAGGCCCCATATGGAGGCGATGGTTCCGAGTGCGATCATCACAATGCTTCGTGCCATCGGTGGACGATTGAGATCGCCACTTTCGTGTTCTTTCGGTGGCCGGACGAGCGCAAGGACCGTTCCGACTGCAAGCGCGCCGCCAATTGCCAGCACGAGCCATGCCAGTAGATCCTCGCCGAAAAACATGCCATTCCTCCAACAGCCCAGACACTCTGAGTGCGTTGATCGTACGTGTCCGTTGCCATCGAACCGAAGTCGGTTCGAAATCTCAGTCAATCAACGACTGTGCGAACTGATCCGCCGCCGGATTGGCGCTTCGGGCCGATGGCCTCGCGAGGACAAGGTGTCGCTCCGCCACCACGACCTGACCGCTTTGTTCGCTTTGGCCACTCTGAGCAAGCGGCAGAACCGTCCACCCCATTCCCAGTCGCGTCATTTCCCGAAGTACGTCGGGTTGATGCGATTCGGCAACAACATCAACCGCTGCTCCGCGTGCAACAAGTGCTCGCTCAATGAGTTCACGAGTTCGTGAACCGCGAGGAAACAACACCCACGGTCCCCACGTCTTGGGACTGCCGATCGCTTGATCGTTCGGCGCGACGATCACGAGTTCCTCAGTCAACACTGAGACAACATCAAGCCCGTCTGTCGCGACGGGATCGACGATTACCGCAAGATCAAGATCTCCGCGTCGGAGTTGTTCAAGAAGTTCACCCGAAGGTGCAACGACCAGGCGAAAGTCGACCTCGGGCTGATGATCACGAAACGAGGTCATTGCATCGTGCAAGTGATGCACCGCGGCGGCATCGATCATTCCGACCCGCACGCGACCGACACCACCATGTTTCGCTGCCGCTACCCACCGACCGAGGTCGCGAGTGTCGGCGACAACCCGTTTCGCATACGCCAACACCTCAGCAACTTCGTCGCGAAGCATCTGCCGTCGACCCTGTCGTTCAAACAGTGGAAGCCCGATTCGGCGTTCTAGTTCCGCGAGGCCCTGGGACAGCGCCGAGGTGGTCACGCTCAGCGACGCAGCAGCTTCGGAGAAGGTTTCGTGATCAGCTACCGCCACCAGGTAGGCCAATTGCTGGACCGTGAGATTCACGAGCGGCGCTTCAGTGGGTAGATGGCGTTCCCGGTGGGCCATCCGGCAACTCTACTGTTTAGTAATGCTGTAATGAAGTTTCTGACTGTCAAGAATCACCTACCCTTTCGGCCATGAACAAACCCGTGAACATTGCTCCCGCCACCGGCCGCCTCGGGGTTCTGACCCCCGGAATGGGCGCCGTCGCTTCCACCTTCATTGCTGGCGTGATCGCCTCCCGCAATGGCCACGCCGTTCCGGTGGGTTCACTCACTCAGCTCGCCCACATCCGTTTGGGAAAGCGTGAGGAAAACCGCAATCCGCTGATTCGTGAATTCGTGCCCCTGGCCGATCTCGGCGACCTCGTCTTCGGCGGCTGGGATCCCATCAGCCCCAATGCTCTTGAGGCCGCTCGCACTGCGGGCGTTCTCGAAGACCGTGACCTCGGCCCCATCTCCGCCGAACTCGAAGGCGTTGTGGCGATGGACGCGGTGTTTGATCAGAGTTGGGTCAAGCGCCTCGATGGCACACGCGTCAAGCCCATCACCGAGAAGATGGCGCAGGCCGAAGCGCTCATCGCCGACATTGAAAACTTCCGCAGCGAAAACAATTGCGATCGTCTCGTCATGGTGTGGTGTGGTTCCACCGAGGCGTACCAAGAAGCCAGCGCCGTGCATATGACCATCGCGTCATTTGAAGAAGGTCTGCGCAACAACGACGCGAACATTTCGCCCAGCCAGATCTACGCCTACGCCGCCCTTATTTCACATGTTCCGTTCGCCAACGGTGCACCCAACCTTTCGGTTGACCTTCCCTGCATGCGTGAACTTGCAGCCCGTGAGAACGTGCCGATTGCCGGCAAGGACTTCAAGACCGGTCAGACCTGGCTCAAGACGCTTCTTGCTCCTGGCCTCAAGGCCCGCATGCTTGGTCTTCGTGGTTGGTACTCCACCAACATTCTCGGCAACCGCGATGGCGAGGTTCTCGACGATCCCGACAACTTCAAGACCAAAGAGATGTCGAAGCTTGGTGTGATCGACTCGGTGCTTCAGCCCGAGGTCTACCCCGAGCTCTACGGCAACGTCGACCACGTCGTCCGCATCAACTACTACCCGCCGCGCGGTGACAACAAAGAAGGTTGGGACAACATCGACATCTTCGGATGGATGGGGTACCCGATGCAGATCAAGGTCAACTTCCTGTGCCGCGACTCGATCCTTGCTGCACCCATCGTTCTCGACCTCGCGCTGTTCATGGACCTCGCGGCCCGCGCCGGCCAAAGCGGTGTGCAGGAGTGGCTCAGCTTTTATTTCAAGGCCCCCCAGGCGGCCACGCCGATCCCGGCCGAGCACGATCTGTTCATCCAGCAGACCAAGCTCAAGAACACATTGCGTGAATGGATGGGCGAACAACCCGTCACCCATTCCGAGGCTGGCTGAGGCATAAGCGGCTGGTTCCCGATACGGTCCCGTTTATCCATACGAATGGGCCGGAAATCCGGTCCACATCACCTTCCGGAGAATCCGGAATAGCACTCCCCACAACCGCCGAACTCGGCCCCCTTGCCGGCCTCGCTGGCTCATGGGAGGGCGATCAGGGCATCGACGTCTCGTACCACCACGACATTGGTGAAATCGTCGAGACCCCTTATCGCGAGAAGGTTGAACTCAAGCCGTTCGGCCCCGTCGACAATGGCGTCCAGCAGATGTTCGGCCTCGACTACCGCATGGCCGCTTACAAGGAAGGCGAAGACGAGCCCTTCCACACCGAGGTCGGCTATTGGCTCTGGGATGCCGCCAACGGCGAATTCATGCGCTCCTTCATGGTGCCGCGTGGCCAGACCGTGATCGCCGGTGGTTCCGCCACTGCCGACTCCAAGGTCATTGAGCTCCGTGCCGATCGCGGTTCAACCGACTACGGCGTGCTTTCCAACAAGCACCTCGAGGCCAATGCCACCACCCCTTCGTACGTCTGCACCCTCACCATTGGTGATGGCGAGTGGAGCTACAAGGAGACCACGACCTACGAGGTCAAGGCCAAGGGCCTCACGATCGCTCACACCGATCGCAACACTCTCAAGAAGGTCGGCTGAACCAGCCGCTCTTTCGAGCGAACGAAACAAAGGCCTCGGCTTCGGCCGGGGCCTTTGTCGTTTTCCCCTGGCGATGCTGCCGGGGTTGGTGCCATGGTTGGTGCCGGGCAAAACGGAAACTGCCGACCCTTTCGGGCCGGCAGCTATTCAAATGGTTCCCCGAGGGGAGTGCAATCAGATGACCCGAACGTTCTCGGCCTGATCGCCCTTCTGACCCTTGGTGATGTCGAATTCGACGGTCTGACCCTCGTCGAGAGTCTTGTAACCCTCGGCTTGGATGTTGGAGAAGTGAACGAACACATCGTCGCCACCCTCACGTGAGATGAAGCCGAAACCCTTTTCGGCATTGAAGAACTTCACGGTACCTGTAGTCATTTCTCAACTTTTCATTTCATCGCGTTCCGTTTGAACAGCGATGTGAAGAAGAACGCTAACCACAAAAGCAAGCGAATGCCCTATCGCGTTGCTATTGGGTTCGTTTGGCATACAAAATGCCCTACCGGCGAGAAACCCTTAGAAACCACGCGATGCCAAGGGCCTCAACGCATCGAAGCCGTCCCCAAACACCATTTACGGTGATTTGAGGTTGAGATTCAGAAAACCACCGAATTCACTGAATTGGTTCGAGAACGACAAGCGGGATCAGTCGTTCGGTCTTCTTCTGGTAGCCGCCGTAATGCGGTTTGTAGTCCATGATGCGTTTCCAGAGCTCGTCGCGTTCCGCACCGTCAGCGATACGCGCGCGCATGTTCACCGCTGGTTTGCGACCGGACTTCACCGTGACTTCGGGGTTCGCTTTGAGATTCAAGAACCAGGCCGGGTTGATGTCGTCGCCACCGCGTGACGCAACAATCACGAAGGCATCGCCGTTTTGCGCCGGCGATGTCAGCAACGATGTGCGCGGTTGTCCTGACTTACGACCAATCGTCGTGAGTTCAACAACCGGCATTCCGTACATGTGCCAACCAAGCCGTCCGCCACTCAACTTGAGTGTGGCGCCATGCACTTTGTTCATTGCCTTCATCTGAAAGTCACTCGCCATGACGTGACCCTAGCGAGGAGCAGGACGCTGTGGCGGATCGTTCCGACCCGCCACTCTCAAGTGGCCGGCGGTACATCTTTCGCTTCGATGGCTTCGATGTATTCGCAGAACGCGTCGTAGGCCCGAGGTCCGTAGACCGTTCCTGGTCCACCATTCATGAGGAGCGTGACGCCAATTGCTTCGGCCACTTCCTCGCGCGTTGCGCCGGCAGACGCTGCGCCGCGCGCATGTGTCGCAATACAACCGTCGCATCGAAGGGTGATGCCCATCGTAAGAGCAAGCAATTCTTTGAACTTCAGCTCAAGGACTCCCGGCGCCATTGCCGCTTTGTTCAATTCTGCGAACCCGGCGTACACGTCGGGAATCATCTGACGAAGTACCCGTCCCTCAACGCCTAGTGGTCGCAGGACCTCTTTACCGTGGGTGTGTTCAGTCATCTGCTTCTCCTCGTACTCGTAGGCGAACGACTTAGGTCAATTTGAGAAAGAGACGCTCGACCTCTTCAACGGAATAGCCCTCGGCTGCTGATCGCTCTGGATCTTGCAGGCACGACACCAACCCCGAGGCCAGCATCTTGAAGCCCACCTGCTCCATTGCTTTCGTTACTGCAGCAATCTGCGTGACGATGTCACGACATTCTCGGTCTTCTTCAAGCATTCCCTGAATTCCGCGAACTTGACCTTCGATGCGACGCAGGCGCTTCTGGAGGTCAGCCTTCACCTCTGCCTTGATTTCCATTGGATTCCTCTCACTTCGCTTTGCGGGCAATAACTTGCACAACGGCACCGGCGCCGGTGTGGCCTGGTCCTTCGACGACGTCGCGAACAAGTTCCTCACCATGCAAAAACTTGAGCGGTGAGAGTTCATCACGAAGACCGGCCAACGTCATAGTCATCTCCACGACTTGAGGACCGCCGGTTCCGCGGCCGACCTGGTCGGGGTTATAGGCCTCGAGCAACAGAACGCCACCAGGAGCCAACGCCTCAACAACGCGGCGATGAAGATCACGACGAATGGGCGGGGGCATGTGGGCGAAGATCGAAACGATCGCATCCCATTTCTCAACACCAAGGTCGAAGTCGGCCAAGTCGCCAGTCACTGCGTCGACAGACACACCACGTTCCTTAGAAAGTCGCAGTGTTTTCGCCACACCGGATTCTGTGAGGTCGATACTTGAAACGTCGAAGCCCTGTTCAGCGAGAAAGACCGCGTTGCGTCCTTCACCTTCGGCAAGGCAGAGCACCGAGCCGCTTCCAAGAACAGCCACGTTGTCTCGAAGGAAGTCGTTGGGGTCA
Source organism: Acidimicrobiales bacterium (assembly GCA_037620085.1). Lineage (GTDB taxonomy): Bacteria > Actinomycetota > Acidimicrobiia > Acidimicrobiales > Acidimicrobilacustridaceae > Acidimicrobilacustris. Next base: position 48,717 of record JASJMB010000025.1, on the reverse strand, counting down.
GTGCCGAAGACAAAATCCTCAGCCCCATAGCGTTCTTCCCACATTCCTCGAGGTGGAAGTTGTGTCATCGCCGGAACCAGCGCTTCTTTTCCGAGGATGCTCCGACAACGACTAATTCCTTCTTGGGAGTGGTGCGCTTTGAGCCACGAACTGCGCGCTTCGCGTTGCACTCGCATCGTTCAGATTTGGGCACATGTCCGAGAACCTGCTCGACATGAGCACCACATCCTGCCCAAGAGGGCTGTCCACACTTCCGACATGTTGTTTGTCTGCACATACCCCATAGGGTACCAGTTCTGCCCCAAACTCACTGCCTGGCTCATGAATCACGGCATCGGTGCGGCGAACACAACCGGAGGCGCCCAGGTGTGAGAGAAAGCCGGACTCTCGGTGGTGAGCAGCCCCAACGATCAGTAGTTGTCTTTTTATACCCTAGGGGGTATGGTACTCGCACCGCAGTCACTTGAGGAGATGCCGTGAGTACGACCGAGTCCATTCCCACCAGCCACGAACCGTCCCATGACCCCGACGAACAGGCCCTTTTTTCCCGTTTGGCGGCGTCGATGGCCAAGCACCGCCGGATCGTCATTGCGATCTGGCTGGTGGTCACGATCGCGGCGGCCCCTCTTGCTCTCTCGCTTACGGGTGCGCTGTCCGGAGCTGGCTGGGACGCCAAGGGGACCCCAGCCGAGAAGGTTCGTGCCGAACTGCGCACCGACTTCCCTCAACTCGGAGCCGAGTTCCCGGTGGTCGTGTACCACCAGAACACCCCAATCACTTCAGACCCCTCCGGAGTGACCGCCCTGGTTGCAGAACTTGCCGATGGGCCTCGGGTCACCATGGTCGTTGATCCGCTTTCGATGCCACCCGAATCCGGGATGATTTCGCAAGACGGTATGACCACGATCATTCCCGTTGGACAAAAGATCTCTGAAGATGCCGAACGGCCTGTTGCTGCAGGTGAACTTGGTGCCTACGTCGGAACGCTCATCGTCCCTGGCGGCGCACAAGCCGACGTTGCTGGCGAATGGTCGATGTGGAGCGACTTCAACAAGATGAATGCAGAAGCCCTGCATAAGGCAGAGCTCGTGGCCGGTATCCCGACCCTCATCATGCTGTTCATCGCTTTCGGCGCGCTGCTTGCCGCAGGCATTCCACTCATCCTGGCCATCGCCGGTATCGCAGTCGGCTTCGCAATTCTTCACATGTTGTCGTGGATATCACCGATGTCCGTGTGGTCAATGAACTTCTCGATGATGATCGGTCTTGCCGTTGGCATCGACTACAGCTTGTTCATTGTCAGTCGTTACAGAGAAGAACGCGCTGAAGGAAAAGACGCGATCAAAGCAATCGAAAACGCTATGTCGACCTCGGGCAAAGCGGTCTTCCTCTCCGCGCTCACAGTTGTGCTTTCACTTGCTGCGGTCTTCCTTGTGCCCGTCATGGTGTTCCAAACCATGGCGCTCGGCATGATCCTTTCAGTCATCGCCGTTGCCTTTGCAGCACTCACCTTGCTTCCCGCCGTGCTTGTTGCAATGGGCGACAAGGTGCTCGTCACCCGGGGCAAGAAAGACCCCGATATCGAGGCTGAAGGTCGTTGGGCAAAGTGGACAGGCGTTGCCCTCAGGAAACCAGGCATGGTCCTCGCGATCGGCCTAATCCTGCTTGGCGCACTGATCATCCCCGCCTTCAGTATGAAACTCGGAATGCCTGGCGCCACTGTTGTAGATAAGGGCTACACAAGCCGCGACGGTTACGACCTTCTCGTTGATGCCTATGGTCCCGGTGCAGCTGCACCGGCCTACGTCACGGTCGATGCTGCGAATGCCCAGCAGGTGGTCACGATTGCGACCGCGACACCGAATGTTGTCGATGCTCGTGTTGTGACCCCGCCCGCTGAAACTGGTCGAGTCGTTGTGCGAGTCACGCCTAGCACTGCAATTGATGACGCCGAGACCCAGAACATGGTTCACGCGTTGCGTCAGGAACTTAACCAACAAGTTCTGAACGCCGACGTCGGCGGACCAGCAGGACAGAACACGGACCTCACCGATGTGCTCATCAACCGCGCACCGTATGCAATCGCCATCATCTTGGTTGTTGCATTCATCTTGTTGCTGATTGTCTTTCGCAGCTTGGTTATTGCGCTGTTCTCGGTCGTCATGAACCTCATCACAGTCGGAGCAGCTTTCGGTTTCGCCACCATCGTCTTCCAGCACGGTATCGGTGCGAGCTTGATTGGCATTGAACATCAGGGCTTCGTCGATGCGTGGGCGCCACTGTTCTTCTTCGCCCTGCTCTTCGGGCTGTCGATGGATTACCAGTTGTTCTTGCTCGCTGCGATCAAGGAGCGTTACCAAGCAACGGGCGATACAAATCGTGCGATTGGTGAGGGCATTGCTCGAACCGGTCGGCCGATTACGAATGCTGCAGTCATCATGATCATCGTGTTCGTCGCCTTCGGTATCACTGGGCCGATTCCGCCAACCGAACTTGGTCTGACACTTGCCATGGCTGTGTTGCTCGATGCCACCGTTGTTCGAGTGATGCTCGTTCCCGCAACGATGGCATTGCTCGGCGAAAAGAACTGGTACGTCCCCAAGTGGCTGGCAAAGATCCTGCCCGTCGTGAACTTCAGTCACTGATCCAGATCGCAACCGAAACGAGATAATGAAATGACAACAACTACTGCACAGAACCAAACCGAATGGCCACTCGAGCGCATTCTGTTCGCAATGGCTGGCACTATGGCGTTACTCAGTGTGCTGCTTGTAGCGCTTGTGAGTCCATGGTTCCTGCTACTCACGGCAATTGTCGGTATCAACCAGTGGCTGTATGTGGCATTCGGCGCTTGTCCGGCGTCGCTGGTGTTGAAGAAATTCGGCGCCTCACCTCAGTGCGGTTGGCGCTGAGCGTTACGAAGACGGACTGCCCTCGACTGCAGCTTTGATGCGGTCGAGGGTGGTCTGCATGCCGTTGCGGTTGGTCTTGCCGCGACTCCAACCCAACAGCGTCCAATAGATCTTCATCGGAAGTTTCGGAGCAAGTTCGAAATACTCCGTGACCTCAGTGCCGCCGTTTGCACCTGGGGCCAACCGATAACCCCAGTTGATGGCCGCCTTCCCTGGTTCACCAACACCGAAGGAGAACTCTTTACCCGGTTCGCTAGCGGTGACATAACACTTCGCCCAATAGGTCGGACCTTTTTGATTGCGCTTCACGTGTCCACGAAAACGAACGCCAACCGCTGGGCCAGTTGCCCCGTCGAGCCATTCCCCTTCAAAGGTTTCGGGGCTGTAGCGACCGATCTGTGTGACATCGCTGACCAGCCCCCACACCTGTTGCGGCGTGGCATTCATATGCACGGTGACTTCATCGCCCAGTTTCATAAGGCAATCGTACGACCAACCCTCAGCGAACGCTCAGGTTCCTCGCGCCATGTTGGCGAACTTTGTGTAGTGATCGAGGAACGCAAGGCGGACCATGCCGGTGGGCCCGTTGCGGTGCTTGCTGATGAGGATTTCCGCCGTGCCTCGATCGGGTGAGTCGAGGTTGTAGACGTCGTCTCGGTAAATGAACATGACCACGTCGGCGTCCTGTTCGATTGCGCCCGATTCACGAAGATCGGCGAGCATCGGTCGCTTATCGGCTCGCATTTCGAGTTGTCGTGAAAGCTGCGAAAGCGCCACCACCGGACATTCGAGTTCACGAGCGAGAATTTTGAGACCTCGGGAAATTTCGGAAATTTCCACCTGACGGTTTTCGGCATTCGAGCGACCACTCATGAGCTGCAGGTAGTCGACCACGATCAGGCCGAGATCGCCGAGACGACTGCGCAACCGTCGCGCCTTGGCGCGGATTTCCATGATGGTGACGTTGGGATTGTCGTCGATCCAAATGGGAGCATCGGCAAGACGACCTGTGGCGTGAGCGATCTTGCCCCAATCGGATTCGGTGAGTTGGCCGGTGCGCACTTTGCGCGAATCAACGCGGGCCTCGGCACACAACAAACGTTGTGTGAGTTCGAGCTGGCCCATTTCGAGCGAGAACAACAGCACCGGGCGATGCGACTCGATTGCGGCGTTGCACGCCATGCCAAGAGCGAGTGCGGTCTTTCCCATTGATGGGCGCGCACCCACGACATAGAGAGCGTTGGGTTGCAGACCAGAAAGCAGATCATCGAGATCGAGGAAACCAGTAGGCATACCGGTGATGGTCTCGCCTCGGCTTACGACATCTTCGAGATGATCAAGGTTGGTGCCAAGAAGATCGGACAGTGACGCCAGCGTGTCGGTGGCGCGACGTTGCGCAACTTCGAACACCATGGTTTCGGCCTGGTCGACGGTCTTGGTGACGTCTTCGGGCAGGCCGTATGACATCTCGGCGATTTCACTGGCGACACCAATAAGACGACGCAACAATGCGTGCTCTTCAATGATGCGGGCATAGCGCGACGCACTCGAGACAGCCGGTGTTGCCGCTTGAAGGTTCACGAGCGTGGCGGGACCACCGATGGCCTCGAGCAAACCGGCACGACTGAGTTCCTCGGCAACGGTGACGGGGTCAGCTGGTTCACCGCTGGCCGACAACGAAGTAATGGCATCGAAGATGTGTGCGTGCGCTGGCTTATAGAAGTTGTCGGCCGTCAGCACTTCAGACGCGATCGAGACCGCTTCTTTAGAAAGAAGCATGGCGCCAAGGAGTGACTCCTCGGCTTGAAGATTGTGGGGTGGGACCCGACCGGACCCAGCAGGGCGGTTGGCGGATCGAGGTTCGTCGTACTCACTCATAAGGCCCTCAGCCTCTCCCGGATTGGCTGGGGATCGGTAGAGGTACAACCCCGGTTTTTTCGGGGGACGACCCTGTGGACGGAGTGTGGATAACCTTGGCGATCTGTGGAGTACTGAATCTGTTGAATCCCTTACGTACCATGGGATCACTCTAGAAAAGACCTGTGACAGCACTACCGGTCCCACAGTGTGGACAACGAATCCTTCACTAGGTCATTGAGCTCAGAGCCACACGCTGGGAAAACGCACAGAGGAGCCGGCGAACCAGCCCCTCTGTATCGAACTCGTTGACGTCTTCAGCTCAGGCCGGCGAGACCTCAACGGTGATCTGGAACTGCACCTCGGGGTGCAGACGGGCTGACACGGAGTGGGTGCCAACCGTCTTGATCGCTTCGTCGATGTGAATCGAGTGACGATCGAGTTCAATGCCGGTTTGCGCCGCAACAGCAGCAACCACGTCATTGACGCTGACCGAGCCGAAAAGATCGCCTTCGGCCTTGGCTCGAGCGGACACGGTAATCACCGTGGGCACGAGCTTGGCCGCGATATCTGAAGCTGCGGAACGATCGGCGGCGTCACGCTGATCGCGTGAACGACGCATCGATGCGGCCTGGGCCTCGACCCCGCCAGTGGCGAGGACAGCGAATCCCTTGGGGAGGAGGTAGTTGCGACCGAAACCATCGGCCACCTCAACGACATCACCCTTCTTGCCAACACCATTGACGTCGGAACGGAGCAGGAGCTTCATTCGGTGACCTCCACGGTTTCAGCAACAACCTCGACCTCGGTGGTCTCGGCGTCAACAAATGTCGCCTCGAGCTCCTCGATCACGACATCGGCAGTAACCGGTTCGCGGATTTCTGCGTTCTCGAGCTTCAGCCCGCGATCGCCACGATCTCCACGGTCGCCACGATCTCCACGATCTCCACGGTCACGACCGCCGCCACGCTGAGTGGTGACACGGTTGGTGTAGGGCAGAAGAGCCATTTCACGAGCGTTTTTGATTGCTCGTGCGATTTCCTTCTGCTGTTGTGAGTCATTGCCGCTGACACGACGGGAGCGAATCTTTGCTCGGTCGGACATAAACCGACGAAGCATGTTGATGTCTTTGTAATCAACGAACTCGACCTTTTCCTGCGTAAGCAGGCTGACCTTCTTCTTGCTGCGGCGAGCGTTGTCTTTGTTCTTGCCGCGCTTGGGTGCTGCTGTCTTAGCCATTAGAACGGTTCCTCATCATTGTCATAACCAGCTGGGGGATCATTGGGGGCGGGGCGAGTTGTGCCGCCGCTACCGGAATTGGCGCCGCCGGAGTTACCGCCACCGTCGAACCCTTCACGGCGTTCGTTGCGCACGATTTGTGCAGTGGCGTAGCGGAGGCTCGGAGCAACCTCGTCGGCAACAACTTCGACCTTGGATCGTTTGTCGCCGTCTTGGGTCTGCCACGAACTCTGCTGCAAGCGGCCATTCACCAGGACACGAGTGCCCTTTGTGATGGTCTCGGCAACGTTCTCGGCCAACTGCTGCCAGCAAGTGACGTCAAAGAAAGAAACCTGTTCTTCCCACTCATTCGTCTGACGGTTTTGCCAGCGACGGTTCACAGCGAGCCCAAAGGCTGCAACTGCTTGACCGCTAGCGGTGAAACGAAGTTCGGGATCGCGGGTGCAGTTTCCGACGAGTACCACGGTGTTATCTGCCATTAAATGTGTCCTCCCACTCAACCGGCAATAGCCGGGGTGGCGTCGCCCATAAGACCGCGACGAGCGGCTTCTTTTTCGGGCAGACGCATGACCTTGTGGCGAACAACTTCGTCCGCGATGTGGAGAACACGCTCGACCTCGTGCAGATCGCGACCTTCGGTCGAAATCTCAAGCACGACGTAGATGCCTTCCCACTTGTGGTTGATCTCGTAAGCGAAACGCCGACGACCCCAACGATCGGTCTTGGCAACGGTTCCGCCGCCGGCCTCAACGAGTGTGTTGACCGTGGCAAGCATTGCGTTCACTGCGGTGTCTTCGACGTCACCGTCGAAAATAACCATGAGTTCATACGCTCGCATGAGCGCATCACCTCCCTCTGGATCCGGACCGCAAGGCGGGAACCGGAGCCCCGAAAGCTCAGGGCAGGGCTTCAATTGGAGATGGAACCCTACCGGAGGGTGTCCCAAACCCCCAAGAGCGGTTCGGCCTGTTCAGCACGCCTCGGCCAGCGTGACCGTGGCATCAGGCCCGATTCCCCAGTCCTGGAGCCGACCTTGGGCCATTTCAATGGCCAATCGATAGGGGCGAGCCGCCGGGAATAGCGGACAATTGGTCGTGCCGGCCGGACACGGATCCATATCGGCGGAACTCACGAAGGCCCCCACCGAATCGATCCAAGCGATCGAAAGTGGCAGCAACGTGTCCTTCATCCCGAACGTTGCCGTCGTATCGAGTGCCCACGAGAACACCATTGCCTCGCCTCCACCGATCGACGCATCGGTGATCTCCTTCAAACCCCGGCCACGCTCAACCTCGGTATCGGCCAACCACACGCACCGCACCTCGGTCGAACCATCGGCATGACGAATACGCAGCGTCACTTTCGTAAAACCGCGGCTTCGCAACGAAGCTTCCGCTGCAGAAGTCGACTGCGGGGTTGTCTTTTCGTTCGCCGAACCACTCGAACCGCAACCGACAGCAATCAACAACAGCGCGACGAGTCCAACAACACCGACCGCGCGTCGCGTCATCGGTCAGACCGGAGAAATTGGCGTGCCGTACAACCCAAGCGTTTCAGCGGTACGAGCTTCGAGCGAATAACTCTCGGCAGCCGAAGGGAAGCGGCCGGAGCGCACATCATCGGCATACGCACCAAGGGCGCGAACGCCTTCAGCCCCGAGATCGGCGTAGCGACGAACAAACTTGGGAAGCACGCGATCTTCAATACCGAGGACGTCGTGGAAGACGAGCACTTGGCCGTCACAGCCAGAGCCCGCGCCGATTCCGACGGTGGGGATATCGATCGATTCGGTAATCATGCGGCCGACTTCGTCGGGGACACCTTCAATCACAATGGAAAAACACCCTGCATGGGCAAGGGCTTTTGCGTCGTCGACTAGTGCAAGGGCTGCCTCGTGATTACGTCCTTGCACCTTGAACCCGCCCATGGCGTTCACCGATTGGGGGGTGAGGCCGATGTGGCCCATGACGGGAATCTCTGCATCGATGAGCGCCTCAATCATCGGGAGTCGCTTACGACCGCCTTCGAGTTTGACGGCCTGCGCGCCTGCACGAATAAGTGCTGCAGCATTGGTCACCGTGTCGGCAACCGACACGTGGTAGCTCATCCACGGCATATCGGCGACGATGAGCGACGCCGGAGTTGCGCGTGCAACTGCTGCAGTGTGATGAGCCATGTCGGGAATCGTCACCTGCAAGGTGTCCTCGTATCCAAGAACAACCATTGCGACAGAATCGCCGACGAGAATCATGTCGATGCCAGCAGCATCGGCCATTCGTGCTCCGGGCGCGTCGTAGGCCGTGACCATCACTAGCGGAACATCACCACGTCGGACCTTGCGGCCCTGTACCGATGGAACAGTGATTCGCGTGCTCATTTGGAGCCTCCTGCCGTCCAGTGCCCCTCGGCTACCGGCGATAGAGAAGACGCTATCCGTCCGCGACCCTCACCACAAAGATGGTGCGGAGTCGTTCGCCTACGGCGTGATCGTCGTGGTGGTTGTCGACGCCGTCGAACTGGTCGTCGGTGTCGTCGTCGAGGTAGTCGACGACGAGGTGGTGCTCGACGGCTTCACGGTTGACGAGGTCGAAGAGCTCGAACTGGTCGAGCTGCTGCTAGTCGAGGAAGAGGTCGAACCCAGGTTCGTACCGTCATCCGGGGGATACGGGAACGGACACGACGACTTCCCCTTCGTAGCCACCGTCATGTACTTGCGCCAGATCGTGGCGGGGAATGAGCCACCGGTCACAGACATTCCGTGCACCGATTTCATAAATGTGCCGTCGGGATAGCCAACCCATACAGCGGCAGTCAGCTTGCAGGTGAACCCCACAAACCACGCATCGCGGTAGTTCTCCGTCGTACCGGTCTTGCCCGCTGCCGGCTGACCAATCCGAGCTCCCGTTGCCGTGCCACCCTCAACCACCTGGTTGAGGATGTAGTTCACCTTCGCGACAGCCTTTACATCGAGCACTCGCTTGCGCACTGACTTGTTCTCATAAAGAACATTGCCCTTTGCGTCTGTCACCTTGGCGACAACCGTGGGCTTGATGTGCTCACCGTTGTCCGCCAGTGTCGAATACCCCGACGCCATGTCGAGCACAGAAACCTCACTCGTACCCAGTGTCAATGCGGGTACCGACTTCAACGGACTCGTAATTCCCATCTGCTTCGCAAGATCAGCAACGTTCTGAGGTCCGACATCCATCATCAATTGCGCATATGCCGTATTCGATGAACTCATCGTTGCAGAGATGAGATCAAGTTGGCCTAAACCAGCATCGGCGTAATTACCAACACTCCAATCGCGACCGCCATCCGCTTTCGGAATCACAATTCGCGAGGGAGCGTCGTACATTTTCGACATCGGTATTTTTTGATTCATCGCTTCGGCGAGCGTGAACGCCTTAAACGAAGAACCCGCCTGACGACCGGCGCCACCGCCATCGGTGCCGACGGCCAGATTCACCTTCGAGTACTTGCCGGTTCCGTTGAAATCAAGACCACCAACCATTGCGCGCACCGCACCTGCGTCATCGATTGCTACCAAAGCTGCCGACGGATCATTCGGCTGATTAAGCGTCGACGTGATCGCCTGGGCCGCCGCACCCTGATCGGTCATGTCAAGGGTTGTGTAGACGCGAAGTCCTCCGCCGTAGACCTGCGCATCAGTAAATCCGCCTTCGGTGGTCAGCCAATGCCGAACGTAATCGACAAAATATTCCGTTCCCCATTCAGGATGGGTCACGGTTCCGTAGTTGTTCTGCGTGCTGCGCACCAGAACATCGCTCCAATCGTTTGCCTTTGCCGCAGTCGCTTCCTCTTCGGTGATGCCGCCCGTCTCCGCCATCGCGTCAAGTACTGAAGCCCTGCGATCAATCGCGGTCTGACGACTACGCACTGCTTTCGGATCGTTCTCGGGCAACTTCGCATCGGCAGTTTCTGGTGAACGGATAAGGCCTGCGAGATACGCCGCCTCAGGCAGAGTCATCTGATCGAGGTTTTTTCCGAAGTACACGCGAGATGCCGCTTTGATGCCGTACGCGCCGCGCCCGAGATAGATCGTGTTGAGATAGCGAGTCAAAATTTCTTGTTTCGGTAATTCGCGCTCGATCTTGACGGCGAGTGCCGCTTCTTTGATCTTTCGCGTAACCGTGCGCTCTTGTGTGAGATACACGTTCTTCACGTACTGCTGAGTAATCGTCGAGCCGCCCTGAGAAACTCCACCCTTGCGAAGGTTCGTCCACAGCGCGCGCAAAATTCCTGTCGGATCAACACCGCCGTGTTTGAAGAAGGTTCGGTCCTCCGCTGACAACACCGCATCAACGATGACCGGCGGAATCTCATTCCAGTCCACGGAAATACGGTTCACCCCGCCCGAGAGTTGGGCGATGGAGTTATCTGCCGTGCAACCTGATGAAACATCGGACGAACACATGAACGTCGTTTGCAATTGCGGTGGGTCTTTGTCTGGAAGCGGAACCTGAGTAAAGAGATAACCGGCACCGGCCATGAGCAGCAATGCAACCAAGCCAACCGCAAAGAAGGCGCGGCGCCAGCGCCAGAAAATGGTGCGGCGCCCGCTAGAAGACTCCGCGCTGCGGGGTGCACGCGGCGAACGACGTCCGGAAGCGGCTGAGCCGCGGGTGGAGGGGGGCATAGGAAATAGGGGCTCAGGCCGAGCGGGCCGGATTCAACAAGAAGGTACGGGCCAAATGATTCCAATGGCACGCGGGGCAAACTTCGACGACATAACAAGCGAATTCGCCATCTTTTGAGCGCTTCGTGAAGGCCTTGAGTTCCTTGGCCGTTGTGATGCAACGGCCAAATGCCGGAAGCCGAGGACCAAAGACATAGGAAACCAGCACCAGTTTCTGGTCCTGACAGATCGGACAATCCTCGCTGGTGGGCTGGCCAACTTCACGCGCCGCTCTCACAAGTTCGGGATGGGCATCACAGACTTCATGCTGAGCCAGTCGACCTTTCTTGTATTCAGAAATGAGGTGCTGGCGCGCGAGGCGATAATCGATCTCGCCGCCCTTGCCACTCGGGGCACCGCGGAAGGGTCGTGACGCGGTACCCATAGAGGCCGAGGCTAGCGACGCGATGCACCCATCGCTGTCCATCATCAGTTGTCGGTCCACCGTCAGTGCTGTCACCCGCGGAAGAATGCACTCGTGAACGATTATGGATCTCCCCGCCCATTCCCCAGTCCCTCGAGTTCCTTTCCCGGACGAGCCGAACTTCCACTCGACACCGTCACCTGGGGCCCCGACCTGCCCGGCGACGACGCGTTGCGTCTCATTACCGCACCAAAGGGCAAGAAGATTCTCCAACTCGGTGTTGGTCTAGGGCACAACGCGGTGAGCTTGGCCCTCGCCGGAGCCCATGTCGTCGCCGTCGATCACGACCTCACACGACTCGATGCCGCCCGCCAACTCGCCGAGGTCAATGAGGTCAAGGTGGAACTTCACCAGGGCGACCTTGCCGATCTTGCATTTGTGCGCGCTGATCAAATTGATCTGGCCCTGTCGGTCTACGCGCTTGCTCGCGTCGATGACTTTGATCGGGTGTTGCGGCAGGTCAACCGCGTGCTCCGAACCGGCGGAACCTTCAGCGTGTCGCTTCCTCATCCTGCGTGGCTCATGCTCGACCATGATCCGTCGTCCTCGGCCCGTTTGGCGCGTCGCTACGGCGATGACACCCCGCGCGATGTTGACGGAATCGAAATCCATGCTCGGTCAATCGCCGAACTCTTTGGATCATTCTCACGCGCCAACTTCCGCGTCGACGCTCTACTCGAGCCCGAGGCTCGCTCCGGTCGCGCAACGGTGCCGTCGACCGTGATCATACGCGGTCGAAAAGACGGCGTGTAATACGTCGCTCTAGATAGCAGAGTTGCGTTCGGCCCACCACGCATCGAGGCGTCGTTTCGCTTCGTCTTCGCCTAACGGACCTTCCTCTAAACGAAGTTCCATGAGGAAATCAAGCGCATCGCCAACATCGCGACCCGGTGTGAGACCAAGGTGCGTCATGACCGTGTTGCCATCGAGGTCGGGTCGTAGTGACGCAAGTTCTTCGCGTGCCAGCAATTCATCAATACGTACTTCAAGTTCATCCATACGTCGCGATAATTCCTGAGCTTTACGTTCATTGCGCGTCGTGCAGTCACAACGTGTGAGTTCGATGAGTTCAGGAAGAAGATCACCCGCGTCGCGAACGAAACGACGGACCGCCGAATCGGTCCAACCCATTTTGTAGGTGTGAAAGCGCAAATGAAGGAAGACCAAACGAGTCACTGCTTCAACATCTTCAGTTGAGTACTTCAGCGCCTTCATGCGCTCACGGGTCATGCGGGCACCGACAACTTCGTGATGATGAAACGACACACCCGCATCGCCGATCGCGCGCGTTCGCGGCTTTCCGACATCGTGATAGAGCGCCGACAAACGAACGAGACGATTCGTGCTTGTCTTTCCAATAACCGCAATGGTGTGCGTCAGTACGTCTTTGTGGCGATGAATTGGATCCTGCTCCAAGCGCATGCGCGAAAACTCGGGAAGGAACTGATCCATCAACCCAGTGTCGGCAAGGAACCACAAACCTGGCGTTGGGTCATCGACAACCATCAACTTGTCGAATTCGTCGCGGATGCGTTCGGCGGAAACGATCGACAGTCGTTCGCACATTGACGTCGCCGCCGCGAGCAACTCGTCGTCGGGCGCGAGGCCGTAACCAGCCAGGAACCGAGCAGCGCGCAACATGCGCAACGGGTCGTCAGAGAATGACTCTTCGGGCGAGAGTGGTGTGCGCAAGCGACCGGCAGCAAGATCTTCAGCGCCCCCAAACGGATCGATCAGCACGGGATCAGGCAACGACAACGCCATTGCATTCGCCGTGAAATCTCGTCGGGACAAATCCGCTTCGATCACACCGGAGAACACGACCTCGGGCTTGCGGGATTCAGGGTCGTAGGCCTCGGCTCGATGGGTAGTGATCTCATAGGTCCAGCCATCGGTCTGGCAACCGATGGTGCCGAACCGCTCACCCTGGGTCCACACCGAATCGGCCCAGCCCTTGACGAGTCGTTTGGTTTCCGCCGGGAGAGCATCGGTGGTCAGATCAATATCTCGACCATCGGACATGTCCCGGCCGAGAAGGAGGTCGCGGACAACACCACCGACCAGATAGAGCTTGTATCCCGACGCGGCAAACCGCTCAGCCAGTGGGGCCGTTCGTTCAAGCACCGGGCGAAGGCGATCGGGAATCACCGGGCGGAGGCTACCGGGACAAGCCCCACCGACCCGACGGAGTTCCCCTACAGAGGAGCGAGAGGCCTATCGGTCCTAGGCTCGCTCCGACGCTATGCGACGCACTGACACCATCACCGGGCATGCCGACCGCATGCGGATCGGCCCTTGGCGGGGCGACCCTGCGCTCGCCCTGCTCACTCCGACCCCGGGTTCTCCCCCTTCGCCTGACGCACTCAACCTTGCGCTCGCTTCGGTCGCCGATGCTGGTTATCGGGCGGTCCTCACTCCAGCCCTGACATTCACCGAGCAACCCGTCTTTCTTCATCGCGGCTTTTCTGTGCATGAGCGGCTTCACCTCCTGCGCCACGACCTGTTCGCTCTTCCCGGTGCGAGCGCTCCTTCGACACATCTGCGCCGCGGACGTGCTCGCGATGTCAGGGCTGTGCTTGACCTCGACGGCTTGGCATTCGACAGTTTCTGGCGATTCGACCTCAACGGCCTCCTCGATGCCCGCCACGCCACACCAAAATCACGATTTCGGGTTGCCTGTATCGGTAACCGTGTTGTCGGCTATCACGTCGCCGGCGTCGCCCGCCGTCTTGGCTACCTGCAGCGACTCGCCGTTGACCCGGAGTTCCACGGCAATGGAATCGGAACTGCATTGATCGGCGACGCCCTCCAGTGGTGTCGTCGGCGCGGCTGTGAATCTGCTCTGGTGAACACGCAAGAGATCAACCAGCGCGCGCTCGCGTTATACCGCCACCTCGGCTTTTCCGATGAACCCACTGGGCTCGCCGTGCTTACGTTGAATTTCTCTGAAAGTCTCGACAAATGATCGGCCGCATCACACGCTTCGGCATCGTGGCATTCGTTCTTCTTGTTCTGTGTCCGGTCTTTGCCAACGCTCAAAGCACGCAGACAACAACGCAACAACTAAAACTCGTCCACCAAACCGCGTTTGTTGGGCCAAACGGCGTTTTCTCCGCCGAGGTTTCCACCGGAGATCTCCCCGCAAACACAAAAGTTGATCTTGTGCTCTTCGGTGCAGTGACAAGTCGAAACCGACTTGCTCGAACAATCGCTGGCGAGCAACTTGGAAGAGCACTTTTTTCCACCCCCCCCATCATTCTTGATACCTCCGGTTCAACAAAGACACTCTCACTTCCACTAAACGAAAAGTGGCCCGCTCCTGAGGGCGGAACCGTCCTGTTCGAAGCGGGCGTGTACCCGGTTCTCATCGAAGCCACCGCGGCAAATGGAACACGGCTCGACAGCATCGTCACGCATCTTTTACGCCTTCCAAGTCCAACGACTCCCACCTCACCACTTGCGGTGGCCACAACGGTTGTGATCGACACGCCCTTCGGCCTGAGCCGCGAAGGGGCCCCACAATTCTCCAATACACAACTCAGTCGAGCCAGCGAGCAATTTCGCATCATTGCTGCAGCGGCAAACACACCGCTGACACTCGCGGCGACACCTTTCCTTGTTCAAGCGTTAGCCGAAGCCGGTGACGCTTCACCACGTCCCGACAGGCAGGCCCGCCAAACCCTGAGTCGTCCCTATGTCACGATCGATGCGGGTTCACTCATTTCTGCCGGCCAAAGTTCGGTCCTCGCCGCTGAATACGCCGCCGGCGACAACGTCCTCGCCAACGTCTTCGAAGCTGCCCCCGATCGTCGAACATTGGTCCTTGATCCGTCTGTGACTCCAAGCGCGCTCAATCTCCTCGCGCAATCAGGGACACGGTCCGTGGTCCTCCAGTCATCCCAAATTCGATCCTCGTTGGTGTCGAATGAAAGTTCCGTGCTCACCAATCGTTTCGTCATCGAGAGTGAAAATGGAACGTCGTTCTCGGCCATGGCCAACGATGACGTCGTTTCTTCACGGTTCCTCCCGACCGCCGATCCGATTCTTAATGCGCATCATGCGTTGGCTGAGTTGATGATGCTCCACCAAGAACAACCCGGTGTCGATCGCGGCGTGGCCCTAACAATTCCCGCTTCAGCTGACACCGTCGCTCTGAAGGAATTTCTTTCGGGGTTGGCAGCAACCACGGGCGCCCCGAGTGGTTCCCTTGGAACCATGATCATCCAACCCCTCACTCTTGCTGACCTTTTCACCCGCACCGGGGTTGCCGGCACATCGCAAAAACCAACCGTTCGATCCTGGACAAGTAACGACCCAACCAATCTTGGTACCTACGGATCACGGCTTGAACAGGCACAGTGGAATCTGCTTGGACTGCGAACCATGCTCCCCAAGGGCGGCGAAATCGTGGACCCCGTTGAAACAACGGTTCTGGCTTCCGCCGAAGCAACCCTGACGACCAACGATCGAGCCGCGGTGCTTGACCGCGCCAACAACCAACTTCTTACGATTACCTCGGCGATCAGCCTTCCCCAATCACAAAAAGTCACCCTGACTTCCAGAAGCGGAAAAATTCCGCTGGTGATTAACAACGACCTTCCGGTCGAAGCCTTGGTTCGGATCACCGTGAGTAGCCCAAAACTCGAATTCCCGAGCGGGACGACCTACGACGTCGTTCTCGCCCCCTCGAGTACGACTCGCACCGATATTGAGGTCACGACCAGAGCCTCCGGCGCTTTCCCCCTCGCTGTCGCCATCACCTCATCGGGTGGAGGAATACCCGTCGCATCGAGCCGGATCGACGTTCGATCCACAGCGATTTCGGGAGTTGGACTCTTCCTTTCCCTCGGAGCCGGCTTGTTCTTACTGGTGTGGTGGGCCCGACACATCCGCCGTCGTCGTCGAGCTCGCTCCCTGGTCGCCGCGAACGAACCATCACAAACCTCGGGTGGATGAGTAGCGTCTTCTCGTCACCAATCGAACGGGAGCACCATGACCGGCGTCCACATAGTCACTGATAGTTCCTGCGACTTGAGCGAAGCGGAAACCACCACCAACGGCATCGGCGTTGTGCCGTTAAATATCCGCTTTGGCGACGATGAATACATCGACCGCGAGCAACTCAGCGTCGAAGACTTCTACGCAAAGATGGCCAGCACCGGACTGCTGCCTGAAACATCCGCTCCGTCGCCTGGCCGATTTGAGCAGGCCTTTCGTGGTGCAGCAGCAGTTGGTGCAAGCGCAGTGGTGTGCATCAATCTTTCCGGTGATCTGTCTGCAACGGTGCAATCTGCACGCAACGCTGCCACCGCAGTCAATGGCGACATCGATGTGCGTGTCATCGACAGTCGATCGCTTACGGGTGGTCTCGGCACGATGGTGCTCGAGGCAGCACTCGCCGCGCGAAATGGCGCCGACGCTGACGCGGTTGTCGCTCTCGTTGACTCGATGATTCCGCGCACCGAAATTTACGGAGCGCTCGACACGCTCGAGAATCTCAAAAAAGGCGGCCGAATCGGGAGCGCCAAAGCACTCTTAGGTTCAATGTTGTCGGTGAAACCAATTATTCGAATTGTTGACGGTGCCGTTGAAGAAGCCGGCAAACAACGAACTCGCAAACGCGCACTGGAATGGGTGCGAGACCAACTCTTTGCTGAGGGCACCGTCGAAAAACTCTCGATCCTTCATGGCGAAGCTCCAGATATCGACCTCTTCCTTGACATGATCGCTGAGCGCTACCCACGCGATCAGGTCCGTCTTGGAAAAATCGGCGCAGTCATTGGCACACACGGTGGGCCGGGCGTCATCGGCATGTGCTACCTGCGGCCGTGATCATCCGTCATTCCGCTACCGCGTGAACGCAGACGATCCTGGGTCAGTGCCCCCTTCAGTTCCTGGCCGCGCGCTCGTCGGTCGTGTCCTCGCGCAACGCTACGAACTTCGTCAGCAAATCGCTGTCGGTGGCATGGCCGAAGTCTGGGAAGCGGACGATCTGATTCTTGGGCGCGCTGTCGCAGTCAAGATTCTTCATCCTCAGTTTGCCAATGACCCGGTTGTTCGCCAGCGATTTCACATCGAAGCAATCGCCGCGGCGCGCCTCGTTGATCCGTCAATCGTTGCTATTTATGACACCGTTGACCTCGACGGTTGCGATGCAATTGTTATGGAACTTGTGCGTGGTCGCACGCTTCGAGACTTTCTCGATGAACGCGGCGCTCTCGATCCGATCGAGGTCGTGCATATCGGCGCTCAGGTGGCCGGCGCCCTTGCGGTTGCTCACCGCGCTGGCGTGATACATCGCGACATCAAACCGGCAAACATTCTTCTTTCTGACGATGGTCGTGTCTTGGTAACCGACTTTGGTATCGCCAAAGTGCTTGATGAACCCGACCTCACGCGCACCGCACAGATACTAGGAACGGTGAAGTACCTCGCTCCAGAACAAGTTGAGGGCGGTCCCGTTGATGGGCGTACCGACCTTTACGCGTTAGGCGCAGTTCTCTACGAAGCTGTTTGTGGGGAAGCGCCATTCCGCGCCGATACACCAGCGGCTCTCGCCCTTGCGCGCATGCATCGAGATCCATCACGCCCGTCAGTGGTTCTCAAAGAGATTCCCCAAGATCTTGAAACCACAATCATGCGTGCGATGTCTCGTGCACCCAGCGGCCGTTTTGCTTCGGCCAACGACATGCGTGCCGCATTGCTTTCGACTCGTCACGACGTCCTTGCTGATCCCGTCAGCGAGACGAACCCGACGACACCAACCCCCACTCCCGTCCGCGTAAAGCGCGGACGATCAGGAATTGTTGTAGCACTCGTTGTCGTGGCGGTGCTTCTTCTGATTGCGGTTCTTATTGCCAACACCGATGCAGGAAAGACCCTCTTTTCAAGTCAACCAGCAACGACCACCACGACACCTCGGCAGCTGGCCATTTCCACTGCGCACTCCTTCGATCCCGCCGACCGCACTGGTTTCGAAAACGAAGCGGCCGCCATGAACGCCGTCGATGCTGATTCGCTGACCTCGTGGTCGACCGACGCGTACTCGTCGCGCCAGTTCGGCAATCTCAAAACAGGTGTTGGTCTCGTCATCGACCTAACGACAGAGGGCCCCATAGGGACCATCACAATCGATTCGCCTTCGTCGGGATGGTCAATCGAAGCATTTACCGCCACCGGTTCACCCACCACCCTTATTGGTTGGGGGTCAGTACGGGCCAGCGCAACCAACATCCGGGTTCCGCTCACCCTTGACCTCCAGAACTCCAGTGGCAACGCTGTCTTGCTCTGGATTACGCAACTCAAAGAGACACCGCCGTTTCAGGTGACAATCACCGACATCATCGTCACCTCCTAACCACGAGTTCCCACGGTTAGGATCGTCACTATGGATACGGGTCCGAACGCTTCGGCTTCCTCAGGTTCGAACCAGGAATCATCAGCGACCCCGCCGCGCTCCATCCCATCGATTCCATCGGTCGGATCACTCGCCGGCGGCGACTGGCCAGCGCAGGCGGCCGACGCCATCGTGAACGCCGTCGAAACCGTTCGAGATCGCACCACCACTCCCATCATGAAGATCGCCCGCGGGCTGGTCTTCGGCGTTTTCGCCGGCACGATCATCATCGTCATCACGGTCTTGGCGGTTATCGGGGTGGTTCGCCTCCTCGATGAAGCCCTTCCCTCGGGAGTGTGGCTGCCCTATCTCATCCTCGGCGCCCTGTTCACTTCGATCGGAGCGCTGTTGTTTCTTCGTCGCAATGCAACTGCTCCTTCAGCGGGGACATCCCCGAAGCGCTAAATCGTTTCACTATCAACACACTCCCCCACCAACTGACTTGACCATCTCGGTCATCGATCTCTGGAGTCCCTATGCCTGAAATTCGCAAAGTCGTCATCATCGGTTCCGGTCCTGCTGGACTCACCAGCGCGATCTACACCGCTCGGGGAAACCTTGAGCCACTGCTCATCGAGGGCGAGCCTTCATCAACCAGCGACCAGCCAGGTGGGCAACTCATGCTCACCACAGAAGTTGAGAACTTCCCTGGTTGGCCCGACGGAATCATGGGCCCGGAGCTCATGATGAAATTCCGCGAACAGGCAATGCGTTTCGGCACCGAGATCATCACTCGCAAGGTCACCAAAGTCGATCTGTCGGCTCGGCCGTTCAAAGTGTGGATCGGCGATGTTGACGCTCCCGAACCCACCCACCTTGCCGACTCCATCATCGTTTCCACCGGTGCGCGTTCTCTCATGCTCGGCCTCGAAGAAGAAACGCGTTTGATTGGTCACGGTCTTTCAACCTGTGCGACCTGCGACGGTTTCTTCTTCCGCGATCACGACATCGCTGTCGTTGGTGGTGGCGATTCGGCCATAGAAGAAGCGCTTTTTCTTACGAAATTTGCCAAGACCGTCACACTTGTCCACCGCCGCGAAGAGCTTCGCGCATCAAAGATCATGCAAGACCGATTGTTCGCCAACGAGAAAATACGTTTCGCATGGAACTCAACAGTGACCGCCATTCAGGGTGAGCAAGCCGTTGAAGGAGTCACCCTCACCGACACCGTCACGGGCGAAGAGCGACCTCTTGCCGTCACCGGAGTATTCGTCGCCATTGGCCACCGTCCCAATACCGATCTGTTCGCCGGTCAGCTCACCACCGACGAGAACGGTTACCTCGTTACCCATAACGGGTCGCTCACCAACATCGAAGGTGTGTTTGCCTGCGGCGATGTCCAAGATCACGTCTATCGCCAGGCCATTACCGCGGCTGGCTCAGGATGCATGGCGGCAATTGATTGTGAGCGATGGCTCGAAGCCACCGCTCACTGATTTATCCAGTGAAAACCGGTACGACCGGAGCAGTTTGATCTTCAGGAGTGACGTCCGCTGGCGCGTCGTCTGACCCTGTCCCGAATCGGAACATTCCCGTCGTTGCCGAGGACGGCACAACCGCATTCGGGCTCAGTCGTTTTTGTGCCTTCTGCTGATCCAACAGCGTCACGAGTTGCGCAACGATTCCATGGATTCGCTCTGTGGCCATGAGAACACGATCGGCAGCGATGTTTTCCAACTCAAGGGGATCGACAGACGTGTTGTAAATCTCAAGTTGATCCGGCTCGGGCGTCGTCTTCACCGTTGTCTCGGCCGTCTTCGGCCCGGGAAGCAACGTGTTTCCGTTCACAATCGTCGCAACATCACGAGGCGTCGGGGCCGGCGTCGTCCAAAATGCTGGGTTGTCGAAGTAACGGGTGTATTTCCAACGCTGCATTGCCCCTGCCAACCCTGTTGGAAGGTGGGCGATCACCGTTTCCAAGTGGCAGGGTTCAGCAACAGCCGGATACATCTTGCCGTTCCATGCAATCTGCTGCGCACCGCGCATTGGTTCATCGTCGGTCATGAAGAACTGCGGTTCGTGAGCAATGGTTGACCAAGAAGTTTCACCCAGAACCATGGCCGAAAGATCACGGCCAGGCAACGGCTTCACCTGCGTGAACGTTGTTGAAAGATCTGCCTTCAGTGCCGCTTGATTCAGCCCAGCAAGACCAAGCATCGTCGGCAGCAAATCAACATGACTAGTCGGAACAGCGGTCGTCGTTGGTGTCGGAAAAAGCGTGGGGTTATGAAAAATGAAAGGCACCTTTATGACTTCGTCATAGGAGACGTGCCACTTCTGATGAAGACCACCATGGGCCCCCAGCAATTCACCGTGATCAGAAAAATACACGACGATGGTGTTTTGGTGAGTCGTATTGTCGCTCACGAGCGTATCCAGGACCTTTTTAATTTCTGCATCAACTTCCTTCTGAAGTTGATAGTAAAAACGCCGATAGGCCGAGTTGTTCAGCGTTGGTTGCAGCGCTTTCGGATACGTGTCTCGATAACTCGCTTGCGCGTCAGGTTTCTTCGAAAGATCGTCTTCAAATGAACGCAGAAAGTCGGCGTCCTTGAACAGATCCTCGGGAACATTCGACCCGTCCAGTTGTTGCTGCAAATACAACTGACCCTGGGCCAACGAAAGTTGGCCCCAAAGCACAATGTCGTGCGGGTTCACGAACGACGTGACAAGCACCCACGGCTTTTGCCAAGTTTTGAGGGCTTCAAGTTGCGTCGACCCCTGCGCGGAATAGACCGCGTCGCGTCCGGATCCGTTTGGACCTGACGATGCCGAATTATTGGGATTAGCACCGTGTGGTTCTGGTCCAACCCAACCGGTAAAGCCAAATTTTTCGAGCAGCCCCGCGTCGAGATAGATCTGCTCCGCCGCCATATCCCGAGCGCCAGTTGTGAGGTTGTAGGACGGATACGCAGTGTGCGTTCCTGGTTCATAGAGGTCGGCATCGGAAACATGCCACTTGCCCTTGTAAAACGTGTCGTATCCGCCCGCCCGAAACCAGTCACCCATGGTCGGAACGGTGGTCGGGTCAAGCCAATACAAGTCTTCTTCAATGGCCGATTTCGCGATACCTGAGGTTTGCGAAACTCCATGAAGTGATGGGTACTGACCTGTAAGAAACGACGTACGGCTTGGCGCACATGCCGCCGCCATGATGTGGTGATCGAGAAGTTCTAATCCCTCGGCGCGCAGCATCGCCTGGGCCGGCAAATTCGCTTCGCGCCATGCTTTCAGCGCATCGGATTCATAGCCCGGAGGAAAACGCTGCTCATCTACAATGACCACAAGGAAATTGGGTCGATTCAGCAACGGTGGTCGCGCAACCCAGGGTGGAAGCGGCACTGAAGCAGGTGAAACAGACTCCGCGCTCTTCGCTCCAGCAGGCGTCACGCCCGCGACCGCAGCAGCTGCAACAACGCCCGCTGCTCCAACGCCCTTTAGGACCGATCGTCGTGAAACCGTTCCTCGTTGATTTTCGCTTTCGTTGCCAACAGTCATTTCGCACCTTTTACTCTCAAAAATTCTAATGGTGCCGCACTTTAGTGCTGTGGAAAACCGGATGTACTCCGGACTTGGTGTCGTTGGCAATGAGGTGCAGGGAATGAAGCCCACTCGCGGTAGCGTTGTCACCACTACGGTTCGCCTCGTCGAGACGGGCCCCAGGATCTGCCGTCATCGGTGCGCACAAGTGCTAGACAGTTGTCGAACATTTGTTCGAAGCAAAAAGATCTCATCTAACCCGGGCTGGCACCCACCAGCCATCACGTGAACGAGGAACCATGTCCGAGAACATCTCCACCTACACCGACGCAACCTTCGACGAGCAGATTGGCTCATCATCGGTTCCTGTCGTCGTCGACTTCTGGGCCGAATGGTGCGGTCCATGCAAAATGATTGCCCCCATCCTGGAAGAGATTGCCGACGAGCAAGCCGGCAGCCTTGCCATTGCCAAGCTCAACGTGGACGACAACCCTGACGTTGCCCGTCGGTTTGGCGTCATGAGCATCCCGACCATGATCGTGTTCAAAGATGGCCAGGAAGCCGCCCGCATCGTGGGCGCCAAGGGAAAGTCGCAACTCCTCGAGGACTTTAAGCCCTTCTTGTAAATCAGAACGCTCCTCGACTCTGGTCGAAGAACAACGAAGGCCCCGGTCGAAACCGGGGCCTTTCGCTTTTTGTTCTCACATATTCGGCACCAGACTCGAATGCCGTGTTTTCGGTTGACCACAGCCTCATCCACAGGCTGTGCAGAACCCTTCACCAAAGGTTTGGGTGGAGGTTTGTTAGTCCGTCGGTTCTTTGCCGTCGACGATTACTCGGTAGACGCGCTCAAGATCTTCGAGAGTAGAGAAGTCGATCACGATGCGTCCCTTGCGCTGACCCATGGTGACTGCAACCCGCGTATCAAGATGATCGGACAGCATCTCCTCGAGTTCAAGAAGCGGCGCGGCCCGCACCACGGTCGGTGGTTTGGTCCCGCCGGTAGTACCTGTGGCCTCTTCAGGTTCAGGAGTTCCGCCGTGTTCGCGAACTCGGTCCTCAACCTCACGCACAGTGAGTTTCTCCGACACGATGGCTTTGGCCAGCTTCTCCTGGAAGACCCGATCGGGTGTTCCGAGCAGGGCCCGGGCATGGCCAGCCGACAACTGACCCTCGCCCAACAGTCGCTGGATGCTGGTTGGAAGCTGAAGAAGCCTCATGGTGTTGGCAATCGAGGAACGGCTCTTGCCGACCCGAGTGGCCACCTGATCCTGGGTGAGCTTGAACTCTTCGACCAGCTGCTGATAGGCGGCAGCTTCCTCGAGGGCACCGAGATCTTCTCGGTGGAGGTTCTCAACCAGGGCCTGTTCAAGCGAACCTTCATCTTCGGCAGTCCGAACGATGGCCGGAATGGTCTGAAGGCCGGCTCGCTTCGCTGCCCGCCAACGCCGTTCGCCGGCGATCAGTTCGTAGGAGTCTTCACCCATCTCACGAACCAAAATGGGCTGGAGAACACCCACCGCTCGGATCGACGCGGAGAGGCTGACCAGCGCCTCCTCATCAAAATGGCGGCGTGGCTGGTAGGTACTGGCCACGATTTCTGAAATGGGGAGTTCCCGCAGGATCGCGTCGCTGTCCTGCAGTCGTTCCGTGGTCGGGATGAGAGATCCGAGACCTTTACCGAGTCCGCTGCGGCGTGCCACCACTTACCTCCTTGGCCAACTTCCGGTAGGCAGTTGCCCCCCGGCTACTTGGATCGAATGTGATGATTGGCTGTCCGAACCCGGGAGCCTCAGAGAGACGCACCGAGCGAGGGACAACTTCCTGGCAGACCTTGTCGCCAAAGTGTTCCCGCACGTCAGCAACCACCCCGTCGGACAGGTTGGTGCGGGCATACATGACCAGGACGATGGCGCTGATCTCCAGCGCCGGGTTCAGGCTCTTTTGAATAAGCGCCACATTTTTAGTGAGCTGGGTGAGGCCCTCGAGTGCGAAGTACTCACACTGAATGGGCACCAGAACCTCGGTGGCCGCCGCCATGGCATTCACCGTGAGCAGACCCAGCGACGGGGGACAGTCGATCAGAACGAAGTCGTAATCCTCCTTTACCGAATCAATTGCCATCTTCAGACGCATCTCGCGGCTGAAGGCCGGCACGAGTTCGATCTCGGCACCAGCCAGATCGAGACTGGCTGGGGCCACAAAGAGATTACGGACCACGGTGCCTTCGATGCAGTCCTCGAGGGGAACGTCGTGGAGGATGACGTCATACATCGAGGACTCAAGCGAGCGAATGTCGACGCCTAGGCCAGTGGAGGCGTTGCCCTGCGGGTCGAGGTCAATGACCAGGGTGCGATACCCCAGCTCTGCCAGACAGGCGCTGAGGTTGATCGAGGTGGTGGTCTTTCCCACGCCACCCTTCTGATTGGCCACTGCGATTATTCGAGGAAGTGGTCGTTCGGCAGAGATGGGACGGGCCCCCTCAACCACAGCTTCGGCGGCAGAAAGGTTGTTTGGCATCTTGACGCCATGCTCTCCCCCATCCGCTCCGTTACCAGATTCATCAGATTCCATGGATCTCAACTCGGATTCGGCGGCACACGCCGCAGTCGGGGGGCGAAATCGCAGCAAGCGATCCGCGGTGGCCATCCTGCCCGTCCTAGGCCCCCGGGTCAAGGATTCAACTCGGCTTCGCAGCACGACCCCATCTACAGCGCATCCTGGCCCTTGCGGTCCTTCGTGTTTCACGTGAAACACGCCCATGACACTCACTGCATCTCCCTCGACCTGTTTCACGTGAAACATTCCCTCGGGAACGAGTGGCTAGAACAACGGGCGCTTTGCCGGCATGCCCACCCTGCGGGGATAGGTCTCGGAACAGGGCACCGTCTGGCGCAATCGGCGCATACCCGCCACGGGAGCGCCTTCATCAGCAAGCCCCAGGAGCGCCACTCCTTCTGCTGGCCACCGGTCGCTGACTTCTGGTGGTTCGCTCACCACCAGAAGTCCATTAACCCGCAGTAAGGGGGCTGCACATTCCGCCACCGTCGCCGGGGGACCAAAAGAGCGGGCGGTCACCGCATCGGCATGGCCTCGCCACTGCGGGGATCGGCCGGTGTCTTCTGCTCGAGCCAACTCAGCAATGACCCGACCCTCCCAGTTCATCGCAATGACGGCCTCGTCCAAGAGCGCGACCCGCCGCTCAAGCGAATCCAGCAGGAGAACCCGAAGATCGGGTCGAGCCTCGGCAATCACCAACCCGGGGATTCCGGCACCGGATCCGAGATCAACCACCAACGACCCTTCCGGGAGCTCGGCGAGGATATCAATGAAGCCTTGGGCGTGAATGACATGGTCCAGGACCGGCCCGGGACCTAGGACGCCAAGGCGCCGAGCTCGCTCAAGGACCGCCAGCAATGGGGGAGAGGGTTGCACCTGCTCATTCTCGCACCCGCAGACCCGCTCCGGCGACACTCCGGCAACACTCCGGGCCCCACCTCCAAAATCCCGAGGACTCAGAAAACAACAATGGCCCCGCACTGGGCGGGGCCACCGACTCACACACAACCAGTGATCACTCTGTCGGTCAGGACGGAATGAGCACCACGCGGCGACGCGGTTCGTCGCCCTCAGAAATGGTGGAAACGCCTTCGATCTCGTTCACCGCATCATGCACAACCTTGCGGTCAGCCGATCCCATCGGCTCGAGAGCTTTTTGAACCCCAGAGGAACGAACCTCTTCAGCTACTCCCCGGGTGAACTGCTCAAGGGCTTCACGGCGGCGCTGGCGATAGCCCGCCACGTCGAGGCGGACGCGGCCTGCGGCTGTGCCCGACACCTTGCGATGAATAACCGTCCGGGAGAGTTCCTGGATGGCCGCGAGGGTGTTGCCCTTCGGGCCCACGAGAATCCCGAGGTCACGTCCTTCGACTCGAACCTCGGTGGTTTCCTCATCGATGGACACGGCTTCGACACGACCCTCGAGGTCGAATGAATCGACCAATCCATCGAGGAACTCGGTGACGATGCGGGAGTGTTCCGCCAGATCGACATCAACGGTTTCAGTCACGGTGGTGTTTTCCTTCTCGGTGGGCTCGGCCTTCGGACCGCTGCTGCGGCGGTTGGGGCGCTTGCCGTTGGATGCTGGTGCGGCCGGGGCCGCGTCGGTCGCAGGTTCATCTGGTCGTTGGGCTTTGTTGCGGCCCCCACCAGTTCCACTGCTTTTCTTGCGACGATCTCGTCGCTCGACCTTCGGTCGGGGTCTCGTCGGCGCAATACGGGCCCGGACTCGTGCCTGGCCCTTCGTCTTGCCGAACAATCCCCGTGAGGGCTCTTCAAGGATTTCAAACTCTGCATCAACAGTGTCGACGCCTAATTGATCAAGTGCCGCATCTTTCGCCTCTTCGACGGTGCGGCCGGTGATTTCCACCCACTCCATTTGGTACTACCTCTTCTTCTTGCGCGCCCGAGGCTGCAACGGCGGCGATGACGTATCGCTGGCGTCGGACGAGGGGGTCGACGGTGTCGACGCTTCGCGATTCTCATTCTTTGATGAATCACTGCCCTTGGTGTCTCGGGAACTGGTGGTGGTGCGGCCGGTTGTCCGGCCACCCTTGGAGGCTCCAGCTTTGGCTGGTGCCTTGGTCGAACCCTTGCTTGCGCCACCCTTGGACCCTGCGTTCTTGGCGGGGCGAGAGGTTGCGCTGATGGACTTCGACGTGGACTTTTTCGCCTTGGGGGCAGCCTTGGGCTGCACTCCAAAGCCGAAAAGATGCTTCCAAGACTTTGTGCCGTCTGGGGCACTAATGCCATAGATGCTCTTTGAAATGAATGCCTGCTGACCGATTCGGTAGAGGTTCGATACGGCGAAGTACAGAACCAAACCGGCAGGAAGACCAAACGAAATGACCGGCAGGAAGAACGGCATGATCTTCATGATCATCTGCTGCTGGCTATTGGTTTGTGCTCCTGGGTTTCGGCCTTGAATCTGTCGTTGCTGAATGAAGCCAGTAATGGCAACAATCACAATCAGCACGAGGAACGGCAGAGCATGACCGATGCCCTGCTTCATTGCTTGGCTCGCGCTCTCTGACAGATCGAGGCCAAAAGCCTCCATCTGATAGGAGGTCGAGAGATTTTGGTACATCTTCGTGGAAGGATTGATCCACGCGGGATCGAACACGCGTTCGAATGTTGGAGCTTTGCTTGGCGAGTTTCCGAGCCCGAACTGGCTTGACACCCACCCGACGTCGGCCCCCAGATCGCTCACTCGTCGAGTGAGGCCCCGAAGCACCTGATACAGCACCAGGAAAACCGGCATCTGAACCAAAAGGGGCAGGCAGCCACCAAGCGGGTTGATGCTGTTTTCCTTATAGAACTTCAGAAGTTCTTCATTGAGCTTCTGTCGGTCGTCTTTGTACCGGGCCTGAATCTTCTTCATTTCCGGCTGGAGTTGCTGCATCACCATCATCGACCGCGTGCCCTTGAGGGTCAGCGGCGTGACGATGATCATCACCACCAAGGTCAGGAGGATGATGGCAACGGCATAGTTCCCGGTGATGTCGTAGAAGAACGCCAACACTGACGCGAAGGCTTTCAAAAACGGTTCAAACGCTTCCATTGCCTAGGCGGCCTTCCTGTCGGGAACGGGATCCCATCCTGAACCACCCCAAGGATGGCACCGGCCCAGTCGTCGAATCGACAACCAGGAACCCCGCACGAACCCGTGCACCTCAAGTGCTTCGAGGGCGTAGGACGAACAGGTCGGGACGTAACGGCAGGGTGAAACCCGGCCGGCAAACAACCATTGATAGCCGCGCACACCCCGTGCCGTCAGACGCGCAGGAAACGACGGGCGATGCTCGGGGTCAGTTGCGCGCGACAAACCGTGGTTGTGCCCGCAGACCGCGCTCATTGGGAACTCCCAACAAGACGATCGAGGCAAGTCTCGACGTCGGCCAGAAGGACCGAGCGGTCAGCCTCTGCCGCTCCCGGCTGCAAAGCAAAAAGCCAAGCACCTGAGGGAAAAAGCGGGCTTTTTGCGGCCCGCAACTCGCCGAGATGGGCGCGCACTTGCCTCCGCAGGCGATTCCGCACAACGGCGGTTCCGACCTTGCGGGAAACGGCGAACGCGACTCTCGGCGGCTCGTCAACCGACACCGACGACGCCAACATGGTTACCGCCACCGTGCCACTACGAACCCGACGACCGCGCCGCCGCAGTTCTTCGAACGAGCGGCGATCACGAATTCGCCAGATCAGGCCGACAGCCGTTTGCGGCCCTTAAGGCGACGAGATCGCAGAACATTGCGACCTGCACGGGTGGCCATGCGGGAACGGAAGCCATGCTTCTTCGCCCGGCGGCGGTTATTGGGCTGGAACGTACGCTTCACGAGGGGCCTCCGCGACCTGGAGATCCAGTAGGGATCCGGCAGATCGTTGATTCTTTGACAAGGGTTGTGGTGTGGAAACGGGCCCGGCCTGACGCGTGCGCAAGGAGCCCGACACCTGTTCGGAGGACAACGCTAGAGGGTGGAGACCCGGTGCAGCAACACCGGGGTCGTGCTACGGTCCCGCACCCATCCACAGAGCCTCGATGACGGCGCTCCGAAGGTGGGGTACACGTGTGCTGAAGGGCGGCAAACCACTCCGTGTGGACAGCGGTCGACTTTTTCCACAAGTGTGCACGTTGTTGTGGAACCAAACTCCTTGTCAGGGGCCGTCGTGCAGGTGGACCAAGCCGAACAGTTGTGGACGAAGTGCACGGTCGCTTTGCGCGAGCAGGTCTCCGAGGCCGTGTGGATGACCACGTTCTCGATGGTTACGCCCCTCGACCTCGACGGAACAGTGCTTTCGGTCGCCGTGCCCAGTTCTGTCGTGAAAGAACGGCTCGAGACGCGCTATCTCACCCTGGTATCCGGGGCGCTGGCCGACATTGGGCAAAGCGATGTCTCGCTTTTCATTCAGGTCCACACCGACGTCGCCCCCCCGACTGCAAACTTCTCCCCAGCACAATCCACAGGTGAAGCCACAGACACCCCCAACAATGAGCAAGGGCTGTTGACAACTCCTGCCAGTCTGGGGACAACAGCGCCCCAGTCGACGGAGCTCGGGCTTCCCGTGAACCCTCGTTACAACTTCGATGCCTTCGTCACCGGCACATCAAACCGGTTTGCCCACGCTGCCGCCCTCAGTGTCGCCGAGACGCCAGCAAAGTCGTACAACCCACTCTTTATTTATGGCGTCGCCGGCCTTGGCAAGACCCACCTTCTTCAGGCCATTGCCAACTATGTGCGAGAAATCTACCCCGGCCACCAGGTTCGCTACGTCTCAACCGAACAATTTCTCAATCAGTACGTCGACGCCATCCGTCAAAACACCATGCCGGAGTTCAAGAAGCGGTACCGCGAAATTGACGTGCTCCTCCTTGATGACATTCAGATCATCGAAGGAAAGGAAGGCCTCCAAGAAGAGCTCTTCCATACGTTCGAGTCGCTCTATCAAGCCAATGCCCAGATCGTGCTTTCCTCGGATCGGCCCCCTGATTCCATTTCCACCCTCGAAGACCGGCTTCGCAGCCGCTTCAAGATGGGGCTCATCACCGAGATCAACCCCCCCGAACTGGAAACCCGCCTGGCCATCCTCCGCAAGAAGGCCGAGCGAGAGCCCATCGCTCCGCCACCCGATGTCCTTGAATTCATTGCCTCAAACATCACCAACAACATTCGTGAGCTCGAGGGCGCGCTTATCCGAGTCTGCGCATTCGCCAGCCTCACCGGCAACCCCCTCACGGTTGAATTGGCCGAAGGGGTACTCAGTGACATCCTCACCCACACTCAACCCCGGCCCATCACCCCGGCGTTGATTCTCGAGAAGACCTCGGAAATGTTCGATTTCACTATCGAAGAGATCAAGGGGCAAAGCCGCCGCCGGCCCCTAGTAACCGCTCGCCAAATCGGTATGTACGTGATGCGGGAAATGACCGACCTCAGTTACCCGGCCATTGCTCGCGATTTCGGCGGACGAGATCACACCACCGTTATCCACGCTGTCGAGAAAATTAGTGGCCTCATGAAAGAACGCCGACAGATCTACGACCAGGTCACCGAACTCACCCAACGGATCAGGAACAGTTGATCACCATGTTCGCCGCGAACACTTTTTCCCGAACACCCGCGCGTGATTTCGAACACTCGCGCGGTGGACAACCTGGTGGACCAGGGCGCGCGCGCTACTGCATGAACAGGGGACGACCAGCCAGTCATCCCCCGCGCTGTCACTCACGCGGTTCAGACTGTGGATCACTGTGGATGAGCGTCGGACAACAAAACTATTTGTACGCTGGGAAAACACTGGTTTGTCCACAATCCACAGCCCTTATTACTACCACTACCTATTTCTCCTTCTTTTTTAAAACAACATCAAGTACCACCGTCTGTCAGGAAAGTGAGCCGACGTGAAGTTCCGTTGTGAGCGAGATCCCCTCGTCGAAGCCATCTCTGTCGCCTCTCGTGGCGTTACTCCGCGCAGCTCCGGGCGCCAAGCGTTAACCGGTCTCAACCTCGTGTTGGTTGGCAACGATCTTCAAGTAACCGGTAGCGACCTCGATCTCACCATCATCGCGACCGCGTCGGTGTCTGGGTCTCGAGATGGCACCGTGCTGGTTCCCGCGAAACTCCTCACCGAGATTGTCCGCAATCTTCCTGAAGGGGCGGTCACGTTCGAAGCCGACGACAACGAAGTGCGCATTGGATCAGGTCGATCTCAGTTCGCGGTCAAAACTATCGCTATCGATTATCCGCCGATGCCTGAAGCGACCGACTCTGCGGTCACGATTGATGCAGCACTTTTGCGCGACGCAATTTCTCAGGTGATTTCAGCTGCGAGCACTGACGAATCACGGAAGTTCGAACTCACCGGTGTTTCTATCGCCGCACACGGAACCGGAATTCGACTTGTCGCCACCGACACGTACCGACTCGCCATTCGTGATCTTCCTGGAACCTCAATCCTCACCGAGGGCCAAAAAGTTCTCGTGCCTTCCTCGGCGCTTAAAGAACTCAACCGGCTACTTTCCACCGCAGAAACCGTCACCATTCGTCTTGCCGAGCGGTACGTCTCTTTTGAAGTCGGCGGGGTTCGCCTTGTGAGCCAACTTCTCGACGGAAGCTTCCCCGACTACGAAAATCTTCTCCCCAAGACCGCGGACTCTCACCCGAACCGCCTCACTATTGAGCGTGAAATTTTCCTCGACGCGTTGAAACGCGTCGGCCTTCTTTCGAAAGAAACAACCAAGATTCGTCTCGTCATCAAAAACGATTCTGTCGAGTTGATTGCGGAAACGTTCGACGTTGGCAAGGCCGACGAAGTGATCGACGCTCGACACGTAGGCGAAGAACTCGAGATTTCGTTCAACCCGGAATATTTACGAGCAGGAATCGAAGCTGCACCTTCTAACGAAATCACGATCGAAATTGCCAGGCCGACAAGCCCGGTTCTTATCCGAGGCAACGAGACCGAGGATTTCTTGTACTTGTTGATGCCGATCCGTAACTGACGTGCGGCTCGCTCGTCTCTGGCTCACCGATTTTCGGTCCTACGCCAGCGCAGATATTTCGTTTGCACCAGGACTTACAGCACTTCTTGGCGCGAACGGTGAAGGCAAGACCAACGTGATGGAAGCGATTGGCTACCTCGCCACGCTTTCTTCGTTTCGCGGCGCACCAAACGATGCGTTGGTTCGCTCCGGCGCTTCCTCGGCGGTCATCCGCGCCGAAGGAGAACGCGAAGGCCGACAACTCTTAATTGAAGCGGAGCTCGCGTCAACGGGCCGCGGTCGAGTGCAAGTCAATAAGCAGAAGTTGGCGCGAACTCGCGACCTGCTGGGTGCGTTGCGTGTCTCGGTATTTTCGCCCGACGACCTTGAGTTGGTAAAGGGAGGCCCAGCAGAACGACGCCATTACCTCGATGACGCTCTGGTGGCTCGCCGCCCAGCGTTTGATTCGTTGAGATCTGACCTCGAAAAAATTCTGAAACAGCGAAATGCGCTGTTGAAACAAGCCGGTGGCCGACTTACTCCCGATATTGAGTCGACCCTCAGCGTTTGGGACGCAAAGTTGATTGAAACCGGAGAAGCTCTCGCGCAAGCGCGAGACGACCTAGTGACCGAACTCGGTCCCGCCCTGAACCTTGCCTACGAACAAGTCGCCGGTCGCTCGGTGCCCGTGACAACGACCTATGACGCACCATGGAGAGAGCAGGGACTTGCCGCAGCGCTCGAGGCGGCGCGGCGCGACGAGTTGCGCCGGGGCGTTTCACTCGTTGGGCCACATCGCGACGATCTCGTTCTTCATCTCGACGGGATGCCATCGCGAACACACGCCTCGCAAGGCGAGCAACGATCATTGGCCCTGGCATTGCGGTTAGCGGCTCACCGAGTTGTTACCGATGCAACCGGGTCATCCCCGATCCTTTTGCTCGACGATGTGTTTTCTGAACTCGATCCCGACCGAAGCGCGGCGCTTCTGGCTCATCTGCCGCCGGGCCAAACGGTGTTATCGAGTGCAGCTGGACTGCCACCAGGAGCGATGCCCGAACTGGTGTTACGGGTGTCGGGCGCGTCGGTTCGCCCCGAGTAATACGAACGATCGCCCCGTTGTCGGAAGCGATCTCTACACTGCGCTTATGCCATGGGAACCACTGCCTGACGCCGCGCCGAGCGATCCTGTGTCAATGAACGCCAGCCTCGATCGCATCGTTCGCCACCTGGGTGGACCTTCTGCCGATGTCACCACACGAGTGTTTGGTCGCTGGTCAGATCTCGTTGGCGAGGCCATCGCTGCACAGAGTCGGCCAGTTTCAATGCGTGGAACCACACTTGTTGTCGCTGTTTCCGATCCGGCGTGGGCAACACAACTGCGCTTCCTTGAACACGATCTTGTCGATCGATTGCGAACAGAACTCGGACCGAATGCAATCGACGCGATCGAGGTTCGCGTGCGACCAGAACAGGCCAGCTGACCCTGTTGCCGGTTGTTCTGCACGCGCCATGATTTGCCACTGGTAATACCCGGAAAACACGCGTTGCACTGGTAGGATCGCAGGGCTGTGAAACGCGCAGTGCTCGCAGTTCACGCAGTACCGAAACCCTGTTTCATGTGCTGTGTGACGTTGTCGTTCACCGTGAACATTTCCAGCAAAAACCCACCGCAAAAGTTGCATGTGTAGGTAACGCAAACAATCCACCGGCGAAGTCCCGGTAAGGGGAAGCCCAGAGCGTGGCGAAAACCACCGAAGAGTACGGCGCAAAAGACATCACGATCCTCGAGGGTCTCGAGGCGGTGCGCAAACGACCCGGCATGTATATCGGTTCGACCGGTCCAGCGGGTCTTCACCATTTGGTCTACGAGGTCGTCGATAACTCCGTCGATGAGGCAATGGCCGGACATGCCTCTCGTATCGAAGTCACGTTGTTGCCCGATGGGGGTTGCGAAGTCGTCGATGACGGCCGAGGCATTCCGGTCGACAAACACCCCGATCCGAAGATGAAGGGTATGAGCGCGGCCGAGGTCGTTCTCACTGTGCTCCACGCGGGCGGCAAATTTGGCGGCGCGGGCTACAAAGTTTCCGGCGGTCTGCATGGCGTGGGTATTTCCGTTGTGAATGCACTGTCGGAGCGCGTCGAGGTCGAGATCGATCACTCGGACAACCGCCATTACATGGACTTCACCAACGGCGGGAAGCTCACCACCAAACTCGAGGTTCGCGGCAAGGCCCCGAAGGGTCGAACCGGCACCACGGTTCGTTTCTGGCCTGATCCCACCATTTTCGACGAAACGGTCTTCCGAGCGCAGACCTTGCTCGAGCGCTTTCAGATGATGGCCTTTCTTAATAAGGGCCTCGAGATTCGATTCCAGGACAAACGTCCAGAAAGTACCCATACCGAGCCAGTCGTCTTCAAATACGACGGCGGGATCATCGACTTCGTTCGCCACCTGAACTCTTCGAAAGAAGCGTTGTACAAGAAGGTCGGCTTCTACGAACAGGCCGAAGAAGACCAAGAAGTCGAAATCGCCTTCCAGTGGAACACCGGCTTCAACGCCGACGGGATGCACTCCTTCGCAAACGGCATTGCCACCATCGAAGGCGGCATGCACGAAGAAGGCTTCAAAAAGTCCATCACGAATGTGGTGAACAAGTACGCCAGGGCAAAGTCGCTTCTTAAAGAGAAGGAAGACAACCTCACCGGCGACGACATCCGTGAGGGTCTGACCGCAATCATTTCGGTGAAACTGCGCGATCCACAGTTCGAAGGCCAGACCAAAGGCAAGTTGGGCAATGTGTCCATGCGTTCGTTGGTCGAAAAAGCCACGAACGAACTTCTCGGCGACTGGTTTGAAGAGAATCCCACCGAGGCTCGCAAGATTGTTGGGAAAGCAACCCTTGCTGCGCGGGCTCGGCTCGCCGCACGGAACGCTCGCGACGCGACACGACGCAAGTCCGCGCTCGAGGGCGCGGGCATGCCCGACAAACTCAAAGATTGCGCCAGTCGCAATCCCGAGGAATGCGAACTGTTCATCGTCGAAGGCGACTCCGCTGGTGGTTCTGCTGTCGCCGCCCGCGAGCCTCGTACCCAGGCGATCCTCCCAATTCGCGGCAAGATCCTCAACGTCGAGCGCGCGCGCCTCGACAAGATGTTGAAGAACACCGAAGTCCAAACGCTCATCACCGCAATCGGAGCGGGTGTAAGTGCGGAATTCGATGTAGAAAAGATCCGTTACGACAAAGTCGTCATTATGTGCGACGCCGATGTCGATGGTTCTCACATCCGCACACTCCTGCTTACGTTCTTCTTTCGTCATATGAAAGAACTTGTCGAACAGCAGCACGTGTACATCGCGCAGCCACCGTTGTTTTCGACGGTTGTCGGCAAAGAAAAGATCTACCTTAAAGACGAGGCCGCAAAGACCGTGTTCATGAACGAGAAGCCGGAACACAAGAAAGAGTTCCAGCGCCTCAAGGGTCTCGGCGAAATGGACTTCGACGAACTCGGCGACACCACGATGGACGCCACGAAGCGCACATTGCTTCGCGTCACAGTGGAACAAGCGGCAATTGCCGACGAGGTCTTCTCTGTGCTCATGGGTGACGACGTTGAATCCCGTAAGCACTTCATTCAGACAAACGCGAAGGATGTGCGGTTCCTCGATATCTGAGGAAGCCGCCCGACGACAGGAACCACAGGCAACAGATGGCGAAGAAGAAGACATCGGACGATGGCGAGAACTCCGGAGACGACACCGGCACAGGCGACGCGCCCCCGGTGACATTCGGGACCATCGAGCCAATCGAAATCCAGGAGGAGATGGAACGCTCCTTTCTTGATTACGCGATGTCGGTCATCGTGTCGCGTGCCCTTCCCGACGCACGCGACGGCCTGAAGCCGGTTCACCGCCGCATCCTGTGGGGCATGTACGACCTTCGTGCGCTTCCCGATCGACCCACCATGAAATGTGCCCGCGTTACCGGCGAAGTCATGGGCAAATATCACCCCCACGGCGACTCTGCGATTTACGACGCACTTGTCCGAATGGGCCAATCGTTTTCATTGCGTCATCCGCTCGTGCATCCGAAGGGCAACTTCGGTTCGCTCGACGAACCACCGGCAGCGGCGCGCTACACCGAATGTCGACTTGCCGCGATGGCGCTCGACATGCTCGCGGACATCGACGAAAACACCGTTGACTTTGTTGACAATTATTCGGGTGAGTTTCAGGAACCAGTAGTTCTCCCCAGCCGTTTCCCCAACCTGTTGGTAAATGGGTCGCAGGGAATCGCGGTTGGCATGGCGACCAACATTCCTCCGCACAACCTCGCTGAAGTTATCGACGCGGTGAATCACCTCCTCGAACACCCCGAAGCAACCCCCGATGACCTCATGGAATTCGTGAAGGGTCCAGATTTCCCGACCGGCGCGCTCATCATGGGTCGCCAAGGAATTATCGACGCATACCGAACCGGCCGCGGGTCAATCAAGCTTCGTGGCAAAGCAGAAATCGAAGAGGGCGCACGCGCCGATCACATCATCATCACGGAACTTCCGTATCAGGTGAGTCCCAATCAGTTCATCGTGAAGGTCAAAGAACTGGTTGATAACCGCGAGCTCGAAGGCATCGCCGAACTCAACGATGAATCAGCCAAGGGCAAGATGCGTTTGGTCTTGCGCCTCAAGCGCGACGCGCCAGCCCTCGTGATTCTCAACAACCTCTACAAGCGCACACCGCTACAGACGAATTTCTCGGTCAATACCGTGGCCCTTGTCGACGGCATTCCTCGCACGCTCAATCTTCGCGATGCACTCGTTGCGTATGTCGATCATCAGATCGAAGTCATTACCCGCCGTTCGCAGTACCGCCTCGACGAAGCGGAGCGCCGAGCGCACATCGTTGAAGGTTTGCTGAAGGCCCTCGATCTCATCGATGAAATCATCGCCGCGATCCGCGCATCGGCCGATAAACAGGCCGCTCGCGAAGCGCTTATGGCCGCACCATTCGAGTTCTCCACCGAACAGGCCGAGCACATTCTCGATATGCAGTTGTCACGCCTCACTCGTTTGGGTCGCTCGCAACTCGAAGAGGAAATGGCCAAGCTGCGCGAAACCATCGAAGGACTCGAAGCCATTCTTGGTGACGAATCAAAGAAGCGGGCGGTCATCAACGAAGAACTTGGTGCCGTGCGCGACACCTACGCGCAGCCTCGCCGCAGCCAGATCACATTCGATGTCGGCGACCTCGACATCGAAGACCTCATCGACGATGAAGAACTCGTGGTCACGATGTCGGCCAAGGGCTACATCAAGACCGTGTCTTCCGATTCATTCAAGCTGCAGGGCCGCGGCGGTCGCGGTGTTGCCGGAACCAAACTCAAGGATGAGGACTACGTCCAGCACATCATCCATACGACCGCGCACGCGTATCTGCTGTTCTTCTCGACCCGCGGTCGGGTGTATCGACTCAAGGCGCACGAAATTCCGATGAAGGAACGCACCGCTCGCGGCACAGCCGTGGTCAACCTGCTTCCATTGCAGCCCGATGAAAAGATCCAGGCGATCATCGATACTCGTGACTACGAGACAAACAAGTTCTTGTTCTTCTGCACCAAGAATGGTCAGGTCAAGAAGACCAAGTTCACCGAATATGATTCCTCGCTTCGCGCTGGTCTTATCGCCATCAATTTGAAAGATACCGACGAACTCGTTCGTGTCATTCCTACCAACGGCGGCGACGACATCCTTATGGTGTCAAAGGCCGGTCAAGCCATCCGATTCGCCGAAGACGAAGTTCGTGCCATGGGTCGCGCCGCAGCTGGTGTTCGCGGCATGAAGATGCGCGTTGGCGACGAAGTCGTTTCCTGCGATGTCACTCGCGATGACGCAGCCATCCTCATCGTTACCGATGGTGGTTACGGAAAGCGCACACAACTCGACAAGTTCAATCGTCAGGGTCGCGGCGGTCAGGGTGTTCGTGGCATCAAGATCAACGAGAAGAAGGGTTCGGTCGTTGCTGCCTTCATGGTTGGCATCGACGACGAGATCTTCGTGATCAATAGCATTGGCACGGTCATCCGCATGGAGGTTCGCGAAATCTCTTCCCAAGGCCGCGATGCAACTGGCGTCAAGGTCATGAACGTCGCCAGCGGTCAGACAGTCGCCTCAGTTGCTCCGGTGCTTGGCACCGAAGAAGACGACGCGTAAACCTTTTCCATCCACCAGCATTTTTGCCCGTGGCCATTCCCCAGCGTTCATCACGGATCTCATCCGTCGTTGCGTTCAGAAGAGCGGACCAGTTATCCGTTAACGGGGGAGTGCTCTATGGAGCATCGAGCTCATGCCAACCGTCGCAAGGCCAATCGTCGCGACGCGGGACAAATCCTTCCAATGGTTGCGGTCGTCCTCCTCGTCGTTGCGCTCATGGGTCTGCTCGTTGTTCGGCTCGGGGTGCAGGTTGATCGGCGAGCTCGGGCGCAGTCCGCGGCCGATGCGGTCGCCCTTGCGGGGGCGGTCGAAGGAGAGGACGTTGCCGGGTCGATGGCCGAGGCCAATGGAGTGGTTCTTGAATCCTTTGAGGCTCGCGGTTACGAGGTCGAAGTTGTCGTGCGACTTGGCGACGAACGGGCCACCGCTCGTGCCCGACGCCAGTGGTGACCCTGTCGTGCGCTGAGCCGGTTGGTGCGTACACTTCGCCCATGACCGCCGACCAGACGCCCGGAGTCAGCTTCTCGGCGCCACCGACCCCCGGTGCCCCTCCTCCTCCCCGGACGGGAGCACCAAGGGCTCAGGGCAGGGCCGTGAAGGCTCGTCAGGTCGAACGAGTTGTGACTCGGATC
Organism: Acidimicrobiales bacterium; assembly: GCA_037620085.1. Taxonomy (GTDB): domain Bacteria; phylum Actinomycetota; class Acidimicrobiia; order Acidimicrobiales; family Acidimicrobilacustridaceae; genus Acidimicrobilacustris. The sequence continues at coordinate 10,327 of JASJMB010000025.1, read as the reverse complement.
GACCCGTGGTCAATGTTGCGGGTGTCGTTGTCGTTTGCGCTTTGTTTGTGGCTCATCATCGATGTGGCCGCCGTCCTGCTCTGGCAGGGAGCGGTGGCGACCGGGAGCCTCGGCAAGATCGAGAACTTCCTTGCCCAACTACTCGCCGAAAGCTCGTTCACCATTGATGGAATCAAGGTTTTCGAAGGCGCGGCAGTCGCCGGGATCGCCCTCTTTGTGGCTGGGGCGCTGTTCGCTGTCATCACCAGCGTGCTGTTCAATCTGATCGCCGGAGTCTTTGGTGGGCTTCGATTTACGGTGGTCGAACTCGAGACGGCACAGGTGGCCCGCAACCCCCGCTCCTGATCCGGTTTTCCCGGCTGCGAGGGGGTCCGGTATGGTGACGCCCCGGCCAGTTCGGGGCTATAGCTCAGTTGGTTAGAGCGCACCCCTGATAAGGGTGAGGTCGCTGGTTCGATTCCAGCTAGCCCCACGATGAAAATGATCCGACGGGCCATAGTTGCCATCGGCATGGGGGCGCTTGTCGCCGCTGCCGTTCGGCTCCGCGGATCGGGTGTCGCTCCACCCCGATCGGGCGGCTGGCGCGAGCTCTCTGGCCCCGGTCTCGACTGACATGGCGCGGATCGGGATTCTTGGTGTTGGCGCGGTTGGTGCGCGTCTTGCTCGACAACTTGTGTCCACCGACGATGACGACGTCGTACTTCGTGATGAACGGCGAAACCGCGTCGAGATTGTCGCGCAGAGCCTTGGCGAGCGAGCGAGCATCAATCGCGGTGCGCTTGATGATCCGCTCGACGTCGATGTTGTGGTGCTCTCTGGTCCAGCACGAACGCAAACACATCTCGCGGAGCGTTTTGTTCGTCAAGGAATTCATGTCGTCAGTACGTCCGATGATCTGATCGACGTCAAAGCGCTCCTCGGCCTTGATTCGGAGGCGCGTGAGCGGAAGGTTCACGTGGTGGTCGGAGCGGGATTTGCGCCGGGACTCACCTGTGTTCTTGCCGCCCATGCCGCAAAAAAATTCGAACGGATCGATGAGATTCATATTGCGAAGTCGGGCACGGGTGGGCCGGCGTGTGCCCGCCAGCATCACCGTGCGCTTGGTCGCGGTGCGATCGATTGGCGAGATGGTGAATGGGATTTCCGCCCCGGTGGTTCGGGGCGCGAACTGTGTTGGTTTCCTGATCCCGTTGGTCCGCAGGATTGTTATCGAGCCGAACTTCCCGACGCGCTTGTGTTGGTTCCCGCTTTTCCGGGGGTTCGCCGAGTGACCTCCCGAGTTTCGGCAACCCGTCGCGATCGTCTGACATCTCGTTTGCCAATGTTGTGGCCTACCGATCCCGAAGGCGGCCCTGGCGCGGTGCGCGTTGAAGTGCGCGGCCGTAGCGAAGGCCGAGGATCAGTTGTGGTCTACGGAGCAATGGACCGATCAGCCGTAGCTGCTGGTGCGGTGGCCGCCGTGGCATCACGATTCATTGTCGATGGAGCATTGAACCGCGTCGGCGCGGCGGGATTGGCCGAGTCGGTGGATTCCCTCGCCTTTCTTGCAGAACTGGCCCGGCGTGGCGTCCGGGCGGCAGTTTTTGAGGGCGAATCACGCGCCTGAGAGTCAGTTCTGTTGTTGGTCCCAGTGAATTGGGCCGCTTGACCCAGAAAAAAGAGGCCGGGGTGACCAGAAAATGGGTCGCGAACGTTCCTATGGTGTCGATCCGGCTATCACGCGGTTGCCGGGACCGATGGCGGCCTGGAGGTTTCGTCATCTCTTGGGAGCGGGATTGCGCACTACGCGCGGAGGGGGCAAGTCATGAACGGGAAATCAATGGATCCCGAGGTCACGGCGCTTGTTGAGAGAGGTCTCGAGGTTGTTCCGAAAGTGGTGGCATCGCTCGCTGCGCATATTCCTCGACACGTGGAACGAGGGGAATTGATCCGGGCTGGCGCTCTTGGACTCGTCGAAGCAGCGTGGCGATTTGATCCCCACCGCGGTATTCCGTTTGAACGTTTTGCAGCAACGCGAATTCGTGGCGCGGTACTCGATGCAATGCGGGCTGACGATTGGGCACCGAGATCACTTCGATCGGCTGCTCGCCGTATTGCGATGGTCGAGAACGCGCTGACCGCTCGCTACGGACGAGGCCCAACAATCGATGAACTTGCCGCCGAATCGGGGATCTCACGCGAGAAAGTCCAAAAAGTCAAAGCGCTTCTCGAAATCAGCACCGTTCGTCGACTTGATCAGGAATCTTTCGAAGACGGCAAAGCGTTGTTCCGGAGCGAAGACCTTGTCGATAGCGCACAACTTGATGTCGCTGAAGTCCTTGAGCGAGCAGAACTCCTTCTGTATTTGCGTGAGGCGATCAACGCGCTTCCTCGTCGCCAGCGTGAAGTGATTCTTGGTCAATTCGTTCAAGGGCGGACAGCGGCAGAATTAGCGAGCGAACTGGGGGTGACTCGTTCCCGAATTAGCCAACTGCGAACCGACGCGCTGCACGAACTTCGTCGGTCAATCTCGGGACGCTACGGACCGCTGCCACTGCGCAACGATCACAAACCTGAAACCGAGTCGGCACCAGTTTCGTTGCCGACCACCGCATGACTCGGCGTCACACCGATGCCATCCTCGGGTCAGACCTTTGGGGACTTCTTCCTGTACTTCAGAAAGAGTGCGCCGGCACCGCCCACCAAGACTGCGCACACTCCAATAAAAACGTACTGGCCCGCCGTGCTGGTCTCGCTGCCCTCATCGGTGATGGCGTTTGATTGTGTCGCCATTCGAGCGGTTGTCGATGGCGATGCGTTACTTCCTGCGGTCACGGTGACCGCGGCGCTGTCATTGATCGGGACTTCGAATTGCGGCGCGGGATGGCCAGATTCCGAATGGTTACCGGTGTCCTTTTCGATCCACGCAATTTCGGAGTTGTTCGCGCAACTTTGAATGGTGGGAAGCACAACAGTTGAACCCGCCGGTTGGGTGAGGACGAGACTGAATGCAAAGCCGCCAGTTTTTGTTGCTGGAAGCGATCCACCGGTCCACGAAATTTCAGAAGTGGTAACCGAGGAGATCCATCCATCGGAGTCGATTCCCCTGACCGCAGTTGCCCCTGCAGGCAATGACACGCGAAGACCAGTTGTTGGGTTGCCGTCGCATCCGTGAGTAAGGGAAACGGTGACGCCGGTGCGACCAGCGGGTTCGGCCGTTGCGTTGGCTTCGGCGTGGGCTGACGCAGGGCCAGCAAGTGCCACCAATGCGCCGAACGACGCGGCCGACACTACGAGGAAACGACGGGACATCTTCATGACGATCCTTTGGGGGCTAGCGGTGGACGGGAACTTCGAAGGAGGTGCGCTGCTCAGAAAAATCACCGGTTCGGACCGCAACCGTGATCGTCCACGTACCAGCAACGGAAAGTTCGTTTCCGTCGATGACGAAAACTCCCGGTTCGGAGGCCAGAACTTGTCGAGTGATCGGCGCCACTCCGGCAGTTGGTTGCGAGAACTCAATCGACATGCTGTTCGCCACGTTGATGGTTTGTCCAGTCCCATCGGTGTAGCGAACTTCAACGCGATTTGACCCGGCCACAGCGGGGTCAACCGTGAGTTCCACTTGACCAGTATCGACACGTTGGCTGATGGCCACACGTTCCGATTTCGCGGTGGCGGCGTAACGAGCAGGAGGAGTGTTCGCCAAAACTGCCGTTAGGCCAACAATGACGGCCAACAGAAGTGCTTCGGCTCGAACAGTGCGCAAAAGCGTCGCCCAACGAACGGGCAACGCGGGATCGTCTTCGACCGGGGCGGTGAGCGAAGGCACAAGCGTGCGCTGATTCCAAGCCGCGATGATCACGACGATGAGGGTGAGGCCAATCTTGGCGAGAACGAGCTGACCCCAGGTTGTTGTGAGCAGTGACTGCAGATTCGCGTTTGATCCCGTAAGGGTGAGTGTCAGTCCGGCAATGGCGAGCGCGAGAACCGTCCAGAACGCCATGCGCGAGAAGCGACCGATGATGAGTGCGGTGGACCGAACCGTGCTGGAGGATCGCATCCTGAGCACCATCAGCAGACCAACAATGCCGCCCAACCACAGCGCGGCGGCGGTGACATGAACCGCATCGGCCACGAGTGACAACGCAGTGGGTGTGAGTTCTGAAGCGTGACCCCACACCGCAAATGACACGGTAACGACGAGCCCGCCATAGAGAGCGAGTGATTGGGCGACCACTTTTTTGGTGATGTCGGTCGAGAGATGAACCGCAGCCAGACCGATCATCAACATCGCGAGCGACCAACCGAGGTTGTCGGTGAGCACATCCCGAAGCACCTTCGTGTCGGTGATCGCGCCAGCACCGTTTCCGGTGAGAAGTGCGGCTTGACTCATCACGATTCCCACGGCGCCAACTACAGCCAGGAATGAACCGATTCGAACAAACGGAACGAGCCGCCAACGATCATCGCCCTGGTCATGAATGAATGCGAGGAAGAATGCGACACCAGCAGCAACAAGAGCTGACAAATACATGATTGCCCGTGCGATGTCGCCGATGATTTCCCAAAGGCGGTCACCACTCGAAGTTGGTCGAGCATTTGTATCCACCGCACCCGAACCAACTCCGAAAAGAAACGACCCACTTACTGGATGACCATCAGCCGACAGAACTCGATAGGTAGCGACGTAGGTGCCGTCGGGGAGTGAGTCGGTGATTCCTGTGACAAGCGTTCGGCCATTGCTGACATGACTCGTGCCGTCGTCGACCCCTTTTCCGTCGCGATTGAGAACCGAGAGTCCTCCAGAAACGGCACTTACGTTTTCACTGAACGTGACGCTTACTTCTTTGGGGGCAGAGGGAAGCGAGGCCCCATCGGAAGGCGTGGAGGACTGGAAGGTGGCATGGGCCGACGCGATGCCAGTACCAAGAGCGAGAACGCCGATCAGTATCGCAACCACAGCAGCGAGTTGTCGGGCGGTGCGGGACATGAGTTCTCGTTTTCCGCCTGGTGGGCAAGACTGTCTAGGTGTTCGATCGTATTCTCTCCTCCGCAGCAGGCCGACGCGGGGTGACTCATGGCTGAGTTCTCCAGCGCGAGCGCGGTTGAGGGAAGAGGCGTCACCCTTGCCTACGGCCGGCACCCAGTTTTGCGCGATGCGACGTTCTCGCTACCAGTCGGAGCAGTGACCTCACTGGTGGGTCCGAATGGATCGGGAAAGTCGAGTCTCTTGAATGCCATCGTTGGGTTGTTGCCGGTGGAATCGGGAACACTCACGGTGTCGGGTCGACCTCCGACCGAAATGCGGCGTCACGTGGGTTATGTGATGCAGTCGGCGAAGGTGAACGATCAACTACCAGTCACGGTTCGCGAAGTCGTCTCCATGGGACGATTCGCAACCCGCGGCGCGTTTGGGAAGATGACCGACGAAGATCGCCGCATTGTCGATGAATCAATCGAACGCCTTGAATTGGGCGATCTCACTCGCCGACATCTCCATGAACTCTCTGGAGGTCAGCGTCAACGAGTGTTTGTTGCGCAGGGTCTCGCGCAGGGCGGCGCTGTCTTGCTGCTTGATGAGCCGGTGACCGGCCTCGACATCGTAAGTCGTCAACACATCCTTGATGTTGTGGCAGAGGAACGTGCGGCCGGCCGGACCATTGTGGTGACAACGCATGATCTTTCCGAAGCGGCCGAGAGCGACCACGTGTTGTTGCTCGCTGGTCGCGTTGTCGCGAGCGGATCGGCGACCGAGGTGCTTACGGCCGCAAATTTGGCTGAAGCCTACGGCGGAAGACTTTTGCGTCTTGCCGATGGCATGGTGTTGATTGATGATCCCCATCACCATGCTCACGGACACGATCACGCAATGTGTGAAGAAGACGACGAATAACGTTCGTCATCGCACTGAGAGCGCAGCGTTAGTCGGCGGCGAGTGCGGTAATAACAGCATCGTGGATATGACCATTGGTGGCCACGCCGGAAACGTTTGAGGCGGGCACGAGGGAAACTTCGTTGCCATCGGTTCCGGTGAAGCGGCCTCCGGCTTCCGCAAAGATCACCGGCATGGGTGCAATGTCCCAAAGTGCAACCTGGGGATCGACCATGGCATCGAGAGCTCCGCACGCGACCATGGCGTAGCCGTATCCGTCTCCCCACGTACGTACTTCGAATCCGGCGCGCATCACTCCGAGTAACTGGGAATCGCTCCAGGTTCCAAAACCACTTGTGGAAAGCACACATGTCGATGGTTCGGTTCGTGTACTGACGCTCACCCGACGGCCATCGCGGAAACAACCAAGGCCGCGTCCTGCGTAAATGGTCGTCCCCAATGCGGGGAGATTGATGACACCAATGAGCGGGCCATGTTCATCGACGACGGCTAAGAGATTTGAATAGAGGGGCACGCCGCGCGTGAAGGCTTTCGTCCCATCGATGGGATCAACAATCCAGGTTCGCGAACTCGTGCCGATGTGGTCGTCAAGTTCTTCACCCAGCACTGAATCCTCGGGATGAAGGGCTGTGAGACGATCGCGAACGATTTGTTCGGCTCCGCGGTCGGCCTCGGTTACTGGAGTTCCGTCGCTCTTGGTGATGACATCAAGCGCAGGGTTATCGAACCACTGCAACGTGAAGGTTCCCGCGGCACGAAGGATTTCGACAGCGTTGTTGAGCATCGTGAGATCAGCGGGGGCAGCAGTCACAGACTAATGTTGACACGGCAACGAGCAGAAACCTTGGAGCGTTTAAGAATTTGCGTTTGAAGGGAGTGCACCAAGCTCGAGAAGCTGCGTGAACCACGCATCGGCCACAACTTTCCCGAGCATTCCCGCAGCGAGATCCTCGGGCATCGTGAATTCGATGACATGGGTGGTTCCATCGACCAAGAGGACAAGTTGTGGGCGCATTGTTGATGGGCGCGGGCCGAGCGAAATATCTGAAGGCCATGCATCGAAGGCAGTGGTTCCTTCAAGATCGTCCTTGACCCTTTTGGAACGAGATTGAGGGTCGGGACTGAACACGAACGACAACCGCCCTCCGGCAAAGTGAAGCGTGCCGCGGCGTCGTCCCTTTTCTCGGCGGTCAGGTGCGCGAGTAACCGGAACGGCAACGGGGTCGGAGTCCAGCATCGACTGTGAAAGTCGACCCGGTTCGATCGCGTACCGCTCTGCGCCTTCGCCGCGAACAACCTGGATGGTGTTGGTGATGACCAGCGCGCCAATGACCAAGAGGGGGATGACCAGTACCCACGGCGCGCCCGTCGAAAGGAGAAAGAGCAACAACAGCGCAACACCCCACCACACGACAAGCGTGAGGTTGCGACGAGCGCGTGCCTTGGCGCGGGTGGGATTCGGATCAGGCGTGTGATTGATCCGGGCCATGTCAGGAAGCTCCGAGTTCGCGTAATTGCGCGTACCACTCGCCGACCAGGGTTGGTCCGACGAAGGTGGCGCCAAGATCCCAAGATGGGAAGAAGCGGACGGAATGATTGGCTCCCCCAATCGAGAGGTCGAGTTGGGGGCGCATGAAGCTAGGGACAGTGATCACCTCAATGCGGTCGATGCTGGCATCGAAGCGGATCTGGTCATCGAGACATTCGAAACGCAGACGCTTTCCGTCACACAGCAAGAAGCCTGGTCTCGCTGGCTCACCGCGTACGCGAGCGCCCGGAGACCACACTGCGTTCACCGAAACCGGATGCTCTGGGCTCGCCGCGCGCAACTCGCCTTTTGACAGCGTTTCTGCATCGGGACCGTCGGGTCGACGCGACAGACGCATGGTGGCGATGAGGGCGACGGTGAAGCCGACGGCGGGCAGAACGAAGTAGGTGTTGCCGAAGATGATTGGGGCAACAAAGAACACGAGGATGAACAACCAAGTGCCCCACACCGACCACATCCGTTGACGGCGAAGAAGTCCAGGCGCGTCGGGACGATCAGGTCCGAATTTTCGGTCGGTCTTTTTTGTCGATGCCATCGGCGAAACCCTACGGGGTCGGGGGCGGTGTCCCAATGCGAATGACTTCGGGAGCGGGTCGATCAATGGGGGGCGGTGTGCGCGTGGGCCAGCCGAGATAAATCAGTCCAACGAACGTGTCGCTGTGATCAAAACCGCAAAACTCGTGCAGTCGAGTCGATGTCATGGCTGAGCCTGTCGACCAGTACGAAGCGAGACCGGCGGCGGTGGCGCCGAGCAGGAGCGTTTGAATGGCAGCTGACACAGCGTCGCGGTTTTCCGCGGTCATCGTGTCGTTCTCGCCCTGAACCGCGGCAACGGCGATCACCACTGGGGCGCGTAGATATTTGGCGCGAGCCTTTTCGATTTTTGCTTCGGCCTGGTGGGCGTCGATGAGGTCCTGGGCCAACGCCTCACCTAATTGCACCCGACCTTCGCCGGTGATGATGCGGAACCGCCACGGGAAGGTGCGCTTGTGGTTCGGAGCGGTGGCCGCCACAACGAGGAGACGGTCGAGCAGTTCATCGGGAACGACACGCTCTCGATCAACCAGAAGTGAGGACCGGCGCTGGGTCGCGACCTGCTCAAAAGAGGACAGTGGGTCGACGGATCCAGATGGAGAGGTCATGATCAGGACAGTACTGCCGACCACAAAATGGAGTTTCCTATGCCGCTGATCCAGATCAACATGCTCGAAGGCCGCACCCCTGAACAAAAGAAAGCCCTGCTCAGTGCGGTAACCGAAGCAGTTCACACCTCTATCGGTGCATCGCTTCCTTCGATCCGGGTGTGGGTAACGGAGTTCCCGGCCCATGACTACATGGCCGAGGGTGTTTGGCAGCCTGAGAAGGCATCACCTCCTGCGTGAGGTGGTTTCCCACAGGTTCATCTCCAGACATAAGGGGCCTCTCCCCAGTGATATCCATAAAGTTTTCCACAGGTGTTGACGATCTATAGGGGCCCTGTTGTAAGGTCTGAAGTCCTCGGGCGGATACCGGGCCTTCCACGATTGCGTCGTTGACGTGATCTGACGAGGAACCATGGCCACCACATCTCCCCGCAGTGACAACCAGAAGCGGCGCACTCGGCGCTTTTTCGCGCTTACAGCTGCGGTGCTGGTGAGTGCCAGCACCCTTGGGGTGGCCGTTGGTTCGTCGGTCGATGCGGGTGCAGTGGCCACCGACGCGCGAACGCAACGGGCAAACGTTCGGGCCGAGCAGGCCAAGGTCGCCGCTCAGGTCAATGTGCTCGAGGGGTCGAAGGCGCAGGTTCTTGCGGCGCTCAGCACACTGAACGAAAACGTGCGCGGTCAGCAGGCGGCACTTTCTGAAGCTCGTCGCCAGGCTGATGCCAGCGCGGCAGAAGCAGCGCAGGCCGAGCGAGATGCGGCACAGACCAGTCGGGATCTTGATGCGCTGCGGGCTCGCGTGGCGAAGTACGCGGTCCAGGCCTACGTGGAACCACCGGACGAAGCCCTCATGCGCCGATTTGAAGCGACGAGCGCGCAAGAAGACGCAACGCGAAACGCACTTTTGAATATGCAATCGCGAACCGATACTGATGTGATCGATCAGTTGCGTTCCACCAAGGCGCGACTGGAAGAGCAGCTTTCGCGTGCACGTCAATCCAAGGCCGACGCAGAGACACACGCCGCAGAAGCGCAAGGCGTGCTTCAGTCGCTGTCGGCTGCGCAAACCCAGCAACAAGCAGTCGCAAGCCAAGTGCGGCAGCGACTTGACGAAACGCTTTCGGATGCTGCTTTCCTTTCGCGGATGGATGCGGGGTTAGGCCGACAGATTGCCGACGAAGCCGCTGCGCTCGCCGACGCCGTCATTGGCATCCCGGGATCGGGTTCGGGATCAACGACTATTACCGCTCCGCCGGGTGGGAACTCTCCCTATCCGACACCTGCGCTCACGACGGTGAATGGAATCACGGTTGCATCGAACATCGCCACCCGAGTTCGTGGATTGCTGAATGCAGCATCCGCGGATGGAATCAATCTGAGCGGCTACGGCTACCGAGATTTCAATGCCCAGATCGCGTTACGACGTCAGAACTGCGGAACCTCTCAGTACGCCATTTGGGAGATGCCCCCAGACGCATGCTCACCCCCGACGGCCCGACCGGGTTACTCGTATCATGAGCGCGGCTTGGCCATTGATTTCATGGCGAATGGCCGGTTCATCAATTCTCGAAGCAACCCAGGATTTGTCTGGCTGGCGGCGAACGCAAGTCGGTTTGGGCTCTATAACCTCCCGAGCGAACCTTGGCATTGGGACACTCGCGGGACCTGACTTTCGGCCCCCCTTGTGTGGAGCGGTACGATGAAAACGTGAGTAGCACCGCAGTTCGTCTCTCGATCACCGAATCCGACGTCAGTGAACGC
>JASJMB010000024.1:0-28388 GCA_037620085.1 Acidimicrobiales bacterium | reverse complement strand
GAATCGTGCTTGAGTCGACGCCACGATAAATGTTGCGCTTAGGGCGATTTCAAGTCCACCAGATACGCAAGCGCCGTTGACCGCACAGAGAACTGGTGTCGTCATCGCTCGGAGCGCGCGACCTGGGTTTACTGAAAATTGAGCCTCGCTGGCCTTAAAAGCAGGATCGATGTCCGTAAAGTCAACGCCTGCGGTGAAAGCAGGATCAGTGCCCGTCAAGACGACGGCTTTAACCGCTGCGTCCGCGTCGAGGTCGGCAAGAAGTCCACAAAGTTGCGAGCGCATCTCGTTCGACAACGCATTTTTCTTTTCAGGGCGATCAAACGTCACGAGACAAATGTCCCGATGAGATTCACAACGCAGATGTTTCATAGAGTTCGTCATTTTTTCTCCCGCAAAGCGATGCGCTCATTGTCCCAAGAAAGAATTCGGTCATCGGGGACTAACCGGAGATACACCGTTGACGCGTAATGATCACTTGTGGCATCAGGCATCTGCGTTGTCGCCGTTCTGAAATTTGCATACTTGGCATCGACCAGACTTCTTACCGAATCACGAGAGAGGTCATCTTCGATACGTTCCACGCGCCCCGTTAAGTGAACCGCCAACAGTTCAGACCAACGTTCCCCTGATTCGACGAGAAACGATGCCCGTGGATCATTCGTAACTCGAGAGATTTTCTTCGTCCGAGCCGGAGCCCCGAGACAGATCGTGCGATCGAGCGCGACAAACCAGACAGGCAACGCAATGGGCCAACCATCGGCTCGTAACGTGGTGAAAATCCCCGTATGGGCGTTCTCAATGACGGCCCACGCTTCTTCGGTCGACAATCGCAGACTCATTACTTCGCTTTCTTTCTCGCTAGCATTTAGAACGTATTCCAAATTTAGGGGCGGGCGCATTGGCGACTGACGGGGCGAACAATCCAGACCGGCACCATATGACGACCCCCGAGATCTTGCGAGGAGAAGCTCTTTTCACCGCCGACGCCGCGTCCCCGGGCTTGCTGCATCTGCATTTCGTTCGATCCACGTGCGCTTCGGCCCGAATTGTCACTCTAAGCACCGATGACGCAAAGGCGTTTCCCGGCGTTGTCGCCGTGTTCTGCGCCGAGGATTTGCCCATCATCCCAGTCTGGGAAATTGCTCTGCTCCCCGAAGACTTTGCTCAACCTCCGCTCGCCCAGAACCTTGTGCGTTACGTCGGCGAGAAAGTGGTGGCCGTCATTGCCGAAAGCCCAGCCATCGCCGCCGATGCCGCCGAACTTGTCGTGATTGATTACGAGCCGCTGCCAGCTCTCACCGATATGCGTGATGTCGGCCTCGAAACTGCACCTGTTCTCTTCCCAAATCACCCGAGCAACGTTTGTTTACAGTGGCCCAGCGACAACGCAACGCCCGACCTTTCTGGCACCGAAGTAGTGACGTCTGTTTCACACTCGATACCGCGGTTGAGCTGCGCCCCGATCGAGGGACATGCCATCGTTGCTGCCCCGCAGCCTGGCGATCGACTTGAAATTTTGGTTTCGACACAGGTCCCCGTTGCAGCTCAACGCCAAATAGCGCGGTCTCTGCAGATGGAACTTTCCGATGTTCGTGTCGTGGTCCCCAACGTCGGTGGTGGATTCGGAGGGAAAGCTGCCGGCGGCGTTTGCGAGCACGTCGTCGTCGCTGCCGCGGCCCGCATGCTTGGCCGACCCGTGAGTTTTATTGAGGACCGCAATGCCAATCTCAGTTCCATGCAAGGTCGTGGTGTTCGTAATCACGTGAAATTGCATGCCACTTCTAATGGACGAGTACTAGCCATCGAAGCGGAGATCACCGCTGATGCCGGGGCATACCCAAACGTTGGCGCAGTGGAGCCGGGAAAGACCCGAATGATGGTGTGCGGCCCATACGGGATCGCTGCCGCCAACATCACGGCCCAATCAGTCGTGACAAACCTTCCGCCTGTCGGCGCCTACCGAGGACCTGGTCGTTCCGAAGCCGCCGTCATGCTTGAGCGAACGCTTGATGTTCTTGCCCATGCTCTTTGCATTGACCCTATTGAGATTAGAAAACGAAATCTTCTCACTGCTGACGCGTTCCCTTACATGACTCCCACCGGACTCGAGTACGACTCGGGGAACTACCACGAGTTACTCGATCTGCTCGTGGCTGAAAGCGACTACGCCAGGCTGCGACAAGAACAACTCGAACGTCGCGAGACAAACGGTCAACTCTTGGGAATTGGCGTTTCAATCGTTATTGATTCAACGGCTTGGTTCTCGCGCACTGAAGGGGCCTCGATCCGCATCAATGACGACGGAAACGTAATTGTTTTGACGGGTTCGGCGTCTGCTGGTCAGCAACACGGCAACCTCTATCGATCAATCGTTCAACGATTACTCCCCGTCGCAAGTGACCAGATTTATGTCGTTGAAGGAGATACCGACCAGTGGTCGCAGAGCGATGGAACGATGGGATCACGAACGGCTCAACTTGCAGGTACCGCAGTTCTTCGATCCGTCGAACGATTATACGACTCACTTCGAGAAGCAGCCGCCAAACAGTTCGAAGCCGACATTGAAGACATCGTCTTCTACGCCGGGGGCTCCATTGGCGTTCGCGGCGTCCCTTCCCGTTCATTGACATTCGCTCAACTCGCTGCTTCTTCAGAGGGTCCAATCGAAGCGAACTGCATCTACGAACAAGCCGGAGCAAGCTATCCAGCAGCCGCACACCTGTCGGTGGTTGAAATCGATGGCTCGACGGGGAAAGTCGTACCCATTCGTCATGTCGCTGTTACCGATTGTGGCGTTGTCCTTGATCCGGATTCGGCTCGATCACAAGTCATTGGAGCGACGGCCCAAGGAATCTCGCAGGCGCTTTATGAAGAGTTCGTCTTCGACGAGGACGGGAATCCATTAACAAACTCCTTTGCCGACTACGCGGTGCCCAGCGCGGCGGAAATCCCCGCCATCGAAACGCATTTCATTGAGACTCCCAGCCCACGCAATCCCCTAGGGGCAAAAGGCGTTGGCGAAATCGGAATGATCGCTGCTCCGGTCGCTGTGCAGAACGCAGTTATCGATGCCGTGAGACACCTCGGCGTTCAGCACCTGGATATGCCCTGCACCCCACAGAAGATCTGGGCCGCAATCAATCACATAGAAAACTGATTTTTACGTTGAGGTCGGCAATTGCGCAGATCCGTCAAATGTCCCAAGGGGTCAGATCGATGCCGAGTTCCTGAAGGCGACCAATCAACTTTTCCGGGCTCATCGACTGACTCGGCCAGTGATAGTCCCAACCTCGTGTACCCACTGCGGGTTCCACGTAGGCGTGCACCTGATCCATCGTGAAATAGATACCGCGTCGACCGATCTGCCGTTCATAGCGTTCTCCGTGTTCGCGGTCGAGCACAAAGTTGGTGTGGTCGCACATCGATTTCATGTCGTCATGCACCCAGTCCCACACTTGAGCTGCTACGTGCACGAGAGGTTCAATCGGCTCGTATCGGGTGACTTCGAATTCCCGCGACCAGAACGTGATCGGTTCGAGACAACACGCGCAATACGACTCGAGCCTCACCTCTTTGCCGGCGAAATGGGGCATCTTCGAAACCGCAACCGCTTCGTGGGCACAACCAATGAAGGAATGGAATGAGTCATCGACATAGAGCGCGACTTGACTCGGAAATGCCGAGTAGGGAGGGATCTTGATGATGTCGCAGTTCGGCGAGTCTTGATCGACGACGACCACAATGCCTGTTTGCAATTCCTTATACGCCTGGACGATGTCGCGTCGCGACAGGCCCGTGCCTTCGTAGACATCTCGCAGATTGGGCCCGCGTCGCTGTTCTGCCCAGAAGTCGAACACGAAGGCTCGCACCTGCAGTGCCCGCTCGGACCATTCCATCGCATTAGGCACGTACTGGGCCATAGAGGCCTCCTGTAATTCAGTGCCTTTGGTAGGCATCCCCGCAAGAAACGGTAGTCGCGGTCCCCCTGCACGTGCCGTGAAAAGCGTGCCGCAAAGAGAAGGCGGAGGAATGGTTCGTCCTCGAGATGACCGTCTCTGACTACCAAAAGACCGAAGGCAAACAAGTCCTTATTTCTGCATGCCCCCTGAAACTGAAATCTCATCGCCGGTGACATACGAAGAGGCATCACTGGCGAGATACAGCACAGGACCAACGATTTCATCGGCGTCAGCAACACGCTTCATGAGCGTGCCGTTGGCAATCATGTCGATGAAGCCTTCGCGAACTCGTTCAGCTCCGGCAACCATCTCGGTCATAAACGGACCTGGACACAGTGCATTGACACGAATGTTCCATGGCGCCCATTCCTGAGCCATCGATTTCGTGAGGTTGATCAGCCCCGCTTTCGATGAGCCATAAGCGCAGACATTCGATCCTCCGGAATACGCCGCCATCGTCACGATGTTCACAATGGAGCCGCCACCGTTGTCGCGCATAAACGGCGCTACTTGCTGTGCCATGCGCAGTGGTCCTTCGAGATTGACGTTGAACATCTTGCGCCAGTACTCAATCGACATATCTGAAACCGTCATAGGAGCCGGATTGATGCCGGCGTTGTTCACGAGAACATCAATCTTTCCGAAACGGGCAATAACCGCTTCGACAAACGAAGGAATTCCTTCCCAATCGCCGACATGGCACGCAAGTCCGAGCGTCTCTTGTCCGGTCGATGCTGCTACCTCAGCGGCAACTTCATCGCAGAGGTCTTGTTTGCGAGAACTGATGACGACCTTCGCTCCTGATTCGGCGAGCCCCTGCACCATCGCGCGACCGATTCCCTTTGTGGAACCACTGACGATCGCAACTTTGCCGGTCAGGTCGAACAGATCTTTCGCTCCCATAATCAAAACACCTTCCGCTCGCCGATGACACCGGACTCTTCGGTGTCGAGCACCGTATGCAGAGCTGAAAAACGAAGGACCCCATCTTCGAGGCGGACCGTTCCCGTGACAAGTGCGGTCGAAAGATCCGAAGGGGAGCCACTCATAATTTGCGAGACGCGAATGTACGAACGGAAGTCAGCATCATCACCGCGGTTCGTGCTGATGTGAACGTTCTCGCCACCATGGCGGAGCGGGTGAGGGCTTCCCTTTCGGTGTTCGGTCTGCCACGCCAACACTGACGCCTTCCCATGTACGTCGGCGTTGACGAACTCCTCATAGTTCGTCTTGCCGGTATCAGTTCGACATGTGAAGTGCGCGTCGTCAGTGAACATGTCGGCCCATTCGTCATAGATCGCGTTGTCGTAAGCAAACCACCAGTGGGAAACCAGTTCG
This sequence comes from Acidimicrobiales bacterium, assembly GCA_037620085.1. Taxonomy (GTDB): domain Bacteria; phylum Actinomycetota; class Acidimicrobiia; order Acidimicrobiales; family Acidimicrobilacustridaceae; genus Acidimicrobilacustris. Next base: position 23,088 of record JASJMB010000024.1, on the reverse strand, counting down.
TGGACATCGGCGGGCTGAATCATCGGCTTCTTCTCTCTTCAACGGTGGAACTTCGGAGCTATGGACATGCTGCAGATCAATCGCCGGCGCATTTCCCCTCCAGCGATTCAAGAGTATCGATAAGATACCAGCGTTATATTCTGAATGTCTTCGAGGAGAGCTCTGCTCTCATAAGGGGAAGCCTCCGCAATGACGATCACCAACGAAGAACTCGCGAAAGCCCTTCAACCTGTCGCTCCGCCCCGCGTCATTGAAGACGTGTACACCGACGACCAGCATGAGCGCATCATGGGTGTACTCAAACGTCAAGGTCCGTGGCCCACGATTACCGCCCACCACTTCGACACCGTCGAGGAACTTGTCGCGACGACTTCAGGGCCGATGCGCGAAGGCGAAGGCCCCAAGTTGACCCTCGACGACATCGCAACTGGCCACTTCCGCGGCTACTTGGCCAAAGGGTCTACGTGTTTCTATCCCGAGCTTGAAGATTGTTTCTATAACGAGAAATTTCTTGATCTCGCTCGCGACTACTGGGGCGCCGCCTATGCGAAGCCCACACACATGCTCTTCAATTTCTGCGGCGCACATCACAGTGGACTTAACCCTCACCTCGATGCCGTTCAGTTCCGCGGTATTCGCCTCGAGAACTCTCCGGTCTGGCTCGCCAACATTATGGGAAAGTCAGGGCTCTTCCAAGATCACATTGTGAAGATGGCCCAAGTCATCGCCTGGTGGTATCGGGGTGAAAACGGAACATTTACCTACTGGCCCGATGGCCCATTCGGTCAACCCAAGGTTCTTGAACACCCACTATGGGGTAAAGGCGTAGTCGTGCAGAACGAAGTGATGTTCCATCGCGGTGATCCTGTTGGTCGACCCGAAGATCGCGACATCCCAGGGCTCAAGCACCGTTCAATGATCGGATACGACGTCGATCGAGATGACTGGGCAATCACAACCGATGACGAAGTCATCCGTCGCTATCAACCCGAAGAAACGCGCCTGCTAGTTCATTGGAGCGCTGAGTTGTACTCCGACATGGAAGAACTCGAAAAGTCACTCGATCATTCCGACGACCTCACCACCGATGTGATTTTTGATCGCCTTATCGCCGATATGAAAAACCGCGGCGTCAAAGTCGATCAGCCGTCGGATCCGATGCACGACTCGGACTTCATCCGATCGCTCATCGCGACCTACACACTTGCGCCAACAACTGATTGGATTCCGAAACCCGCGGCCTGAGGTCGCGCACGGAAATACTGCCAATGACCACGAAACACGCCACCCTTCGAAAACGTCCTGCGACCGAACGAAACCAACTTCCCGTTCGGCCTTCAGCCAAAGCGGTGGCCACTCGCGCTGCGCTCATCGAGTTAGCCGCCGAAATGTTCGCGACAAATGGGTACCTCCAAACCTCGATTCGAGATATCGCACGCGAAGCCTCGCTCACCACGGGCGCCATCTACGGTCATTTCCGCAATAAGGCAGAGTTGCTTGCCGAAGCAATCAGTTCACGCACAGAAACCGACCTTGAAAGCATTCCGGAGACCAGTGATCAACAGCCACAACACGTCGACGTCTTGAAACGTGCCGCATTTCGGTTCGCGGAGCGCCGACAACTTCGCTCGCTCATCCTCCAAGGCGCGGCAGCCGCGATTACTGACACTGAAACTCAGGATCGCTTACGTGAAGAACAACTGGAACATCTCCAGGACTGGGTCGATCGCTACGAAGCCAACCAGGAAGAACTTGGAATTGACCCATCGGTCGATATCCGCGACGCCGTTCTGTTCACTTGGGCGGCAGAGGTAGGGCTGGGAGTTCTCGAAGCCCTCGGAATCGAGCCGCGGTCAAAGCAAAGTTGGGCGGACATGGCCGCAAGATTCGGTCGGTCGCTCACGCTCCCACCGCTCGACTAGTCCGAGCTCCCCTTCAGTAACTCATCAAGCCCTTCGACGAGTTCAGCCGGTGTGTACTCGCCGAGGGTGACCCGTTGAAGCGTTCGAGATTCTGCAAGGTCGAACGCCGGCCGTCCGTGTTGAAGCGAAATGTTGTCCCAGAGCAGCAAATCGCCAACAGCCCAGTGATGGTCAATAACGTTCGAACTGTCGTACATGACATCGAAGAGATCTCGAAGAAGCGCTCGCCCTTCATGCGTGGACATCCCGACAATTGAGTCCGAATGTAATTCGTTGGCGGTGATGACTTCGGTTCCCGTTCTCGGATGTATTCCAAAGATGGGCCGTTCACAACGTGGCGACTTCTTCCGTATGTTCTCAACCCTCATCGGCGCATCATCGGGCAGGTGAAAGTCGTAGACGTTGAGTACCGAACGCCCTTCAAGTGCTGTCCGCAGATCAGCCGGAAGCGCTCTGATCGCGTGTTCAACATCAATAAAGCTCGTGGGTGCTCCACTCGTAGGCGCCTCAAGACAATGCAAGGAAATTCCAAATACTGGATGCGGCGTGAAGGCGAAGTCGGAATGAAATAGCAATCCCCCTTCGCGGATGATTCCGTCGGGTCGCGAATTCGAAACGTACGACCAGAGATCACGCTCGGCCAAAAGGGGCCCGAACCTCGCCACGAATGCCACCTGTTGTTCGCCAGTCATGCATTCGCCTCGAACCAACAACAAATGCCGCGAATCGAATTCCTGCCGCAACGCCCTCATCTCAGCGAGCGTCCACTGACTTGAAAGCCCGCGTTCACTGCTGAGATCACTACCAATAGCCTCAGTCCCGAACGATCCTGGGAACGGCTTTAGTTCAAGCACCATTGGCAGATCATCACAGGTTCCGTAGGCGCGTGATGGAACCGCTCTCGCTACTGCTCAACTTCAGGCTCGCCGGTCTTTAGTTCGGCAAATTTGGCGGCCATCGTTGGATTGCCACGCGTGAGTTTCTTGATCGAAAGGTCTTCAGCTTTGTTGTTCGCTAGGCGGAGATTATTTTCCGAACCAAGTAACGCCTCTTTGGTCTTCTGCAGATGATCGATTGTCTTATCGATTTCCTCGATCGCCGTCTTGAACTTTTTCGCCGCTAATTCATAGTTCCGGGCGAAGCCTGTCTTAAACGTGTCGAGATCGTCTTCGAACGTCGTGATGTCAACGTTCTGCTCCTTGACCCGCGCCAGTTCGGCTTTGTACGACAACGAATTGCGAGCAGCGTCACGCAGGACAGTGATCATTGGAATGAAGAATTGTGGCCGGATGACGTACATCTTCGGATAGCGGTGTGAGACGTCAACGATTCCGCTGTTGTAAAGATCGTTTTCCGGCTCAAGCAACGAGACGAGGATGGCGTACTCACATCCTTTCTCGTTTCGATCCTTATCGAGTTCTTTAAAGAAATCTTCGTTCTTCTTTTTCGATCCCGGCGCGTCGCTCTCGTTTTTCATTTCAAACATGATCGAGATGAATTCCGTACCGCCATCGTCGGAATCTCGGAAGATGTAATCGCCCTTACTGCCAGACTTTGCGTCGTTGTCCTTTTCAAAATACGAACTTGAGAAGGCAGTCGCCCGAAGCTTGTTGAACTCATTTTCGCAGTGCTGCTCGAGAGTCTCACCAACCATTTTCGTAGAGAGCTTTGCCTTCATGTCCTTCAGGCGCTCGATCGTCTCGTCTCGATCGCTGATCTGCGTCTCGTACTGATGTTTCAACGATGCCTCATGAATCTTTTGCTCCCCTTCCTTCAGTTGAAGGTCTCGCTGAAGATCGTCTCGCTCTTTTTGAACCGCACCCAGCGCTTCGTTCAATTCCAAGCGCTTTGTGGCTTCCGCCAACTCGGAGCTCGACTTCAACTCCGCTTTCAGACGCTCGATCTCCACGTCCTTAGCCGAAGCTGCCCCAAGTAGTTGCTGGCTGATCTTGGACTCGGCTAATTCGACCGCCGCCTTCTTGTCGAGTTCGGCTATTTCCAGTCGCTTACCGAGCGCCTCGTTGAATGCATCATCACGGACTTGTCTCAGAATCTCGGCGTAACCCGACTCATCAACTGTGAAGTTTTCCCCGCAGTGTGGGCACTTGATCTCATGCATGTTTGCTCCATCTCTTGTCCGCACCGATTTGAGGCCCGGGAGTCTCCATTCCCCACATCTCGATCGCTCTCCACACGGAAGGGCATATCAAGATTGTCCGAAACTGTTTCAAGGTCATTACTAGCGTTTCATCTTTCAGCGACACACGGTTTGATGCCCGAGTTTCCGCGCTTTTCTACCAGCCGCGCGAATGGCGCTACCAGGAATCAGCGCAGGGGTCTCGCAAACCTCATCTGCACCACGTCGATCATCTTTTCGTCGAACCCGGCCTCGCAGTAACAGAGGTAGAAATCCCACAATCGGAGAAACTGTTGATCGAGGCCCAGCGCTGCCATGCTGGCCTCATCGGCATGAAGATTCACACGCCACCGGCGGAGCGTCTCGGCGTAATCAGCCCCGAATCCAAAGTCCTCCCCGACGCTGAAATCCGTAACTCGCTCAAGAGAGCGCTCGATTGCCTCTATCGACGGGAGGCAACCACCGGGAAAGATATGAGCCTTGATGAAGTCACGGGTGTTCTTCGCCCGTTCGAAGCGATCAGTTTCAATCACGATCGCCTGCATGCCCATCACACCACCGGGTACCAGAAGAGCGCAGCAGGTTGAAAAGAACGTGTCGTAGTCGCGCCAGTCGACGGCCTCAATCATTTCGATCGAGACCAAACGGTCCCAAGAACCCGAGAGGTCCCGGTAGTCGTCGCCAAGAACTGTGATTTGGTCTTCAAGACCAGCCGCTGCGACGCGTTCCTTCGCATAAATGAATTGCTCAGCCGAGATCGTCGTTGTCGTCACGTGGGCACCAAAGCGCGTGGCCGCATGGATGGCAAAACCTCCCCATCCCGTACCGATCTCAAGAACGCGATCGCCGGGCCGAATGTCGATCATCCGGCAGAGCCGATCGAGTTTCGCGACTGAGCCTTCTTCGAGTGAGAGGCTCGGGGAAGAGAAGAGCGCAGAGGAATACATCATCGTGGGGTCAAGGAGTTGTTCAAAAAACTCGTTGCCAAGGTCGTAGTGCGCACCGATGTTTTGTCGATCGCGATGTTTGTCCTGCGGCCGTAAACGTCGGAGTCGATCAGTAATTGGCCCGACGAACGATTGAATCAACGAGCGAGACCCGTCAGCAACGCTGGTGGCACGAGCAATGACGCGAATGGCCGAAGTGAGATCAGGGGTTTCCCAATATCCCTTCGACCATGCTTCGCCGAGACCCGCGCTTCTGCCGAGCAGCACGAGGGGCCACGCGCGCATATCGGTTATTTCAATCTGTGCGTGCAAGGCCGGCACCCGAGCAGATCGACTGCCCCTTCGGCGACAGGCTCGGTGGCTGCGACCGCCGAAGGAAAACTCGAGTTCGTCACCGACGAAAGCACGAGCGAGGGCAAGCAGTACGAACCGGCAGATCCGTTGATGCACAGCGAGTAGCGCCTTTGCGAACATGGTCACCGCCCCCGATTCGGATGACGAACGAAAGGCACCCGCTTCAGCGCAAGTCGAACTGCATTCAAATGAATGCTCGACCACACGCGAACCGTTTGGAAAGGATGGCGACGAACTTGGGCACGAAGTGACTGTGCTGTCAGCGGGAGGCGCTTCAGACTCAAATCTGCATCGAAAACCTTCACGTCCTCGCCATCATGTGACTCGATGCTTTCGAGCCTGAACCAGAGCCGATCATCGGGAGGCACGGCCGTGAACCGATAAGTCGATTCCATCTGAAGGAATGGTGAAACGTGTAACGCTTTTGCAAACTCCGATCGGACGCGGCCGCGTTCATCGGTCTCCGCTACGGAAACACTTTGGTCATGATCCGCCACTGCATCGGGCCGGGCATCGATCACATACCAATGACGTTCCTTCCATGGCGTGTTTGTGACTTCAAGGACCACGACTTCGATGCGTTCGGAACCGTCGCCCTGTGGCTCGGCGGCGAGGCAGTAGTGAACAGTGATTGGATTGAACACATAACCGTTCACGCGTAATTGCGTGAGAGTGAGTACTCGACCATTCGGAGCGCGCCCCGTCCGAACTTCGACGAGATTGCGGATCGAATCGCCGAGTGGCACAGAACGACCGCCATCGAGATAGTCAGACCGTTCGAACCGAATCGCAGGCCAGATTGACCCTCCTAGCGTACGAATCGATTCGGAAGTGTGCCAGTCCGATTCTAAACCTTCATGCTCGAGGAGGAAGAGAAAAAGGGGAAATCGAAACTCGTGAGCCACTGGCGAAAAGCGTCGATGCCGAGTGACCCCTTCATACAGAGAGTTCGCGCTCACAGCCCGACTCCGAAATGAGAACAGACATCAAGCGCTGAGTTCACGCCATCTTCGTGAAACCCAAAACCCCAATAGGCGCCAGCGAAGAACGTCGCCTGAAGGCCCTGGATCTCTGGGCGGCGCTTTTGCGCGGCAATCGCAGCAGCATCGAACACTGGGTGTTCGTAACCGAATTCGGCGAGAACTGTTTCCGGTTTGATTTCGCTTGAGCGATTCAACGTGACCAGCAGATCCGTCGTCGAATCGATCGACTGCAGCTTATTCATCCAATAGGTAAGCGTCGCCACTTCACCCGAGCCAGCACCGAGGTGATAGTTCCAACTCGCCCGAGCGCGCGGGATCCGTGGCAGCAGCGCTGAATCAGTATGCAGAGTGGCCGTATTCGGTTGGAATTTGATATCGCCGAGCACTTCGGTCTCAGCGATTGTCGCATCGGCGAGCATCGAAAGACTCTGTCCCGAGTGACACGCAAGCACGACCGCATCGAACGTTTCAGACCTACGGTCTTCCATTTCAATCACGACTTCGATACCAAGTGGTCGACTCGGATCAGCACCTCGGCGCACTGCCCGGATTGGAGACAAGAGTTGAACTGGTTGCTTCAGGCGAGCGGTCAGCGCGCGCACATATTCCCGTGATCCCCCAGTAACGGTTCGCCACGTGGGAATCCCCTGCAGACCAAGAAGCCCGTGATTGTCCATGAATCTGAAATAGGTGGCGGCCGGAAACTCTAGGAAGGTCGCAGGATCTGCCGACCAGATCGCCGAACCAAACGGAATAAGAAATTCGGCGACGAACCGCTTCGAGTACTTCCGCACTTCGACAAATTCACGCAGTGATATGTCATCGGCGAATGAATCGGACTCGGTGAGTGCGGCGCGACCCGCACGATTGAATCGGATGATGTCGAAGAGCATGCGTGTGAACGACGGACTCAGGATGTTGCGTCGCTGCGCGTAGAGCGTGTTGAGGTTGGTGCCGCGGTATTCGAGCCCGGTGGATTCGGACATTACCGAGAAGCTCATCTCGCTGTGTTGGCTCGCCACTCCAAGACGATCCAGCAGGGTGATGAAGTTTGGGTAATTGCCCTCGTTGAAGACGATGAATCCAGTATCTACAGCAAACGATTCTGTTCGACCGGAGTTGTCTGTCACCGTCACATCGACCGTATTCGTATGGCCGCCGACGCGATCCCCGCTTTCAAAAACGGTTACGTCGTGATCCTGGTCAAGTAGGTGCGCACACGTGAGTCCGGCAATCCCGGAACCGATAATCGCAATTTTCACTAGGGCTGTCGACCTGACCCGCTGTTGTCTTCACACCATTGCCAAAGTCGGTCGCGTTCGCTCTGCGATGCTCCCGTTCCTGGAACCTTGGTGATGCTCCGCCGGTGCCGATCGAGCCAAAAGCCGCCGTTGGCGCCGAGTTCCTTCCCGTCGACATCACTCAACCACACGATTGTGTCGGCACCCGCTTCCGCCGAGCGCAACACAGGCTTTGAGATTGCGTAGAAACGAGGAAGTGACTTCACAACTCCGGGCGTGTCGACCCAGCCGGGATGCATCGCCTGAAAAATCACGCCCGAGCCAGACCGCCGAGCCCATTCCACATTGAGTTCAACCTGTGCTCGCTTCGCCCGCGCGTATGCGCGCACTCCGTTGTACGAATCCCGGCTGGCAATGAGTTTTTCGACATCAAGTTTCTCGGGATACATGCCGCCCGATGCAACAGCGATCACTCGACCATTCGACTCGCCCGCTTCAAGCAGTGGGAGAAGCAACGAAGTGAGAAGGAACGGGCCCAGAACTTGCGAGGCCACTGTCATCTCGAACCCCTGCGGGGAGACGGTGTAGTCGGGTGAGAGCGCGCCCGCATTGTGAATGAGCGCATCAAGGTGCTGGTGCGCGCCGGTGATTTCGGTTGCGATCGAACGAACGGCGTCGAGATCGCCCATATCGGCCACGCTCGTGCGCACATCGAACCCGCGTCCATCAAGAACTTCAGCCGAGGCCGAAGTACGACCCGGGTCACGGCCCACGAGGTGCAATGTCGCCCCGAGTTCACCAAACCGCGTTGCAGCCGCCAAACCGATACCAGAGGTGAAGCCAGTGAGAACCACGACCTTGCCGTCCATCGGAGCTGGAACTTGGTTGTCCCATCCCTCGAGACGGCGTCGGGCGGAATACCCGAGACCACTCCAACTCGGCGCGATCACCGCCTCCATCAACGCGTCACTAAGTGACGCAAGAGAGCGTTCAAACCGGGGGTCCATCGAAAGATGATCCTAGAAGTGGCCACTCGTCTGATCGGCATCGGGTGACAACTGTTAACGTTATTTGTTGACCGGGACGACACTTCTTTGAAGTGATTGGCTCTTTTACGGGGTAATTCCCACCAACGGTTACGCAGTCGCGACAATAGACGAAACGCAAAGGGGAAATCATGCGATTGAGAATATCTATCTTGTTGACCGCGGCCGTTGCGGCGTTGCTCGTCACGATCGGTGCCGGATGTGCGTCGAACTCATCTGAGTCTGTGCCAACGGGTGCCGAACTCATTGGCACGTGGAAACAGACGGGTGCTGGCTACGATAACGGCGAGCCAGTCATCTGGGCTGAAGAGTTAGTGGTCATCGAAGCTGCAGATGGCCAAGGCTTCGCCGGGTTCAAGGAATACACGCCGAAGGGCGAAGCGCCGCAACGGGAGATGGTGAACGGGGTCATCGCGCCCAACGGTGACATCTTGATCACCGACGAGGACGGCTTCTTTCGTGGCCGACTCGAGGACGAAACGATCCTCGGCCAGTACGCAGAGGTAGGCGACGATTCCTCCGCCATCAACCTTGAAATGAACAGGAAGTAGTTGGCGAGGACAAGCGTTCTATGACGATCACTCTATGATGCGAAAATGTCCGGCACGCACCTAGAACCACGGACCGTGGGCTTTCTATTTGTCGGTGGTCTGGCTGTTGCCGGGTCGATAGTCGGGTCGCTCGGTGCGACATCGGCAACGACTTACGCATCGGGTGGTAACGGAGGCGTTACGACCGGTATTTTCCTTGCGCTCATGCTGTTCACAGCCGGTGTCGCTGCTCTTTGGACCAATCAGATGGCTGCAAAGTGGGGCGGTGAAAAAGTCTTTGCTTCGGCCCAAGCGGGTGTCGCAGCGTCATGGATATTCGTTGGAGTTCTCGAAGCGGTCACAGATTCAAGTCTGTTAGTGCTCCTGGTTGCGGCGCCCATTTTTGGAACCATGTCTGGCATTACCGGGGTCCTTACTCCTCTTATCACTCGTTCCTATGTTGATACTGGGTCGCTGACCGCTTCACTTGCTCGACGAGGTGCTGTGTCTGGAATCGCGGCAATGCTCGGTGCTGTCATCGGCGGGTACCTGATCCACGCAACCGATCCTGGCATCGGCATTGTTGCCAACGGCCTGCTCACGCTTCCACTCGTCATATTCGTCATATGTATTCGACCAGTTGCGGCACTAAAACTCACTCGGGCGCATCCAAGTCCCACACACGATATTTTTTCCCGCCTTCGCTCAAGCCCTCAATTACAACGCGTAACTGTGATGGTGGCGGCCATGACGCTCTTTGCGATCCCGTTGTTCACGATGATCGTTCCGATTCTCAAAGACCTGGACCACGCACCACTGCCGTCTGGCGCCGGCTTGATGCTCGCTGGCGTGGCGGCTGGCAGGCTTCTCGTGCCCTACCTGACCAGAAGACTTCTAAAGCGCCGACAAGAACTGGCCTCCGCCTTGTGGGCCGCGATTTGGGCTGCCGGGTTCATGATCATGTTTGCCGCAAGTGCTCTGATTCCACTCTCGGATTTCGACCTTGCGGTGTGGATAATTATCGGGTTTGGATTAGGCGCCAGCAGATTCACCGTCCGCCTACTTCTTATCGCCGCCACAACAAAGTCTGGATCGGAACGTGATGAGATCGTGAACATAGCCACAGTCACGACCATCGGGACTTTCGTCGCTCCCGCAGGTGTCCTTCTCTGGGGTTTCACGATCGAATACATAGGGGCTCCCTTTACGGTTGCCATCTGTGCAGTCGCGTTGATTGCTGTGGTTCTCGCACTCGCCGTCCAACTAACTTCAAAGGACCGGGGAACGAATCCAACGGCGTAGGGTTCGGACATGGATCCGTTAGTGTTCAACGCCGATCCGGGACTATTCGGCCCCGACGAGATCGATGACATCGTCACGTTTCTCTCGACCAACGGATTCGCGCGCGTGCGATCGGTCTACGACTCCGCCGCGCTGGTCAAACTGCGGGCGGATATGGAGCTCTGGCAGTCCGAACTACTCGCGGGCTCCCTGCCGGAGCGCCACGGAACCGTGATCCTCGATGATCCCGACGCGATGGTCGACGGCCGCGCGTTCGCGCACTACGTCACCGAGGTCACGCTGTTGTCGCAGATCGCCGACGCGTGCGCACATGCCCCCGTGATCGTTGAGACGATGCGAAGAATGCTCGGCCCGCAGGCGTGGCTGCTCGACGATGATCGTTTCGGTGTCGTCTATCAGGACGCGCGTCCCGGTATATCCAGCGGCTACTCACGCATCGGCTGGCACTCGGACTGGCAGAGCGGACCGCATCTCGACATCTGGCCATCAGTCGCGTTCACCATCCATCTCGATGCCACGTCACCGGCGAACGGGTTCCTCCGCGTCGTGCCCGGGAGTCACCTCGGCGGCACAGAGGGCATGCCTCCCGGATTCGAGAAAGTACCCGGCGAGATCGCCATCTACTGCGATGTCGGCGACGTCCTGCTGCACGATGCTCGCCTGTGGCACGCCGCCGCGCGAGCCACTGACGACCCCCCGTTAGGGGTTCGTCGTCACGTCCGCGGGAGTTGGCACGGTGGCGCCCACCTTCCGCCGGGGCACGGCGTCGACGATTTTATAAAGAACGCGAAGCGCTGATCCCGCCCTAGAAGTGTTGGCCGACAATGGTGGACCAACCAAGGCCATGGCACTACTCGAAGGTGCAGCCGCTATCGATGCCGGACCAAACCCGGTCGCCACTTTTAACGGCAACGATTTCGACCAAGGCGGAACACCCTACGTGCGCGTCTCCAACGGTCAGGTCGACATGGGCGCCTTCGAAGTCCAAACCGACCCCGACCCCGAGCCCACCGGCACGACGACGGCACCCGCACCTACCACCAACAGAGATCTGCAGTCACTCCGACTCCCTGGGCCCGACGAGCAAGCAGACTGCTCCGCCCGCGCAGCGGAGAGTTTCGTCACGGATCGGACACAACGACATTTGTCTCATGTTGCATCGGTACACGCAACTCATGGCCGAGCATCAGGGTCTTCCCGCTGGCACTGTGGCCAATGCGTTGTCCGGTGCAGAAGATTCCTGTGACCAAACCCGCATCGATTATGGATCAATCATGCAAGAGGCCCCCTCCGGAAAGGGGGCCTTACCTGCGTATTCGATGGTGTCGGGGGTTGGATTTGAACCAACGACCTTCGGGTTATGCGTTCGACGAGCAACCAGAAGCAAGCCAAAGTGCTGCGGCGATCGCGCCGAACATGAGACGTCGGAATGAGTGGAAGTGTCGGATACTCACGTTGCCTTCTTCAAACAAGTCATGCAGTCGCTTTCAAGAAATTTCGACAGTTTCCAATGTCCGCCGCACCATTAAGCCGAACTCTGATCGAACGATGGACCTCCACTCAACCAGTGAATGACGGCCTTACCACCGTGCCTTCCGAGACGATCGCTTCCATTCGTTCGACGACCCCATTGCCGCTGTCGGAGATGTAGAGGGCACCTGAGGGATCGACCGTGACACCACGCGGCGCGGACAGGGCAGCAGCCGTAGCCCGACCGGTGACCCAAACGGAATCGGAACCACCTCCCGCTACCACGCTCAACGTCCCACTGATAAGGCGAATGATGACGTCATCTCCAGTCGAGGCGACATAGACGATTCCCGATGCATCAACGGTGATCCCTTCGGGAGCATCGAGATGAACATTTCGACCCGGACCGTAATGGCCCGCCCATGTCGTCGAGGCCTGCGACTCCTGGGGTGTCATCGTGCCGCCGCCGGCGAGGACGTAGAGGTTCTGTGTGGTCGCGTCGATCTCCTCGACAAGACCGTTGCCGGTATCAGCCACGTACACGTTGCCATGTCGATCAACCGCTACTCCGCCGGGATTCAACAGCTTCATCGAAGTTGCCGGTCCAGATTCACGCGGCGAGTTCGCACCGCCACCAGCGATCACACTCAACGAACCGATGGGGGAAACTTTCAGGATCAGATTGTTCCCGGAATCGGCAATGAAAACGTTTCCATCCGCATCAACCGCTACACCTCGCGGTGACGACAACGCAGCGTCCGTCGCGACCGAAGTGGCCGAAGGTGAAACTGCCCCGCCACCGGCAACCACACTCGATGAACCGTCAGACGCGACCTTCAGGATCAAATTGTTGCCGGTATCGGCGATGAAGAGGTTCCCATCCGAATCGACCGCCGAGGAACTCGGGTGATTGAGCGTGACCGAGGAACTGCTGGCGGTTACTCCACCATTCGAAACTGGAGCAGTTCCTGCGAACGGTTCCAGGCGCTCCTCATAACTCGGCAGCAACGATGCGTAGTCCGCATAAGGAACCTGTCCGCCACTCTCCCAGAGGGCCGCTGAGATCTGATCGGGGATTCCCGTCCAGTTCCTCGGCATGAGCGCAGCGAGGTCCGGATTGAGCGCATACATAAGAAGAAAATTGACCAAATAGATCGGTGGGACCAACGACATCCCCACCTGTGTGACGACTCCGTCCTTGTTGTTCGACACGAGTTCAACCGGTTCGGTCGCCTGCTGCGATAAATAGCCCAAGACCGCCTCGCCGGTATAGGCCGATGCGTAAAGGGCGACCATCATTGAGCCGCATCCGTTGTCACGACACCAGTCACCCATGTAGCCGCCCGGGGCGAGCAGGGCATTGATCTGCTTCGACGGCGAACTCGCATAGGCGAGACTCCCCAACATTCCAGCCGGATCAACCATGAGTCCGAAACCACCGAGGGCGGTGGGTCGAACCTCGCCTGCGACGTTCGCGTAGAGAGGAACGCCGGGAATGTTGATCATGAGTCCAACCGACTGGCCGACGAGGATCGCCTGGGACAGGTCACCGCCGACACCCTGACCGGTTACGAACTTCAGGTACTGCTCGTTCGTCATCACCTTGTCCGCAGGGAACCCGAGCGATGCAGCGAGTTCATCGGCCCCAGCTCGACCGACCTTCTCGACCAACGCTGGTCCGGCGACTTTCGTCGCTGAGAATTGCGCGAACCGAGGCGTCCCGAGGAAGGGAGATTCGAACCCTGTGAGTTCACTCGGAAGGACGAGCGCACCGACGACGGTTCCGTTCCCGGTCGGCATGACGACGCTCGTCACGACGAACGCGAATGCTGCGAGTGTTAATCCCAGTGCTCGAACTGTTGACATCAACTTTATTGTCTTCATACGCGCTAGTTAACCACAGTTATGACCACTATTCACTTTTTATTCCCTACAATGCTCTCATGGAATCGAGTCAACCCGATGGAGATCGAAAGCAACGCACAAATCGAACCCGGAGCGAATCGATGGAACTCCTCATGGAGGCGACCTGTGTTCTCCTCCTTGACCATCGGCCCGAGGAACTCACGATCCGGATGATCGCCGATTCGGCGGGGCTCCATCACCGATACATCCCCGACTACTTCGGAGGGAAGGTCGAACTTCTGAGCGCGATCTACGAGCGGGTCGCCGATGAAGCGGCCGAGACAATAACCATCCCGCCTCCAGCCGATGGCATCCATCAGAACACCATCCGGATGGCCCGTCTCGCTGTTTGGCTGTCCGCCAATCATCCTGCTGGGGTTCCGGCCACCGAACGTACGATCGAGAAACGGGTGACCAGTCGCTTCATTGAGAACTTCGGACTCTCTGAAGAGACCGCCAGACTCCTCTTTGAGCGCCTCGTCGCACTAGTCGTGATGTTCGCCGCATTTCCCGATGTCATCTCCCCCAACCCAATCGACATCCAAGGTCACATCGCCCTCGAGGTACAGCTCCTGGCGGCGTCTGGAAGCTCTACCGATGATCCGAACTTGGCAGTTGCACCCATGTACGAAGGCTTGCCCTGACGACGAGGCTGTGCGTCCACTACCGGAATGGCATCGGCCATGCTGCTCGCGGCGAAAGCCGCAAACTAATTCAAACAGAAACAAAAAGCGGGGGACCGAGCGAATCCGACCCCCCACTTTCAGTGCGTAATTACTTTGGGCTCGGGCCGTTCAACCAGTGAAAGTCGGCACGACCGGTTCGTCTGAAGTAACCGTCGTTGTTGTGGCAGGAGTTGGATCGGGCTGTGATTCAAACGCCCCGATGTCGCTCTGACTGTTGTACACGCGAACGTACGGTGTTCCGCGCTGATCAAAGCCGTTGCCTACGAAGGTCCGCACCGTAACAGCCACCTGATTCCTGAAAATCAGGGGCTTCCCGCCGATGGTGTGGTTGCAGCGTTGAACGGTCCGCAAATTTCCTGTGACCAGTCGTGGTCGAGCGGCAAGAGGCCCCCTCCGAAAAGGGGGCTGGGCGGCCTAGGCCTGAACTGCGTATTCGATGGTGGCGGGGGTCGGATTTGAACCAACAACCTTCGGGTTATGAGCCCACTCGAAGCATTCTCTTGTCCCCCGCACCTCTACATATAACCCAATTTCGAGCGGCTTTAGGGTCGACTTTCTGCTGATCCTGGTGGCTCGCAGAGCCGTGTGTGACCAATCAGTGGCCACAAGCCCGTTTCTAAAACACAGATTCACTTCCTGAATATTGAGGACCCAAATACTTAAGCAACCAACTCGATTCTCCTGCGCTCGGTGCGCAGATCTTGCGGAAAATTATTCACTCGCCCTCGGGCCAGGCTTTCCTGAAACCGTCATCGAGTACTTGACGAACCCACCCACGGTTGAAGCTCCGCGTTGCCCCCTTTGCGACAATCGAGCCGGCGATCTCGTTCTTGAGATCGGCACAGAGGGATACCTACATCGTCTCTTGGCCAGCATTGAGAGCGGCGAACCGATGATCTGTGAACTATGCACGCACAGAGCCGCTCACTACCCCGAGGAGTACGAGACTTATGGGTTTTTGGCTCTCATTGATGAATATCTCTCGGGGACTGGACTCCTTCGACCCTTTCTTGATCAACCGATCATCAACTTGAGGTGATTTCATTCCCTATTGGAGCACCCTAAAATGACGGAGCGACTTTGTCGGCGGTGTTGATCTGGGGCAGTCGACCCTGCCGCTATCGACAACCCCACCCCAATCAATAGGACTCCGTCGGGCCGGATCGCAAAGAAGCCCCGAATGACCCGCCAGGCCGAGTACATCTAGGTCTGGGCGGACCGTGGAGCTTTCCCGGTTGTCGGTTCTGGCGGGAGCAGGCGTGCCGGACCGGCCACTGCCAGGGCCACTGCGGCTCCGATGGCCCCGATGAGGATGACGACGGCGTACGACGGCGGAGCCACGTACATGGTGAGCAGGAACGCGGCCGCGATCCGTCCTTTCAGGAACACGGCGCTCACCGCTGCGGTCCCTGCCACCATCACGATGTCGGTTTCAAGGCTCAGGCCATTAGCCAGAAGGACGGCTGCGGCGGAAACCGAAAAAAACAGCGGGAACACCGGCCCGCCACGCCAACCGGCGCCCAGGGCAATCACCAGCGCCACCCACTTCGCCACCACGAGGTAGGCGAGCGTGCCGTACCCGAGCTCAGGCAGCGACTGGTAGCCGGTCTGGCCCGAGAACAGCACGAGGTGGGTGGGCATGGCCAGCAGGGCGAACATCAGCCCTGCCACCATGGCAAACGGTATGGGCGCCCGGCGGAACCGGGCAGCCTCCTCCGCCCGGTTGGCGAAGTGGGCGGCCCAGGCGATGGGCACAGACAAGATGGCGGCGAAGCCGAAACTGACGAGCACCGTTGTGACGTTCAGGTCACCGCTGAAGGTGCCGAAACGGAAGCCGGTGTCGAGCTGCCCAAACGGCAGCCAGCGATAGGTGATCAGTCCGGCCACTGCAGCGAGCCAGTAGGGCAGTTGCCGCAGGGCAGAGGGAAGCGACTCGTCGTCGTCGGCACCGAAAGCCCGACGTACCAGACGCCGCACCGCCTGGATGCGATCACCAATCCAGGTCGCCGACCCACCAAGCAGGCCCGCCAGAGCAGCCTCGAACCCAACGGGTCCCCCGGCAATGAGGGCCAGCAACGAGTTGACCATGGTGGCTGGAATGGTCCTGGGCTCAACCCGCTCGTGGTTCTTCCACTTGTCGACAACCTTCTCGATCGACTCGGGCTGATTACCCAGCAATCGCTGGCCGAGCCCCACGAGCACGCCACCACCAATAAGGATGGCAAACGGCCACCACGACGAGTAGGGGTCCACCCCGACCCTCTCGGGCACCGTGTTCCACACCAGATCGAGCCCGGACTCATACAGCCAGATGAAGCTGGCGGTGATCAGCGCTGCCAGTGTCCCACCCACGATCGCAACCCCGACAAGCGCGGCGGCCGACCCAGGTCGAGTGTCGCGCAGTGTTGTCATGACGCAGCACCCTAGTCACCTCCAAACACCCGGACTTTGGGGTGGCGCTCCGTTCTGGCAAATTGGTGGCGGGGGGTTGGATTTGAACCCGTGACCTTCGGGTTATGAGCCCACGTCGCCTAACTCCGGCGATACCAACGGCCCCCCAGAAGGGTGAGTGCCGCTCCGGCGAGGAAGACTCCACCACCGATCAGTCCGAGTGCCCACGGGTCATTACCGGTCGCCGGCAATGTCGCTCCACCCGGATAATTCACTGGTGTGACGCCACCAGACGGACCTTCATCATCAGCAAACCAAGCCACCACCGAGAGTGCCTTGTCAACAGTGATGAGACACGGCCTTCGAGCTCCTCGGCGCGCTCGCGCATCGGTGTAAGACCCAGGCCGTCCGAGGACGGTCGGTCAAAGGCGCAGGGGTCTCGCCCTACAAACCGATACCGTCGCCCTCGACGATGGTGATCTTCACGAGCGGTGAACTACAAGTCGACCTAGCCCGCTCTAAACCACCGATGTGGCTCAGAGCGGGTTGAGTTGGAACGCTTCAGGTCGTGGTGATCAGGCAAGATCGAAGCGATCGGCGTCCATCACCTTGGCGAATGCGGCGGCGAAGTTCTTGGCGAACTTGGCGCTGGCATCATCGGCTGCATAAACATCGGCGATAGCCCGAAGGACCGAGTTCGAACCGAACACGAGATCGTTGCGACTACCGGTCCACTTGAGTTCGCCACTAGCGCGGTCACGGCCTTCGAACGTGTCTTCGGTGCCCGATGCAGCAGACCACACAGTGTCCTGGTCCATCAGGTTGACGAAGAAGTCGTTGCTGAGCGTGCCAACATTGTGGGTGAGAACGCCAAGGTTGTCGGTGCTGACACCGATCACTCGGAGACCACCGACGAGGACGGCCATCTCCGGAGCGCTGAGGCCGAGCAGTTGTGCCCGGTCCACGAGCAGGTGCTCGGCGACATGGCTGGTGCCCTTGCCCAGGTAGTTGCGGAAGCCGTCGTTCTTCAGCTCGAGCCACGCGAAGGATTCTTCGTCGGTCTGCTCGGCTGTGGCGTCGCCGCGGCCGGTGCTGACGTTGACCCTTACGCTGTGACCACCTGCGGCCGCTGCGGCTTCGACTGCAGCGGCGCCACCGAGCACGATGAGGTCAGCCATCGACACGTTGATGCCGACGCTCGACCGCACGCCTTCGAGGGCGGACAGCACACGGCGGAGCTGTTCGGGGTGGTTGACGTTCCAGCCGTTCTGCGGAGCGAGACGAATGCGGCCACCGTTGGCGCCACCGCGGCGGTCGCTTTGACGGTAGGTGGACGCTGAGGCCCAGGCCGTCTCGACAAGCTCGGTGATGCTGATGCCGGTCGCCATGATCGCGGCCTTGACGGTTGCGACGTCGGCGTCGCTGAGTGCGGTGCCTTCCGGAATCGGGTCCATCCACAGCAGTTCCTCAGCCGGAACCTCGGGGCCGATGAAGTTGGACTTCGGACCCAGGTCGCGGTGCAGGAGCTTGTACCAAGCACGAGCGAACGCATCGTCGAGCTGTTCCGGGTTGTCGCGGAAACGCTGCGAGATGGGGCCGTAGATCGAGTCCATTTTCATGGCCATGTCGGCCGTACTCATTACCGGGGCGTGGAACACGTCGGGACGCTGAGCGTCCGGTACCGTGCCGGCGAGCGCCGGTGCTGTCCATTGCTTGTGGCCGGCAGGGCTCTCGGTGAGTACCCAGTCGTTGTCCATCAACGTTTCGAGGTAATTGTTGTCCCACTTCGTGGGCGTGCGGTTCCATGCCCCTTCGAAGCCGCTCGTGGTTGTGTGAATGCCCACGCCAGTCTCGAAGCTATTCGTCCAGCCGAGGAGCTGCTGCTCCATTGGTGCGCCCTCGGGCTCGGCGCCCAGTGCGGATTCCGGGCCGGCACCGTGCATCTTGCCGAAGGCGTGACCGCCGACGACCAACGCAACGGTCTCTTCGTCGTTCATCGCCATACGACCGAAGGTTTCGCGAATATCGCGACCGGACCCGATGGGGTCGGGATTGCCGTTCGGGCCCTCAGGATTGACGTAGATGAGGCCCATCTGCACAGCGCCCAGCGGCGCTTCGAGCTGGCGGTCACCGCTGTAACGCTGGTCGTCAAGCCACACGTTCTCAGGGCCCCAGTAGACATCTTCTTCGGGAGCCCATACGTCTTCACGACCGCCGGCGAAACCGAACGTCTTGAAGCCCATCGATTCGAGCGCCACGTTGCCAGTCAGGAGCATCAGGTCGGCCCAGGAGATCTTGCGGCCATACTTCTTCTTGATCGGCTCGAGCAGAGCGCGAGCTTTGTCGAGGTTGCCGTTGTCAGGCCAGCTGTTCAGAGGGGCGAAACGCTGCTGACCGGAGCCGCCTCCACCACGACCGTCGTGGGTGCGATAAGTGCCAGCCGAGTGCCATGCCATACGGATGAAGAACGGGCCGTAGTGCCCGTAGTCAGCAGGCCACCACTCCTTGGAGTCGGTCATGAGGGCAGTGAGGTCGGCCTTCAGGGCGGCGTAGTCGAGGGTGGCGAACTCGGCGGCGTAGTCGAAGTCGTAGTCCATCGGGTTCGACACACTCGAGCCCTGATGCAAGATGTTGAGGTTGAGCTGGTTGGGCCACCAGTGCTGGTTGGCCGAGCTGCCTGTTGCGGTGTGCGTGCTCTGTAGCACCGGGCACTTGGCCGTCGAATCGTTGATGTCGGGTGCTGACTCCGCGGGAAGTTGATCATTCATGTCATGCTCCTTGAATCGTTGTGGATAGTTGCTTGCTCGTGCGGGAAGACCGCACTGCGTCGGCGGCCGACATCATCAGGCGGATCGTCCGCTCGACAGGTCGGGCACCGGCCCCAATAGGTGACTTCGGCTTCGTTAACTTCGAATCCGTGGGTGTCGTCCGCGGTGAGGCAGGGCACCTCACCAACCGCGCAGTCGACGTCGAACATCATCCGGCACACCCGGCAGATCAGGTGGTGGTGATTGTCGCCGACCCGGCTCTCGTAGCGACCCACCGAGCCCGCAGGCTGGATCCGCCGGATCAGCTTCTTGTCCACGAGGACGCCAAGCGAGTCATAGATCGCCTGCCGCGAGATGCTCCCGAGTTGGGAGCGCACGACGTCGCCTAGCTCGCCAGCTGTGATATGTGGCTGCTCCGCAACGACGCGCATGATCGCGAGTCGTTGAGCGGTGACCTGGACGCCATGCTCGCGAAGGAGTTCCACTGCTGTATTCATTACAAGGGAGACTTAACCACAGATTCTGGACTCTGTCAATTATCAGCTTCTGCTCGATTCGTTGCCTTTACCGTCAGCGCAAAGTCTCAGGGTCCCGCGTTATCTGCGCACACGTTGGCTCCCGACCCACAAGGCCCAATTGCGTCTCCGGACCTCGTTCCGATACGAGCAGATGATCGACCGCAACCTTGCCCGAGACACTCCCAGCCGTCGACGGCCACCCGTCAGCGGTATCGCGCGATCACGCACTGCTGCCGAGCTCAGCGTCGCCCACTCCCGGCTGTCGGTGTCATGCACCCTGCAGAACGTCGGCGGCCGCCCCGTCGAGTTCGCACCCAAGACGCGCACCAGCCGCCGAAGCGTTGAGATCGGCCGCGCCACCCTGTACGAGCTTCGACAGTGGCGACGACAGCTCGGGCGCGATGGGTTGCCGTGCGGGTCCGACGACCGGATGTTCTGCAACGCCACCGGCCGGTTAGTCAACCCCGAATCGATCAGCCAACTCTTCGACCGCATCGTGCAGCGCAGCGGGATGCCACGGGTGCGGTTCCACGACCTACGCCACACCCACGCGTCTCTTCTCGTCGCCGACGGCACCGCGATCAAGGTCGTATCTAAACGCCTCGGCCACGCCCGCTTCGCGTTCACGATGCACACCTACCAATACCTGCTGCCGGGCGTGAGCGGCTCCGCTGCGGAACGTTTCGCCCCGCTCGTCGCCACCGACAGTCGGTAAACGTCGCCGGTCACGCGCCCCCGCCAACGGCGAATGCCCAGGCCATGTGACCCGGGCGTTCCTCGATGGTGGCGGGGGTCGGATTTGAACCAACGACCTTCGGGTTATGAGCCCACTCGAGCCGTACCCCGTCGTCTCACACCTAAGCAACGCGGCAAGCGCGTGCAGTCGTAGAACTGAGCCGAACGACGGTTGGGAAGTCGACATCAGGGGCCGTGCAACCGATCAGCCTGTAAATGAAGGGATCGTGCTGCCAACAAATGAGGGAATCGTGCTGCCACCGGCGCTGGCTATGGAACTCAGAAGTGGCTCAAGGTTGGGTTGCGCGTTTGTGGCAAGTTCAAGTGCCATCGTGTCGAACCAAGAACCTGCTGCGGGGTCTGCCATATTTCGAACAGGGTCGTGGGGGCCTCCAGTCCATCTGAAGCATCCTCCATCTGACTCTCCCGGCGGCTTAATCCATAAGTACGCATCAAGAAGTGGCACATCTGTCACCGCAGTCGTTGCAATTCCTGTTCCTCGACCCGGGGGATTACACCATTCCTGCGGATCTCCTGCGGGATGGTTGGCCGGGGCTGTCCACGGCCCGCGGCCGTTACGCCCAGAATCAATAACGAAATGTGCAGTGGCTGTAACTGCTCCGAGATTGGTGTCGTACCAGGCATCGGAAAGTGCCCAACTCGAGAAATCATTCGCATTGGCCGGCCAGTACTGACTCGCACATAACTCGTAGTGTCCGAGGCGCCAACCTCCATCAGCAGGGTTTTTTGCGAAGGCCAAACACTTCGAAATCCATGTGCCGTAGGTGATCAAGTTCTGATTCGATTGAAAATTCGAAACGTTAAGGAAAAACCCCTGTGCTCGTTCCACGTGTGCAGTGGCCAGACGCAATGCAACGTCACCCACCGAAAGCCATGCGCTTTGAGTGCCGTCCAGATACACACTGGCAGCGGGGAGGGCCGTGAACGTATCCAATGCATCAATAAGTTCGGCATACCGGTCGGCATCAGTAAACGGATAATTCACGTTCGGACCGCCACATCCAGAAGGCAACAAACCAAGCGAATCGGGCTCAAGAATGACAACTACCTGGCCATTTCCAATCCCTCTCGCCACTGCATCCACCCACGCCGCGTAAGCCAAGGAATTTGTTGCACCGCCTGCCGAATACTGTGCACAATCACGCCCAGGAATGTTGTACGCGACAAGGATCGGAACTGACGACGTTGCAGATGCCTGCGCCATAATCTCAGCGACGTAGGCCTCCACATCTTCAGGTTGACCCCCAACAAGCCAGAACCCTCGTGGCACCGCAGCCAGGGCACGAATCAGCGCGGCATCGTGGAAATTTCCTTGAGCCTCAAGTGCCGCGATCTGCGTCGATGGGCCACCCTCTAGAAGCATTTGCGCTTGAGTGAACTGTGCGGACGGGGATATGCCAGACGCGGCTGTCGATGAAGCTCCTGGAACAGCGACCGCAAGCGCGACGACGAGAAGCAGGAAGGAGGCAACCTGACGAAGTCGGTTCGTGGTCATTCAACACACCATTTCCGCTGCATAGGTGCACCGAGTGACCCAGCGTTTAGGCATACACCGATTCTAGGGCGACACTGTGCCTCTGACCTCCGCAGCATTGGATACCTCGCGGCGCTCTTCCCCGCCGCACCCACGAATCCATTCCCAACTCCGAGGGCGCGTTCTTCGAAACGCAAAGAGCCGACCTGTAGGTCGGCTCTTCCTACTTCGATGGTGGCGGGGGTCGGATTTGAACCAACGACCTTCGGGTTATGAGCCCACTCGAACTGTTCTTCGCTCTCTCACACCTATATATAGAACCAATTTCACGCTTGGTTTGAGACCACATTTCTAGCGATTTCCACGGCTCTCACGACCTCGTGTGACCAATCGGTGACCACGAACCCCTCGCTTCCGAGCCAGATCTCCATCCCACCCCAAAGGCTTAAAATGTTTGAACAACGCTCACAGTCCACCTGCACTCGATGCATAGAAATTGTCCTGGACCCCATTTACTGGTCCACCTGATTTGAGACTAATACCGCGTTTTCGTTTCGCCAGTCGTTAGCAAACTCGACGGGTGTTTGATATGCCAGGGCGCTGTGGGGTCGGTAATGGTTGAAGTTGTTGCGGTGTTCTTCGAGCATGAACCGGATTT
>JASJMB010000023.1:0-41772 GCA_037620085.1 Acidimicrobiales bacterium | reverse complement strand
CTATAACCTCCCGAGCGAACCTTGGCATTGGGACACTCGCGGGACCTGACTTTCGGCCCCCCTTGTGTGGAGCGGTACGATGAAAACGTGAGTAGCACCGCAGTTCGTCTCTCGATCACCGAATCCGACGTCAGTGAACGCCAAGACACCCGGCCCTCTGATCCTGATCTTGAAGAGGGCAAAGTCGCGCACATCATCCGCAAGGATGACCAGATGCGCGGATACGTGCTGGGTGAGGAAATCACCGCCCTGTGCGGGGAGAAGTTCATCCCTACGCGCGATCCCTATCAGTACCCCGTTTGTGAGGCCTGTCGCGCCGCCCTCACAACGATGAATAGCAGCGACTGAACGCACTGCACTCCGAGTTCACCCGGCGGAGTCGGGACTAGGGTCCGTTTTGTCACGGGCATTTCGGTCTTCGCAAGGGGGAATCATGTATCCGGGAGAACACGGGCGTACGACGCCGAACAAAACTGCAGTAATCATGGGTTCGTCGGGAACGGTCGTCACCTACGCCGAACTCGATGAGCGTTCAAAGCGACTCTCTCGCTATTTGGCCGAACAAGGTCTCGTTCGTGGCGACATGGTTGCACTTTTTGCCGAAAACAATCCGCGGTATTTCGAAGTGGCGTGGGCCGCGTTGCGCTCTGGCATGTATTTGGTGACGGTCAACCGCTATCTGCAAGCGGAGGAAGCTGCCTACTTGATTACCGATTCCACCGCGAAAGCATTCATTTCCACGAAGAACCAGTCGAAGGTTGCGAAGGAAATGCTGGCATTCATCCCGGATTGCCCGGTGCGTTTGATGATGGATGGAACCGTTGACGGTTTTGAGTCCTACGAAGACGCGCTCGCGTCGACCACTGACGAAGCATTTGCCTCACAACCCCGCGGTGACTTCATGCTCTATTCCTCGGGCACCACCGGTAGGCCGAAGGGAATTAAGCGTGAACTTCCTGATCGAATGGTTGACGACGGCCAGGGCGGGACGATCTCATTACTTCTGCAGTTCATGTTGGGGATGAACTCTGAGTCGATCTACTTATGTCCGGCCCCGCTGTATCACTCGGCCGCAATCATTTGGTCCTGTGGTGTCCACGAACTCGGTGGCACCGTTGTCGTTCTCGAGAAGTTCGATGCAGAGGAATTTTTGCGTGTTGTCGAACGCGATTCGATCACTCACGCGCAGGTTGTTCCCACGATGATGGTGCGAATGTTGGGATTGCCCGATGAGGTCAAGGCTCGTTACGACTTGTCGAGTCTTCAGTTGATGGTGCACGCCGCCGCACCGTGTCCGCCCGAGGCCAAACGGCAAATGATCGAATGGCTTGGCCCGATCGTGAGTGAGTACTACGCCGGCACCGAAGGTAGTGGCATGACATTCCTTACATCCGAGGAGTGGCTGGCGCATCCGGGTTCGGTAGGTAAGCCGATTAATGGCATCCCGCACATTTGCGATGACGAAGGCAACGAACTCGAAACTGGTGGAATTGGTCTTGTGTATTTCGAACAGCCCCAAGCCAATTTCGAATACCACGGAGATCCGGAAAAGACGAAAGACAGTCGCCATCCGCAGTTTGACAACTGGATGACGCTTGGTGACATTGGTTATCTCGACGAAGACGGTTTTCTCTACCTCACTGATCGCCGCGCGTTCACAATCATTTCCGGCGGCGTCAACATCTACCCGGCCGAAATCGAATCGGCGCTCATCATGCATCCCGATGTCGTTGATGTCGCGGTGTTCGGCCTCCCTGATCCCGAGTTCGGCGAGTACGTGCACGCTGTGGTGCAGCTTGAACCTGGAATTGCGGCGGACGACGCGACCATCGAGCGATTGCGTACCTATGCCCGCGAGCAACTCGCCGGATTCAAGGTGCCGCGAGTCATCGATTTTCGCGATGAATTGCCGCGACTTCCAACGGGAAAGCTCTACAAGCAACAGATCCGTGACGAGTACCTCGGTCGATGACAATCCGCCCCCGAGGGGGATGGCCACAAATAGTTTTGTGAGAGAAGGATTGTGATGGAGAGGTCAACGGATCTGGTCGCCACGATCAGGGGAACTGGCTCGGTACGTGAGTTCACCGATGAACCAGTCGATGACGCGGCGTTGACGCGCATTCTCGATCACGCACGTTTCGCTCCGAACGGCGGGAATCGTCAGGCCTGGCATGTCGTTGTGATGAAAGACCCGGCGCTTCGAAACGCGTTGCGTGAGTTGTACCTCGGTCCGTGGCGCGATTACTTCGCCCAGACCGCTGCCGGCTTCACTCCATGGGCACCGGTCGGTGATCGCCAGATTGAAGACAAGGTCGTCGACGCGGCACGTACGAGTGGCGACTATGACGAGATGGTTCGTGATCGAGTGGAAATCACCTTTGGTGCACCGATCATCTTGGCGGTGTTCGGTGACTTGGAGCGATTAGTCGCAACCGATCGTGATCTTGGCCACTACACAATGGTTGCGGGAGCATCGATCTATCCGTTCATGTGGAACATTCTTCTTGCCTCTCGTTCTGAAGGACTCGGGGGAGTGATCACGACGATGCACGCGCGGGTCGAGCCCGAGGTTCGTGATCTTCTCAATGTTCCCGAGAACCTCTCGTTAGCCGGTGTGATGATGATCGGGCACCCCGTGCATCAGCCCACCAAGTTGCGTCGCGAACCAGTTCAAAATTTCGCGACAGTCGATCGATTCGACGGAAATCCGTTTGGTGTCGACGCGTTGTGACCGAATGGACTGCAGTAGTTCTCGTTGTTCACGAGGACGAGGTCGACGAAGTGTCGGGGTTGGTCTGGGACCTGGGCGTCAGTGGGGTTGAAGAACTCGCACTGGCCAACGGGTCGATCGAACTTCGAATTGGCTGCGAGGCAACGCTGGCAGAACTCGTGGTGAAAAAGCTTTCTGATCGTTGGGCAGTAAGGGCGGAACCTGTGGCCGCCGATACCGGTCTTGATGCATGGAGAGAACATGCACAGGTATGGCGCGCCGGTCCCAACATCGTGATCGTTCCACCGTGGCTCGATGCCCCGCCAGATGTGACCACCGATGACCTTGTGTTGTTGATCGATCCCGGTCACGCGTTTGGAAGTGCATCGCATGAGACCACGCGGCTGTGTTTGGAGGCGGTGGCAGAGTTCGTCACGCCCGGGGCAGTCGTGGCTGACATTGGTTGTGGAAGCGGTGTTTTGGCGATTGCTGCGGTGCGCCTGGGGGCAAGGGAGGCAATCGCCACTGACATTTCTCCTGAAGCGATCATCGCAACGATCGAGAATGCGCGCCGCAACGATGTGGCCGATGTCGTTGACGTTTCGACAGCAACGATTGATGAACTCGACAACTCGACCTACGACCTTGTGCTGGCCAATATCGGCGCTGCGACGCTTTGTTCGATGGCCCAAGGTTTGGTCCAGATCACCAAGCCACATGGCGTGTTGGTGCTGAGTGGGCTACTTGCGGAACAGATCGACGTTGTTGGCACAGCACTCAAAGAGGCCGGTGCGGTTGTTGATGACGTTCGGGAAGATGGGGAATGGCGAGCCCTTGTGGCCCATCGTTCCTGACTCGCACTAAGTTTCGGCCATGGCTGATACCAAACCCACCGTGACCATTCCCGACACCGCACCGCCGGCCGACCTTGTCATCGAAGACATCGAAGTCGGCACCGGTGCCGAAGCTCTTTCCGGCGCGAACGTGACTGTTCACTACGTCGGTGTTGCATGGAGTGACGGGCAGCAGTTCGACGCGTCGTGGGATCGCAACGACACCTTCGAGTTCCGCCTCGGTGCCGGTCAAGTCATTGCTGGTTGGGATCAAGGCGTTGCCGGTATGAAAATCGGTGGCCGCCGAAGCATCACCATCCCATCGCATCTTGGGTATGGCGATCGTGGCGCCGGTGGCGCCATCAAGGGCGGCGAAACCCTGGTGTTCGTCGTCGATCTCTTGAACGTCGGCTGAGTCGCTTTAGGGCTGAGCCTTGTCGGTGCGCCAGCGCGTGTAGCGACTGGCTTTCGGCCAACTGGTGACATCGGGAATGAGTGGTTCGATGGTTCCGGCGCGCACGGAGCCGACCCATACGCCCGCGCCATAGGCGATGTCGTCGGCAAGGCGCAGCGCGACGTAGGGAACGGGCGAGATGTTGGGTCGAGTGCGAATCCAGTCGATGATCGAAGGCGCGAGCACCGCAGCGAGAAGCGCGAGTTTTAAACGTCGCCATGGAATGACGATGATTGCGAGTGCGGTCAGCGGCCAAAGGGGCCGAACAAGACCCTGCGCAATGGTGCGACCAGCACTGAGATGACCGCGACCGGCCAGTTGCGCGGCCACAGGCATTGGTCGCGAAAGTCCGTCGAGTTTCCCGCTCAGCATTCCTGCGGTGGCCCCGACAACGGCACCCGCCACAATCGGGTGACCCGCAGCAACGAGGCCCCAAGTGGCGATGCTCCACCCCGACGCTTCGATGGGAACCAGTGCTCCCGGATGGCGTTTGGCCAACGGACCGGCAGAAGTGCCGTAGTCGAAGCGCCGGCGCAGCCAGGGCCACGGGCTGGTGCGGTGGCGGTGGCCAACGGTGACACTTGGCTCGTAGCGAACCGTGTGCCCTGATTCATCGAGACGCCACACCAGGTCGACGTCTTCCCCAACGGTCATGGCCTCGTCGAAGCCGCCGATTTCTCGAAGTGCATCGACGCGACAAACGAGCGCGGCCGACGGAACATAGGAAACCCGAGTCCGAGCACGCACTCGCCCCCGTTGCGTCCCGCGATCGAGCGAGGCATGAGCGCGTTCATAACGTGAAAGCAACGGGTGATCTGCGGTTCCCACTGGTTCAACCGACGTGATTCGCGGAGCAACGACAGCAACATTGGGATCACCAAATTGCGTAAGCAAAGAAGCAATCCAACCAGCGCGAGGAAGACAATCGGCATCGACAAACCCCACGAGAGCGGTGGTAACGGCACCAAGGCCGGTATTGCGGGCGGCGGCGGGACCACCGTTGGTGTCGCGACGTAGGCAGCGAACGCTCACTCCGTGCGTTGTGTTCGATGGAGTCGTGACTGGTTCCGCGCTTTCATCATCAACCACGATGATGTGAGCGACTTCGCCGATGCCATCCAACAGCCCGGGTTCAAGCGAACCGCGAACAGGAATCACAACCGTGACATCGGCGGTCGTGAATGGCGTTGATTGAGGTACAGGCTGCAACAATCCGCCATCGAGAAGTCGGCGAACTAATGATGTCGCGCCCTTGCCCGGAGGAACGGGAGCACCATCTAAAAGTGCATCGACGAGGTCGGCACCCTTTTCGCTAATGCGGACAATGCGAAGCGGGGAGCCACCAATCAGAACAGTTCCGCGTTCGCGTTGCTGAAGCGATGGATCTGCGATGACATGCAGACCGGTGAGTTCAGACATCGTCATTGGGTGAACACTTTGTCGATCGTTCGTGCCAGATCAGCAACAAGCGTGATGACAATTTCGTTGCCATGTTCTGCATTGGCTGTTGTGGGATCGCCAAGAATGCCATTGGCGCTGCGTGACTTCACGCCGCCAGCCTGCAGGTCTTCAAGTAACTCGCTGAGCGGGGCCATGGCCCCCACTTCGATGGCATCGACGCGCACGCAGTCAGGGTCGATGGCAAGAAGGATTGAGGTTTCGGTATGACCGGCATGGGCATCGCCGCCAGGAATCGACGGCGACCAAGCAACGACAGTTCGACCTTCGTGGTGAAGGATCGCCCGCGCTGCCAAAAGGGCATCACGATTGCCGCCGTGACCGTTAACGAACACAACGCC
Source organism: Acidimicrobiales bacterium (assembly GCA_037620085.1). Taxonomy (GTDB): domain Bacteria; phylum Actinomycetota; class Acidimicrobiia; order Acidimicrobiales; family Acidimicrobilacustridaceae; genus Acidimicrobilacustris. The sequence goes on along the minus strand of JASJMB010000023.1, from coordinate 35,973 downwards.
GCGGAATGCATCGGCGGAACGGGCCAGTTCAACAAGAACGGTCGTTAGGGCGTCAGTTCCGATTGACAACGTGCCTTCGAAACCCGCGTGTTCGCCGGAAGCGCCGACGGTGAGCGCGGGGCCGAGAACAAGGTCCTCGCGTAGTTCGCACACATGCTCGGCAAGCGAGGTCGCGATCCGAGTATCGGTATCAAGCGGCAGATGGGGGCCGTGTTGTTCAAGGCTTCCGACGGGGATGAGGACAATGCGCGTTGTGTCGCGAACATCTGTCCAGGTGAGATCGCCGAGGATGTGATCGGAAGTCATTGGCACCATCGTCGCACCGATAGCCCAATACGCACACGTTTAGGACTGCAGGGCGTCGGCCAGTGCCTCGGGGATATGCGCTGGTCCTGAGACCATGACGCAACGGCCACCTACCGAGTCAGCAAGCGACTGCGCATTGTCGGCATCGTCGGCTGGTGCCAACACGATGAGTTCGTCGAGGTCCGTGGCCGCGATGGTGGGGTCGTCGCCAGCAGTAGCCCGGCCATCGGAAAGCAGCAGGGTGATCTTTCGAGTCGCTGATGAGCGCGCCAGTTGCGCGGCTGCGGTGCGAAACGCGAACGCCAGGTCAGTTGTGCCATGGCCGCGAAGACGGAAAATCTGGTTGACGACATCCTCGGCATCGCGACCCGAACCTTGAGAGGCAATCACGATGGCATCGTCGGAAAATGCGATCACACTCGTATCGATTGGTGCTCGCCATAGCGATGCGGCTGCGGCAACGGCTGCGGTCGCTAAACGCTCACCGCCCATTGAACCGCTGCGATCGATGAGCAGGCACAGCGCGAGATTGGGTTTCGACCAGTCACGAGCGGTGAGATCTTCGAGCGAAGGCGCATCGCCTCGTGCTCGTGATGCGGCAATCAATTCAAGACTTCGATCGACATCGAGTTCGCCACCGTGATCAGCGCGCCGGTGCCGTAAGCGACCAACTCCTCGGCGTCGTGGTGCGCCAGTGCGAACCACATCGACAACCACTCGACCGGCGAGCGAACGAGCTAACTCGCGCAACTTCTCATCAGTCGCCCCAACGAGTTCCGCCAGCAGCGTGAGTGTTTCGTCCGGATCGTCGCGCAAAGCATCGGCAAACGCTTCTTCATCGAGGATGCCGACTTCGGGCGAAATCTCTTGGAACGACTCGTGCTGTTCCATTTGCCGGCGAGAGGTCGATTGGCGACCAGCCTCGGCCAACGCTTGTTCGGCTTCTTCGCCTTCAAGCACGCGCTCTTCGTCAGGAGCCTGAGGGGGTCGGCTGCCCCCGCCGCCTTGATCGGGCGACGGGCTCAGGCTTTTCCCGGATCACTCCCGCGTGATTGTTCGTCGATTTCCAGCGGATTGGCCGCCCAAAGATCGCGAACGATCGCTTCGGGCGTGCGGCCCGAACCTTCTCGAACGCGAATACGGCCGGAGAGGGCCGCGAGCGCGGCATCGAGTCCAAGATCTTCGTCGGTGACCGATTGCTCGCGAAGGTTGGCGAGTTGTTCGGCGATGAGCGAAAGATCGATCGCTCCTCGAACCGAAGAACCAACACGAACATCTGAATGGTTTCGTGTCGCCCGCACGACGCGAACCGCTCGGTTGCCAAGAGGCCCGGCGCCAGCACCCTTCGCCTCGCGGCCAACGATTTCGGTTTCCTCTTCAAGCGACTGATAACCCATCGACACCCGAGAGACGCGGTCGTAGACGGCAGACGAGATTCGGGCTGTGCCGACCGCGTCGAACGGATTCATTGCGGCGACAACACGGAAACCCGATTCGGCGACGACGCGACCGAGGCGGGGAATGTGGAGTTCGCGTTCGCTCATCGCCGTGATGATGACGTTGAGCGTTTCTTCCGGAACACGATTGATCTCTTCGATGTACAACAACGATCCGGTGCGCAATGCATCGACGAGCGGGCCATCGAGGAACACCTCGGGGCTGTAGCCATCGGTGAGCACGCGCGCGGGGTCGAAGGTTCCTACGAGACGAGCCGGTGTGAGTTCAGCGTTTCCTTCGACGAAGACGAGCTCAACTCCAGAGGCATGCGCAAGCGCTCGCAGCAACGAGGACTTGCCCGTTCCTGGGGGTCCTTCAAGCAAGACATGGCGTTCGGCGGCAAGTGCAGCAACGACAACATCGATCTCATTGCGGCGGCCGACAACGTCGGCGCAGATTGCGTCGACCGCAGCGCGGTTAAACGAACTCATGCGCGGAATCCGCCATCGACATCAATGAGTGAACCTGTCAGCGCTGCGGGTGCATCGACGCACAGCCATTCGATCGTTGCGGCAATTTCATCGGGATCAATAAGACGACCGATGCGGGCCTGGTCGGCAAACTCGCTGCGGTCAGCGATCCCATAGATCGCAGCACTGGCATCGAGCATTCCGGTGGCGGTTGAACCGGGGCACACCGCGTTGGCCGTAACACCACTATCGGCAAGTTCGGCTGAAAGTGCTTTCACTAATCCGGCAACACCGTGTTTGGCGGCGGAATAGGCGGCGAGTTGTGGAAGCCCGTGATGGGCGGCCGCAGAAGCAACGGCGACGAATCGACCATTGCGAGGTGAGGGAGCGTCGAGCATTGAGGGCAAGGCCGCGCGGGCGATGTTGAACACACCCGTGAGGTTGATATCGATCATGGTTCGCCATGTGTCGTCGTCGGTTTCCCACAGCGGCGCACCACCAGCAACGGCACCGGCAGCAGCGACGACAACATCGATCGAACCGTGATGCGCAACAACGGTGTCGATGACGCGAGCCAGTGCTTCGGGATCGCGGACGTCTGCTGCGTGGGCGTGGCCGCGGCCACTGCATGCCGCAGCCGCTTCATCGAGGTCTTGTCCGTGTGCGGGGCGATAGGGGCCAGGTATCTCACCATGGCGTCCCGGCGATTCCAGCGGAAGGTCGATCAGTGCCACGGTGAAGCCGCGCGCTGCGAGCCGGGCCGCGGTCGCCGCCCCGATTCCCCGAGCTGCTCCGGTAATAACGGCAACAGGATGTTCACGAGCCATGATGAGTCCTCCCCACGCTGGGAATCCTACGGGGGCGGCTGCGTGGGGGACATTCCCGGTGCTGGGCCCCATGCGCGAGGCTGGGCCCATGCCCGCCGCTGTCGTCATCGACCCCAGTGATTTCGATGCCGTTGGCATTCTGACTGAAGCCATCGTGTCGTTACGGGCGCATGTGCTGATAAGGGAAGTCGATGCCTCAGCCACGGTGAGTGCGCCTGAGGGGTGGCACCCACTGGTGATCAACGCCAAGCAGGGCGGGAGCAGCATCTTGATTGTCCGCTTCAACGAACTTTCTGCGTCGCGTCTCCGCAACGTTGCCGACGCGCTGAGCAAACGCGGATGGCACCTCGATGAAGACCGACAAGGCGCAACGCTCCGTCAACCACCAGGGACAACGGCGACTGATTCGGCATTCGAAGTGCTGTCAGCAATTGGCATTGGTGGCGCGCCATCGACAACGCGAACCCTTGAGGCGCGCGACAGCAACGGTAACGAGGTCGACCTTCAGTCCTGAGCGGGCTTGGCCGATTGCAGTTCAGTGTGTTGGGCCAGAAGCGCAAAGTCGCGATCGTCGTGCAATACCGTTTGGTTTGTGCGTATTGCCGTGGCCGCGATGAGGCAGTCGGACATGTTGCGAATGGTGATTCCGTTTTGTCGACAGGTGCGATAGAGCAGCGCAGCGCGTTCGAAGTCTTCGGGTTCGGTGGGCAACAGAGTTGCTCGTCCCAGGAGATGTTCAAGACTGCTGAGTTGTTTCTCGCTGCGAGCACCGGCAAGAAGCTCCATAACAATCGTGCCGGTAACTGCAACGCCTTCTACCAGTGCGTCTTCAACTCGGTCGGCAATCGCAAGGTTTGAGTTCCGAAGAAAGTGGATCCAAGCCGACGTATCGACAATTAACTCCAAGGCTCAAACCGTCGCATTTCGTCGAGGTCCCCATCCCAGCCAGTTCCGCGCATTGCTTTGGCTTCCTCAATCGTCATGGGGATGATGACGGTCTTGCGCAGTGCGTAGTTGACTGCCTGCCGCTTTGTCGTGAACCCATGCTGAGCCATGACCAGAGCGCAGGCTGCTTCGTCGATATCGATGTTCGTTCGGGCCATACACACATAATACACCACCAATACACCAATTTTTGTGGCCGGATTCTGGGGCCGGACGCCCGAGCGATTGCCGGACTGATTAGAGCGTGCGGAGGTCGTGCACGGGAAGGGGGAAGACGACCTGTTCGTGTTCTGGTCCCGGAGCGATGGTGCGCGAGAACGAGCCGTAGCGACGGCGGGCCAACCACCAGGCACCGTCATGACGTTCGAAACGATCGTGATACAGGCCATAGGCGTTGGTGCGGCGACCGTCGCTCACGTTCTGCCGAAGTTCCTGCATATACATACGACCACCGGCAACTCCGGCTTCGACGTCAACCTCGATGACGGTATTGAGGATGACGAATTCAAAAAATTCGAAGGCCTCGAGTTGCTCGCTGATGAAATCGCCGATGGCCTGGGGACCATCGAAGACCATCTGGTTATCGCCGAGATCGAGTTCGAGTTTGCATCCCGGCCGCATGATCTCGTGGAGCTCGGCCCATGCCCGACGGGTGACAATGTCGGCGTAACGGTCCTGAAGACGCCGAATATCGAGATAATCGAGTGCTTCGGCCAGACGTTCTTCGGTTGTCTTCATATGTCCCCCTTGACGGAGCCGACCGTAGCCGCCCAAACCAGTGGAGGCGCTTGTGTGCAGGCCGGGCCAATCTTCGCGAGGATGCACCCCTGACGTTTTCAAGGGGGAAGACATGGGCGAGCTCAAGTCGCGAGAGAAGTACAACGAATTAGTGGCACTGCTGCAGCAGGCAGGCGACGAATGGGTCGTTCCGGGCCCGGTCATGACCGATGACGATGTGGCCGAGGGATTCCGCAATCTCACTCACATCCTCCAGAGCGCGCTGTATTCCCATCAGGAATTCGATCCGCAGCGCCCGGTTTTCAATCGCATCGTGTCGCCGACGCGTTCATTCACCGGCGACAATTCCGATGCCGTGTACTTCGAGACGCCAGTCGCTCCGAACAACGAATACATCGTTCGTGGAAATATCGCCGGTGCGGTCTACACCTCGTTCACGATGGAAGCCGGTGCGGCCGACGGTTCGTATGCAACGCATACCTCGGGTGTTCTGAATGACACCGAGATGGACATCGATACCGACGGCAATTACGAGATTCGTCTCGGCGGCGCTAAAGCCGTTCGCAACTGGCTTGAAATTCCTACCGATGGCGGCCGAATCACCACCCGCCATTATTTCGAGTTCCCATGGTCATCATCGGCATCGCAGACATTGCATGTGCCGATCAGCATTGAAGCGGTCACCAAAGTTCCCGCCCCGCCGCGGTGGAATGACGAACGAGTATCAGAAGGGTTGCAGCGCGTCATCAACCATGTACGCAGCAAGACCGTTGCTTCGATTGCACCGTCAGAAGACACACCCATTCCGTTCGTTTCTCGCGTTCCGAATGAACTTCCGCAACCGATTGTGCCTGGCAACATGGCATTCGCGGCATTCGACGCGGCCTATTCCATGGCGCCGTACTTGATTGGTGACGACGAAGCGCTCGTGATTCGCGGTCGCTGGCCCGAATGCGTGTTCGCCAACTTGTGCCTTTGGAACCGTTGGTCACAGATGTACGACTACGTGAACCGTCAGGTCAGTCGTAACCGCGCCAACACCACGTTGAACGCCGACGGCACCTTCACGCTGGTACTGGCCCATTCCGATCCGGGTCACGCCAACTGGATCGACACCGAAGGCCGAAATCTCGGCACGATGTTCTTCCGCTTCTTCTTGCCAGACGGCGAGATCGAGAAGCCCACATGCGAGGTCGTGAAGTTCGCAGACCTCACACCAGATTTGGTCTGATCGATGGCAAACGAATCGCTGCGCACTGAGCGAGAGGGTGCCGTTGTCACCGTCACAATCGATATTCCGCCGCACAACATCGTTGGTGCTGACCTCATTGTTGGCTTGCTCGGACTTTTGCCCGAACTTGAAAGCGATGATTCGGTATCGGTCGTCGTATTCCGCAGTGCTGACCCCGACTTTTTCTTGATGCACGGTGATGTTGAAGCACTACTTGCGTCAGCGCCTGCCGACGAGCCAGTGACCGAACCGAACATTGCCGCGGTACTTTTTGAGCGTCTGCACAGTGCACCGTTTCTCACAATCGGTGTGGTCGATGGCTACGCGCGCGGTGGAGGCTGTGAGTTCCTGTCTGCGCTCGACCTTCGTATCGGTACGGCGCGTGCAGTGATCGGTCAGCCTGAAGTGGCGATGGGCATTCTTCCTGGCGCCGGGGGCACGGTCCGTATGGCGAGAGCGCTTGGTCGGGCAAAAGCGTTGGAACTGATTCTGAGTGGCCGTGATGTCTCTGCCGATGAACTGTTGGCGATGGGTTGGTTGCAGCAACTCGTCCCAACCAGTGGCCTAGATGCAGCGTTGTCGGCTTATGTCAAACAGTTCGCTTCCCTTGATCGTCGCTCAGTTCGTGCTGTGAAACTCGTGATTGATGCAGCCATCAACGAGGACGCTGCGGCACTAACGCTCGAGACTATGGAGATGAATGCCGCAATGCTTGCCGGTGCTCACGTACAACCGATGCAGCGTTTTCTCGCTGCCGGTGGCCAGACTCGCGACGTCGAGATTGGTTCGATTGACGCGTTACTTGACGTCATGCGTCAGACCGACTGACCGACCTGAGTTCCGTCAGACTTTTTGCATCGTCTGGTGTGGTTCGGCCGGCAGCGCAACCTTGATGGTGTCGCCAACGCGCACCGTTCCACCGCGCACGACAACGGACATCACGCCGTTGCGAAACAACTGGGGCCCGACCTCGGGTTTGAACGACACTGCGGCGCGCAGTCCCTCTTGAAATTTGTCGATCTGCGAGCAGGGATCGCGAAAACCGGTGAGGGCGATGATGACATCGGTGCCAACACGCAGCGTGGTCCCGACAGGTAGTTGACCTAGTTCAATACCTTGGGTGGTGAGATTCTCGCCAAATCCGCCAAACGGGACATCGAAACCCTCGCTGCGCAGCCCTTCATGAATCTCGCTTGCGACGAGATGGACTTGGCGAAGGTTGGGGCGGCTCGCGTCCTTCTTCTGTCGGCTCAGGTGTTGGGTGGTTGGACCGGAGTGAGCGTCGCCTTCAATACCGATGCCGGCAAGGAACACGGCTTCTTCGATTGGAGGCTTCGAGAAGTTGTGCCCGCCATCAGAATGCAGGCTGGTGACGGTTCCTTCGAGCGCGTGAGTCATGGGCCTAGTTTGCCCGCTCGCGGTCAGGAAAGGTCAGAGAATTTTACGACCCGCGTTTCGAGTTGCGTGAGCGGTTCGGTCGGTATGAGGAACCGCCAGAACATCGTGCCGTGTTCGAGACCGCGAGTATCGAGCCAGTTGGGAAGACCGGGATCGGAATGGGCGAGGATCATTCGCCACGAACCGTCGTCGGCAACCTCGGTCTGCACTCGGTTGAGCGACACGAGCCGTCGGTCGTAGTTCGGCGTCTGCATGTGATTGTTGAACAACACAATGTTGGCAAACGTGCACCGTGGCCAACTTCCGCGAATCTCGAGCGCCTCGTCAGGCGCCAACTTCCATCGAGCCGATCGATAGATGTTGTCGGTAGCCGCGTAACCAATACCGAGATTCCCGTCGTGGGCGGGTGGATTGGTGAACGCATTCGGTTCGGGCGATACCCACGGAATCGCGCCTGGTGGCATCGGGTTGTGGCCCCAGTCGGCAGTGACCGAACGAAGGAACGTGATGGCGCGACGAATGTTGGCGGCCACTGCAGCATCGTCGGGCACTGGAGGGGGACCTGGATCGTCAATCGGTTCAATCAAGAGCGGAATGTGCAGACTTGGATCGAGCGCTGCGCAACGCGTCCATTCGAAATAGTGACGAGTGGTGATGGAACCGGCTTCGGGGTCAAGTCGCAACCAGTTCGGTCCGCTTCCTTTGGGCGATGCAATGAGTTCGTAGTTGCCTGCCGCGTCAACTTCAAATTCGGTGTCGTTGAGCGTGTGCCCAAGTTTCTGCGACATGGTGCCGCCGGCCGTTCCGATCTCAACAGTGAACGACGTGTAACAGGCGTTCTTGATATTGCCGCGAATTCGATATGACTTCGTGGGGTCGATGACAGTCCCGTAGTACACGGTGTCAGGATTATCGCCCAGCAACTTTTTGTTCGGCATGAACCAACGGTTCCAACGAGGGCGGAGCGGATCGGCTTCGAGCCAGAACTGCAGTGAATGGTGCAAACAATGCATCGCGAATTCTCGATACGACGCGCGATCGAGATCGGAATCAAAGTTCCAACGCGCATCGTCGGCGTCGGTATTGATTGCAGCAATGAGTTCAGCCAGTTCGGCCATGGCAAGCGCGGATTCCATTGTTCCCCCTAGGAAGTCATTTGTGATCCTACGGTTCGAATGCCGATAATGCCGAGGCTGTGGTTGGATAGCGCTTGACGTTCGCCACTGGAGACTCTTTGTCACTCGCGCTTGCCCCTGAACTTGTGGAGCCATTTGTCGCTGGTTTACTTGGCGCGTGCGATGTCGACGGCGGACCAACCGACGAACAATTCTTGGTCTTGCAGGCCATTGTCTCGCAGGTCTGGCACCGATCCGATCTTGATCTGCATGCGCAGACGCCACTCGCCCCGCAACAACTCGCGGCAATCGTTACGTCACCGACCGATCGCCGCCATTTTCAAGAACTCATCGTGACGCTCGAGGCCTGTCGTCACCCGCTCACTGACGCGCAGCTCGAACGCGCGGAAGATTACGAACGCGCGATCGGCATTACTGGCCCCGACGCCGCGCTGTTTCGCACGATGGTCGACGAAGGAACCGAACGGGCAAAGGCCGACTTCGCTAGATTCCTTCTCGGGAACACCAACGAGCGAGTCGAACCATCGCTTCGTGATGCGGTAACTATCGACGGCGCAAGTGAACCGGAACTTGTTACCCGCCTCGAGAAGTTGCGTTCTTGTGCGCCCGGCACGCTTGGCCGAGCGTATGTCGAGTTCTATGACATCGCCGGCCTGCCCTTGCCTGGCGTCGAAGCATCTCCGATGAATCACTTCTATGTGGGTCATGACATGACCCATGTGATTTCCGGAATGGGGACCACGGCCGAAGCTGAAGTCGCGCTCAGTGCATTCCTCATGGGAATGGCCGACGATGAGGTGAACCGGTCGGCGCTTCTTGCCTCGCTCATCGTTCACGAAGCGGGGTTCGGTGATTCAAACAAGGTCAAAGCCGAGCAGGGGATCTTGGCCCGGCCCGGAGCGGCCGAACTGATGGCTGCTGAGATTGTCCGGGGTGGCGAATGCCGTGCCGACTTCTCTCGGATCGACCACTTGGCCATGGCCGATCGGTCATTAAGCGAACTACGCAAGGAATATGGAGTTCTGACACCCGTCGACACCAATGACGGTCATCACTTGTTCTGGTAGACACAGTGAGCGGGCCGCAGCGTGCAAGTTCGCAGAAGAAAGCGTGTGGATATGGCGTTGCTTGTTTCACCTGAACTTGTTGAACCGATGGTTCGTGGGCTCGTTGGAGCTATTGATGTAGACGGCGGCCCAACTGATGAGCAGCTCGCCGTGTTACGGGCGGTTACTGCCCACTTATGGCAGCGCCCAGACCTTGACCCAGTCGGCCTTTCGCCGCTGTCGTCGGCGGAGGTCGCAGCCGTCATCACGACTGCTGGTGCTCGTCGTCGATTTGGTGAAGTCATGTTCACACTTGAAATGTGCCGGCATCCGCTCACCGATGAGCAAGTGCGAGTCACGGAGTCCTACAGCGAAGCGCTGGGTTCATCGCTTGAAGAAGTGCAAATCTTCCGCACCGCCATTGACGAGGGCGTGGAAAAAGCGAAAAGTGATTTCGATCGATTTTTCAAAGCGTATGCAGTAGATCGTTCCGAGATCGCTTTTCGTGACCGAGCGCGGGAAACTCCCAAACTCGACACAGAACTTCAAGAGCGCATCGAACGTTTTCATACGCTGCCCGAAGGAACCGTTGGTCGGTCGCTCAGTGAGTTCTACCGAACCTATGGATTTGCGGTTCCCGGAACCGAAGTAACGCCGAATACGTATCTGTATTTTGATCACGACATGATTCACGTGATCTCGGGCATTGCTCCGACGGGCCCAGGTGAGATTGCCCTTGGCGCCTTTCAAATGGCAATGGATGACAACCCCGTGAATACGTTTGCGTTCTTTTCTCCGTTGGTGGTGCATGAGGCGGGGTTGGGAACGATTGATGACATTGTCGAAAGTGAACACACATTGGCGAGGCCGGGGGCTGCGGAACTCCTTGGCCAGGAATTTGAGCGTGGGGCGAAAACCACAGGAGATTTTGCGTTTGTCGATCATCTCCAGTTGTCGGAACGCCCGCTCGAAGACGTTCGGCGGGAATTCGGGGTGCTCACTCCTGATGATCCGAACGATGGTCACCATATTTTTTGGTGACTGACGGCCGAATGGGCCCTGATCGGGGGCTCCCGGTAGAGTTCGCCTTCGTTCTGGGAGGGCTGAGATGGCCAATAAGTGGTTTGAAACCGTTGCCGTGGCACAGCGCCGGGCCGAGAAGCGTCTGCCGAAGTCGGTCTATGGCGCCATCATTGGTGGTGCCGAAAAGGGTCTGTCGCTTAACGGCAACCTGACCTCGTTCGATCAACTCGGACTCGCTCCGCATGTCGCTGGTCTTCAGGCCGAACGTTCGATGAACACCTCGGTGTTCGGTCTCGATATCTCGATGCCCGTCATCATTTCGCCCACTGGCGTGCAGGCTGTGCATCCCGATGGTGAAGTTGCTGTCGGGCGCGCCGCCGCCAACCGTGGCATCCCGATGGGCCTCAGTTCCTTCGGTAGTAAGTCGATGGAAGAAGTTGCTGCGGTGAACTCGCAATTGCTGTTCCAGATGTACTGGAGCGGTGGCCGCGATGTGATGGTGCAGCGTCTCGAGCGCGCCAAGGCCGCCGGCGCGAAGGGAATCATCCTCACGCTCGACTGGACCTTCTCGAACGGTCGCGACTGGGGTAGCCCCTGGATCCCCGAAAAACTCGATCTCAAAACGATGATCAAGTTGTCGCCCCAAGCGCTTTCAAAGCCCAAGTGGCTCATCGCCTATCTCAAGACCGGCAAGCTTCCCGACCTCAGTGCGCCGAACATGGCCCACCCCGGACAGAAGCCGCCCGCATTCTTTGGTGCGTACTACGAGTGGATGCAGATGCCGCCTCCCAGTTGGGAAGACATCGCATGGTTGCGTTCGCAGTGGGACGGACCATTTGTCATCAAGGGCGTGTGCCGCGTCGACGACGCCAAGCGTGTTCGCGACCTTGGTGCCACGGGCCTTTCCGTATCGAACCACGGCGGCAACAACCTCGACGGAACACCGTCGCCAATTCGTGTGCTTCCGGCGATCGTTGCTGCAGTCGGTAACGACATCGACGTCGTGCTCGACGGCGGCATTCGGCGCGGTAGCGATGTTGTGAAGGCCGTTGCTATGGGGGCGAAGGCCGTGATGATCGGTCGTGCGTACTTGTGGGGTCTCGCTGCCAATGGTCAGGCCGGTGTCGAAAATGTTCTCGACATCCTGCATGGCGGCATCGACTCGTGTCTGCTCGGTCTGGGCAAGTCACACATCAGCGAACTCACGCCCGACGATGTGATCGCCCCGCGCGATTTCTTCGTCACCCTGGGCGACAAGTAACTAGCTGCGGTTCTTTGCTGCTTCTTGCATGGCGATTTTCGTGTTCGCAATCGCAACCATTGTTCGAACCCGTTCGGGCACGCTGAGTCGCAATTGGGCCTGAATCTGCGACACGTCCACGCCGCGCTCGTCTTCGAGATCGTTCACACCTGAACGGTTGATCTCGTCACGACGCAGGTTGGTCATGGGTGAATCCTACGGTCAGAGGATTGAAACCGGGATGCGCTTTTTGCCGACGCCGACTGGCTTCGAGTGATCAACGCTGAGGGTGGGGCGAATCGCGCCACCGTTTGCTTCAAGTTCCGCGAGCGCGGTTTCGCCATGTCCGAACACACATTCCGGATCGGGGGCGTCGAGGGGAAGTCCGGTGAAGAACTTGGTGGCCATACAACCGCCACCGCATGCGTCGTAACTACCGCATGATCCGCATGCACCCGGGTTGGTGGGTTCGCGCAGTTCGGTGAACAAATCGGAAGAACGCCACACAGCTGCAAAGCCGCCGTCACCGTGAATGGAACCGGCCTTGAAGTTGTCATGCAGAACGAAAGGGCATGCGTACACATCGCCAACCGGATCGATCAGGCACACAACGCGACCGGCGCCGCAAAGGTTGAGACCAGGAAGCGGTTCGCCAAGCGCAGAGAGATGGAAGAACGAATCGCCGGTGAGCACCTGCGGGCGTGCAAGCAACCAGTTGTAGAGCTCGACCTGTTGGGCCTGTGTTGGATGCAGTTCGTGCCAAGTGTCGATGCCGCGACCAGAAGGACGGAAACGAGTGAGTCGAAGTTCTGCGCCGTATTCGTTGGCAAGCGCTTCGTACGCGTCGACCTGCTCGACATTTTCGCGAGTCATGACAACTGATATTTTGAACTGACCGAAGTCGGCATCGCGCAGATGATCCATCGCGGTGCGAACTCGTTCGTAGGTTCCTTCGCCGCGAACTGCGTCGTTGGTAACCGCATCGACACCGTCGAGAGAAATCTGAATGTCGACGTAATCCATTGACGCAAGACGCTTGGCGGTCTCGGCGGTGATGCGACCACCGTTGGTCGAGAATTTCACGCCAACACCTTTTTCTACGCAGTATTCGACGATCTCGAAGAAGTCGGGGCGCAGCATTGGTTCGCCGCCGCCGATGTTCACGTAGAACACCTGCATCTCGGCAAGCTGATCAACAACGGCCTTCATCTGTTCGGTCGACAACTCGTTGGGATCGCGACGGCCAGAGGACGACAGACAATGCACGCAGGCGAGGTCGCACGCGTAGGTCCATTCCCAGGTGAGGCAGATGGGGGAGTTGAGTCCCTCGGCGAGTTGATCAGTGAGTGCGGTCATGTGGTGTCTTCCTACGCGGCGTTTTCAAGGACAAGAAAGTCGCCAGCGGCGAGTGAGGTGAGTGCTTTTTCAAATGACGGCCAACGCTTCGCATCGAGACCAGCAGCGTCGAACGCAGCGCGCGCCGAGGGCTGGTCATGGAGCGACTCAACCAGCGTCACCAAATCGGGTGAGCGCAAAAACGTGAGCCGGCGATTGCCGTAGTGATAGGCGAGCGCGCCGAAGGGCTCGGGCCGCAACGCGACCCGTTCGTGGAGCCGCCAAGGGCGGTCGGCATCGAAGGCAACGGCGGTCATGAAGAGTGAACGCCCGAGGGCATTCAGACGGGTCTTAGTAGACGCCGCACATGCCGTCGATGGAGATCTCCTCGACGAGCATTTCTTCTTCGATGGCCTCGTCGGTGTCGACGACGTCGGTTTCGGTGATTTCGAGCGTTTGCTCCATGGTCCCCTCCGGGTGAAATGACTGATGCTCAGCCTATCCGGGCTCGGGAGCGAGGCACGAGGCGATGGGCCTCGAATCGCTCAGCTGTAGCGAGCAGCGCGGGTGCCTGGCGGATTCATCACGCCGGGCGTGGCATCGGGGTTGTCGACGCAGACTTCGCCCTCGAGGCCGTCGGGATCGCGCCAGAAAAGGCTGAGGAATGGGCCGAAATCGGTGACGAAATCATCGGTCGAGCCCTTGGTCATGAGGCGCTCACGAATCGTTTCGAACGCTTCGAGTGACTCGGCCTGAATGGCGAAGTGGTCGACGCGGCCGCGCCCAAACATGGGGGTTTGACGTTCGTGTTCGGTATTGCCCTCAATCTCGAACACGTTGACTTCTGACCATTCGCTCAGTTTGAGCACAGCAAGACGTGGACCTTTGCCTTCAGGGAATTCCGAACCATCACGCACGAGTTCTGCATCGAACACCTCGGTGTAGAACGCGATCAGTCGATCGAGATCAGACGTAATGAACGCGACGTGGTTGATTCCCTTGGTGAGCATGGAACCAGTCAATCAGCGCTACGGGCGTCTTCCACACGGCGTTCGGCAAGCGTTACGTACTCGGGATCGAGTTCCATGCCGACGTAATGGCGACCGGTCCGCAGTGCGGCAATGGCGGTTTGGCCGGCGCCCATAAACGGGTCGAGCACGGTGTCGCCGACATAGGTGAAGAGTTCGATGCATCGACGGGGGAGCTCGGCGGGGAATGGCGCCGGGTGGCCGACGCGCTTGGCCGATTCCGGAGCGATCTTCCACGTATCGAGGGTCCAGGCCATGAAATCCTCGGGATCAATCGAGTTCTCGAATGGAAGACCGTTCTTCTCTCGCACCGAACGCTTCTGCGCTCGATCGAAACGGCCTTTTGACGCGATCACGATGCGTTCGGTGAGATCACGCAGCACGGGATTGGCGGCAGACGCATAGGAACCCCACGCGCAATTGCCGCTGGCACCTTCGGCTTTGATCCAGACGATCTCGCCGCGAAGCAGGAAACCAAGATCGTTCTGCAGGATTGTCGTGACATCACTGGCCAGTGAACGGAAGGGTTTGCGACCGAGGTTCGCGATATTGACGGCAATGCGGCCGCCTGGCTCGAGCACTCGCCAGCATTCAGCAAACACATCGCGCAACATCACGAGGTAGTCGAGATACGAGGCGGGCACCGCGCCCTCGCCCATTTCGGTTTCGTAGGCCTTGCCCGCAAAGTACGGAGGAGAGGTCACGACGAGGGCGACGGAGTTATCGGGAATCGCGGAAAGGTCGCGAGAGTCGCCGCAAAGAATTTTGTCTTTCACCGGGCAGGGCACGACGGTGTCATCGGTGAGCAACGTGGGAGCCGGGAAGCGCTCATAGAACGACGTCGAGTCGTGGTTTTCGCGCTTGGACACTCCGAATTCGGAGGTCGCGGTTCCCTCTCGGGTGCGTCGCTCGGCCATGGGGGCCAAACCCTAATGAAATCGACGCGCGACCGCCTTTCGGGGCCGAAACCATTGAGGTCCTACGATGCCAACAGTCCGGACGAGCGACGCCCGGAACCCTGCGAAAGGCTTCTTATGGCGTATCCCGAAGGCGTTGGCGCGATTGATCTCATGATCGGATTTCCTTTTCGCGACAAAAAGGCCGTCTACGAGTACTTGCAGGGCGGAATCAAGGACAAGGGTTCAGACGATTTAGCGATGCCCGCGGGCTACATGTTCAAAGACGTTCCCGAAGAAGCGGGCGAAGAGGTCGACCCCATCGACTTCACCTTCACCGAGATGGACAAGTACGGCGTCTCTGCGGGGTTGTTTGGTCTCACCGACACAAGCCGCGAAGCAAAGAAGCGCCACCCCGGTCGCGTGTTCTTCAGTCTTGAAGTTGATCCCAACGACATCACAGGTGCGGTTCGCAAAATTCGTGAAGCGAACGAGTCCGATGGCCTCAGCGCGGTCACCACGTTTCCTGCCGGATGTTTGCCGCAGGTTCCGGTGAGCGATCGTCGTTACTACCCGATCTATCAAACCTGCATTGACCTCGACATTCCGATTATTTCAAATGCTGGTATTCCAGGTCCGCGCTTTCCGGCGGAATGTCAGCACGTGATGCATTTCGATCAGGTTTGTTACGACTTCCCTGAATTGAAAATCGTGATGCGTCACGGCGCCGAACCGTGGGAAGCATTGGCCGTGAAACTCATGCTCAAGTGGCCAGGCCTCTATTACATGCCGAGTGCATTCGCGCCGAAGCATTACCCGAAGGCGATTCTTGACTACGCGAACTCTCGCGGCTCCGACAAGATCATGTACGCCGGCTATTTCCCCGCAGGTCTCACGCTCGAGCGTATTTTCACCGAAATGAAGAACGTTCCATTGAAGGACAGTGTCTGGCCCAAGTTTTTGCGTGAGAATGCCATGAAGCTTTTCAAAATGGACGGGGTGCCCTGATGTCAGTTGCCGTTGTTACCGGAGCAGGCCAAGGATTGGGCCGCGCTGATTGTCTTCGTTTGGCCGAAGATGGTTTCGATGTGGTCTGTCTCGACCTCAATCTCGATGCTGCGCGCGAAACTGCTGAACTCTGTGGGGGCACCGCGTTTCAACTCGATGTCACCGATCGTGCTGCAGTGTTCGCCGTTGCCGATCAGATTCCCGAATGCTTTGCGTTAGTCAACAACGCCGGTATCTGGAACTTCCCATCGATTCTCGATGTCACCGAACAGCAAATGCAGTCGGTCATTGAAGTCAACGTCAAAGGCATCGTGTGGTGTTGCCAAGCGTTTGTTCCCAAGATGCGCGCCGGTGGTGGCGGAAGCATCGTGAATATGTCATCGGGTGCCGCGTGGACAAACTCACCTGACATCGGCATTTATCCGGCAACAAAGGCCGCAGTTGAATCTCTTTCGAAGACGCTGGCTCTTGAACTTGGTGCCGACAACATTCGTTCGAATGCCATTGGCCCGGGTCTGATTGTGAGCGACGGCACCGCCGGCAATTTTCAAGGAGAGCGCGCCAACGAACGCGCGCTGGGCGTTCCCATGAAGCGCGTCGGCGCTCCTGCCGACATTGCCGATGTGGTGTCGTTCCTTTGCAGCAATGATTCTCGTTACGTGAGCGGTCAGGTCATCTACGTCGATGGTGCCATTACCGCTGGCGCAATGAAGCGCTGATGACCGACGACGCGCTTGGGCGATTGCTCGAGCGACGTGTGGCGCGTGATCCATCTTCAGTAGTCACCCAAGATGTTGTTGATGTCTGGACCTCAGTGTTCGGAACTGAATGGCCAGAGTGCGCCGGTGATGTCGTTCCATCGATTATGTACACGACCTTTGCTCGGCCACCGGTTGCACCAGTTCCTGGCGAAGCAGCGCCCACTGGGGTCGTGTTGCACGATGAGTTGAAGAACTTGCTCGATTTCCCGGTTGCGATCGCGGTTGGTTATGAACTCAAACTCACTGGCGTGGTTCGTATTGGCGATCAACTGCTTTCTGAAGAACGCATCGCCGAACTTGGGCCTGAGCGTTCGACGAAGTTTGGGCCCGGCCGCGATTGGGTGATTGAGGTGGCCTCGTCAACGACTGCCGGACAACTCGTTGGCATTGAGCGATTCCGAATGTTGGGTTACCGACCCGGTGAAGCGGGAGCCGCTCCGCCAAGAACCGCCCAGGAGCCCGTGTCGTTTGTGTGGACAGAAGACTTCACCGTGAGCACCGAATCGATCCGGAGCGGAGCAGAGGCGAATCATGTGTGGGCTGGTGCACATCACCACACCGAAGCCGCTCAGAAGGCCGGTCTTGCCGACATCATCCTCGACACGTCGTCACAGGTCGCTCGATTGGCGGGCGCGGCGCAGCGTCGCCGCCCGAGCGACCGCATTATTGGGATCGATCTCGCCATGAAGCGGTCGATCCTGCCGGGTGTAACGGTGATGTTGGGTGGTATCGAAGATGAACACACAACGACGGTGTCGGCTGTGGTCGATGGTCGCGAAACCAGTCGAGTAACCGTGACCTTCGCTCGCTGACGTAGCGTTTGCCCATGACGCCTCAACCGTTCACAATCGCCATTCCCGACGAGGTCCTCGAGGATCTGAACCGTCGTCTCGACAACGCTCGCTGGCCCGACCAGGCACCCGGCGAACCGTGGTCGCTTGGCATTCCGGTCACCGAAGTAAAGGCGGCCGTTGACTACTGGCGTAACCAGTACGACTGGCGCGCTCGTGAAGCTCGTATGAATGCGTGGCCCAACTTCATGACCACCGCCGCCGGCGAACAGCTGCACTTCATTCACGCTCGCTCGAAGCATGCCGATGCGACGCCGATGGTGTTGATCCATGGTTGGCCAGGTTCGTTTGTGGAATTTCTCGATGTCATCGGCCCGCTGACCGATCCCGAGGCCTATGGCGGTAGTGCTGCCGATGCGTTCCACGTTGTGGTGCCGTCCATGCCCGGGTACGGATTTTCTGGGCCAACGGTGCAGCCGGAATTCCACGTCAATCGCGTTGCTGATGCCATTGCCGACGTGATGCAACAACTCGGTTACGACCGCTACATCGCTCAGGGTGGCGATTGGGGAGCGATTGTGACTCGCCGACTGGGCGAGGCCTATGGCGGTCGCCTTCTGGGCATTCACCTCAACATGATTTTTGCGTTTCCAGGCGCGGATGACGCCGACTCGATGGCGGGCGTGACCGATGCCGATAACGAACGCTTTGCCGCTGCCGGCGTCCGCATTGCCGATGGCACGGGCTACATGGCGATCCAAAGCACCAAGCCGCAGACACTCGCGTATGGGTTGACCGATTCACCCACTGGCCTGGCGGCATGGATTCTTGAGAAGTTCAACGCGTGGAGTGATCTGGACAACAACAGCGTCGCCGATACCTATTCATGGGATCGAGTGCTGGACAACATCATGGTGTACTGGGTGACGAACACCGTTGGCTCAGCCGCGCGTCTCTATGCCGAATCGCAGCGCGCGAATAATGGCGCTGCACAAGGCTGGTCAGGACGCGTTGAGGTTCCGACCGGACACGCGCAGTACCCCTATGAACTGTTACAAACGCCACGCGCATGGGCCGAGAAGAAATACAACATTGTTCACTGGACCGAACAAGAACGTGGCGGACATTTTGCGGCGTTTGAGCGTCCCGAAGCGTTCGTTAATGATCTTCGATTGTTCAAAAAATCGATCGCTAGCTGAAGAATCCCCAGACAGCTTGCCTAGCCCCGCAACCTATGCGTTGGCTGATTTCCCGGCCTGCGTCGGATCAAAATATTCGCGCTGGCGATAGATCAGACCGTCGCGAAAACCGAACACTGCGATGTAGCGATTCACATACGGAGCATTGTTAGGCAAGTACGAACCTGCACCGGTGAACTCGATGATGAGTTCATCGGGGTCAAGACATGGGTGCAGTTCGCTGATGGTGAGATCGAACTGGAATGCCTTGAACGCGTTGATGAGGCGTTCGTGAACCGCAGTTCGGCCACTTACGACGGAGGGCGGGTCGGTATACGGGAACTCGAGCGCGATGTCCTCGGTGTAGTTCGTGACCTGGGCGTCGGCATCGCCCGCGCTGACAGCAGCAAATACTTGCAGCACGAGATCGAAATTCCGTTGGCGATGAGCATCAAGCACAAGCTCGGTCATGGTTCCCCCCGGAACGTTGGATGTTCGTTCGACGAACGAATGGATCAGTCGCGGATCTTGCCGGTGCGAGTGCGATCAGGCACAAGCCCAACAAGACGAGCACCCACGACACTGATGATGTCATCAGGGGGCGTGTTGTCATTTTCAACAAGGTCGACAAGCGCACGATGCTCGTCGGGAGTGAGTGCAAGAAGTCGGCCTTGGTAACGAGCAGCGCTAACGCGGGTGAACACCCGAGGTGAACGCAACTTGTTGGCTACTGCGTCGAGAACGTCTTCGTCGGCATCGCCGGGCGCATCGTTGAGAAGGTCGAGAAGTTCCCAGATCTGTCGGGGTGTAAGTACCACACCGAGCAGTTCTTCTTCTTCGGTCGTCGTTGTCATGGAGTGTGACTCTCCGGAAAGGTTGAGGCGAATTGTCAGGACATGACGGAAACAGAACCGCCCATCGATCAGGAAGCCCGGTCATCCACCGATGGCCCCCTTGAAGTGTCCGACACGTTTCTTAGTTCGCCCGGGACCCAGTTTGCACATCGGAGCGCGAAATTGGTCCGAAACCTTCGAACTTTGGGTTTCCGGGACCCTTGCTATTCGTAGCTCTTGGTCTCGGGAATGGGCCAGAAATGCCCTTGCGGGCGAGGATTTCAGGCCGGTTCGGCAGATGCGGTGATGATGTGATCGAGCCACCACTGCGGCGCGTTGTCGATCAGGTGACCGATATGTGAATAGTCATGCCAGCGGCTGATCTTGCCGTCGCGAACTTCCATCACCGTCACGAATGGATGGTCGATGACCTCGCCGGTATGGAACATCCAGCGCTCCATGTGTTCCCAAATCACGATGTTGCCCTGGGCGACGATGTGTTTGGGGAAGTGGAAGTAGCCCTGCAGCGGTTCGATGCCGATCTTGAGGCGACGAACGATGGCGGCGCCTCCGATGGCCCCCACTGGGTCCATGCCGACGTCGGTGTAGTGGCAATCCTCAGTGAAGAAGGTGGCCATGGCCTCCCAGTCGCGCTCGAAATGGGCGTACCAGTAGTTCTCGACGACCTCTTTATTGCGGGCTTCGCTGCTGTCCATGACGCCTCCGTGAAATGCGATCTGAATTGAGGAGCGTAGGCCGATGACACAAGGTTTGGAGGCGCTAACCAGTTCCTTTAAAAATCGCCCGATTCAGAGGGGGGAGTACATTGACAGTGCAGAATCCTCCGCAACAAGTGAGGGTGCGATTTAGGGGCATAGCAAATGACTGAGTTCGAAACCTTTGGTGCAAGTCCCGACGGTCCAACGATTGACGTATCCGGAGCGAGCCTGCGCTCAGGGATCGACGGGGTCCTTACGCGAACGGTCATTTCCCACGTCGATCATCGTGGTCGCGTCTTCGAACTGATCAACATTGAGCGTGATCCTGAATTTTGGAACGACCCCGTCATCGCCAGTTACGTCTTCACAATCCGTCCCGGCACGTTGAAGGGCTGGGGCGTACACGAGCACAAAGACGACCGCTACAACCTGATTTCTGGCGAGACGATGACCGTGCTCTATGACGCTCGCTTCGACTCACCGACCTATCAACAAGTGCAGGAAGTATCGCTTTCGCCGCAGGGAATTCGTCAACTCCTCATTCCCGCAGGTGTGTGGCATCTCAGCGTGAACGTCGCGCCGGAAGAAACGATGCTCGTGAATTTTCCGTCGCAGCCGTATAAGTACGAAGCTCCGGACCGCCTCACGATGCCTTGGTATTCAGACAGCATTCCGGTCGACATTGAGAAGTACTTTCCGCGTCAGCAACTGCGACGGCCGAGTACCGACTGACAATGATCGTTGCGCTTGAAGACGATCCAGACGTCGTCGCTGTTGTGCCGACCCTTGCTGGGAATCTGTCCCGGCTTCGCAGGTGCATCGCTTCGGTGTTTGAGTCTGAGATCAACGAACGCCTCGCTGTCATTGTTGTCTGGAACGATCCACGAGTCGAATGTGTTGATCTGGGCCCGGTGACGATTCTTGAGCCCGGGTTGAATCTCGGTTTGCCCGGCGGCATGAACTTCGCTCGTGAGTCGATAACTGCGCCGCGACTGTGGATTATTCAGGACGACATGACCGTTCCACCGAATTGTCTGCGCTCACTCATGGAGCGCCAAGAGCATCCTGATCACCCAGCAGTTGTTTCGCCGATCATTGTGAATGAACAGGGAATTATTCCCGCGAAAAGTCGCGCAGGAACGGTGAAGCCAGACGGAGCATTGGATCAGTGGTATCCGTTCGAAGACGTTGCCCCGGAAGCGCTCGATCCTGAAGTTCATCTTGATTGGGTGTCGCTGAGTGGCGCTCTCGTTCGTTCCGATGCGTGGGACGCGGTTGGCGGCATGGATCCGGCGTTCTTTCCTCTCATGCATTCAGATGTTGACTTTGGGTATCGAGTGACGCGTGAGGGAATGACTGTGGTTCTTGAACCCAGTGCCGTTATTTCTCACGAGCGAAATGGTTCGACTCCAAGCCTCTTTGCCCGGTTCCTGTACGAGAGAAATGCCCAACGATTCGAGGCAAAGCATCGTCCGAATGGTTCGTCCGAAACCGCTGGAAAATCGGAGTCGATTGCGGAGATCACGAGTCGTGAGGCCAGCGTGATGGTGGTCGACTTTGCGCAGTATGCAGAGAGATACATCGATGGCACGAGAGACATGATCTCGGCGCTCGAAGCGTCTGTCGCAGAGCACTACCAACACTTTCTGAACATTCAGAGTCAGGCAGTAGCCCTTGAAGCCCAAGTGCACGAGCGCGATCGTCAGATTGAGCAGTGCCAGATGGACTCACAGGAAGCCATCTCGCGGCTCATGGCGAGCCGTTCGATGCGGATTACTCGTCCCCTGCGAGTCCTTGGCTCATGGGCTCGCAAGATTCGGCGAGACTGAAGAAATGCACGAGATCGAAATCAGCACCGACACCATTCGTCTCGGCCAGTTTCTGAAGTTGGCGAACCTTGTCGATTCGGGTTCCGACGCGAAGTTCTTGCTCGCCGAGGGCGAGATCACGGTGAACGGCGAGGTTGAGATTCGCCGTGGCCGTCAGTTGCGCGTTGGCGATGTCGTCGAGTTCGAGGGCATCGCTGCCCGAGTGATTGCTGGTTGAGTTCGAGCGCTACGAGCGCTTGAGTACGTCAGCCAAGCCAGGAACTTCGATACCCAGAAGTCGAGCAGTGATTGCCGTGACGGGGTTGTAGAGGGCCATGGCACCGATCGACGGGTCTCCTGATTCAGCGACGTACATCTCGGCCAACTTCACCATGACGAGAGCGAACTGGAAGCCAGCGAGGATCTCGTAGAAGTCGACATGGTTCGCGGGACGACCCATGAGCTGTTCCCACAACGCAACGGTCTGCGTGCGATCGAGCATGCCGGGCAGCAAGGTTGCACCCGCGCTTTCAATCGAGAACTGCTGCAAGAACACCCACCAACCAAGATCGCTTTCACTATTGCCGAGCGACACCATTTCCCAATCGAACACGCCAATGACTTCGGTGTTATCGGGACCGCCGTACATCTGGTTGCCCGGACGCGAATCGCCCCAACACAGTTCGATGTGTTCGCCATCTTCGGGCCAGTTAGCAACGAGCCAGTCCCATGCCGGATCAATGACGGGATGTGCTTCGCCCTTCATTGCCCAGTTCTTGTAATTCTGGAAATAGCCACGACGTTGCTCGGGGCCGAGTTTGCCGTGATGAGTTTGATCAAGATGTTCGAAGCCGGCCGCTTTCCAATCGACCTTGGCAACCCGCGTGAGCGCTTCGACACCGTTGTGGGCCCAACGTGCTCGCTGTTCATCGTTCATATCGACGACGAAACCCGATTCGGTATACGGCGGTGCATCACCAGGAACGACACCGTCCAAGCGATCCATCATGAAGAACGGGCCACCGATGATGGCGGTATCGCGTTCGGCCCAGCGCGTGTTGGGAACAGGAACGTTGGAATGTTCGCCAAGCAACTTCATCGACAAGTACTGCTGGGTCACGAGGTCGATTTCAGGGAACAACAAACTCATCACTGGCTGACTACGCAAGACGAGTTCGGCATCGACCTTCTTGCCGTCTTCGACCCAACTGGCGTCGAGCAGGAATGTCTCATTTGAGAAACCGCTTGATTGCGGGACAACAAGATTCGTAATGGTGACTTCAGTGGCCTCTGGCATCTGTCGAGCCATCCACTCAGTGAGTGCGCCTCGGATCTCGTCTGGATCGCGTTGACCTGCAACTGGCATTTCGTTCCCCCTGAATCTGAACAGACCACTGGTCTGCTGGTGCGGGAGCGATGTTAGGCCGTGGACCGGTAGCGTCGGCTACCGAAGTTGCCGCTGGCGGCGAAGGGGGAGTTATGGGAGCAGTTGAAGGACGGGTTGCCCTTGTTACCGGTGCTGCTCGAGGTCAGGGCCGGGCTCACGCCATTGCCTTGGCCAACGAGGGCGCCGATCTCATCGTGACGGACCTTTGTGCCGATATCGGCACCGTTCCCTATGCGTTAGGAACCGCTGCCGAGTTGGCCGAAACCGTTGCCCTGGTTGAAGCAACCGGTCAGCGCTGCTTGTCGATGCCTGCCGATATCCGTGACACCGCCGGTATCGGCCTGGTCGTTGAAGCCGGTATCGAAGCGTTCGGACGGATCGATATCTGTGTCGCGAACGCCGGAGTCACTGGCTACGGAAAGTTTCACGAACTCGACGACGACACATGGAACGACATGATCGATGTTGATCTCACCGGCACGTTCAAAACCATTCGCGCTGTGCTGCCCCACATGCTCGAGCGTCGCTATGGGCGCATCATCGCGACCTCATCGATGGCCGGTCGTATGGGAAATGCAAACCTCGCGCACTACGTCGCCGCCAAGTGGGGCGTGATCGGCATGGTGAAGTCCCTCGCGATGGAAGTTGCGAATAAGGGCATCACGGTGAACGCCATCGCTCCCGCCGCTGTCGACACCGCGATGTTGCACAACGAAGCGATGTACAAACTTTTTTGCCCTGATATGGATGCGCCAACTCGTGAAGATGTCGCGCCGCGTTACCAAGCGATGAATCGACTTGGTGTTGCGTGGATGGCACCAGAAGAGGTGTCGCGTGCGGTGTTGTTCGTCGCTGCTGATGCAGCCAGCAGCATGACTGGGCAGGTCATTGAAGTGAGTCTTGGTTCCAGCGCAGGGACGCACTGAACTCATCTGTTGCGTTACGGACAACCAATACCGTTGAGCGTTGCGCATGGCGGACAAAGTCGCGCTGGGCCATCAGGTGTTTCCCAACTACGTACGTTTGGTAAACCACACGCCAAGCACGGACCGTTGACATCGCCAGCGCTCGATTCAGGTTCCCCGAACTTGTCATCGGCGTTGTTTGGGTGTTGATCGTTCATGAATCCGGACAAATATCAGCGATGGTCTGTGCGTAGGAACCATCGGTTGGCTGCGTTGTGGCCAGCGTCGAACAAAGTTCTGTGAACGTTGTTTCGATAGCGATATCGAGTGCCGGCCGTACTTCGGTCACATACCCGTAAAGACTGAGGGTGGACGTGCGATCGTTTTGCCAGTCAATGGCGATGGGAATAATTTGTGAGGCCCAGTTCTGCCAGGTTTTGTAATGGTTCATGGCGAGATCACGGATGGAATCGGCCACGGAACCGTCGTTGTAGGAACGCGTCGTGTAGTCATCTTCAATCTGCTGGAGATCGATCTGAAACTGATCGACCTCCGATTGGCTCTCACTCAGCCACCGTTCGAGAATTGCCGCTCGTTCTGCGTTCGAAGCATTTTTCATTTCGTCTTGGAAATTGCCGTAGCCATCCCAGAACGTTTCGATAAAAATCAGATTTGTGAGTTCTGACTGAAGAAGGTCCTCGACCGCCATTTGGTAGGCGGGGTCACTCGACGAAGCAGTTTTTGAAGACTGCGGCAGTATTGCGATGCCAATGTTCAAGATGAGTGCACCAACCACGATCGCGGCAATGCCGGCGATGATGAGCGAACCTCGTCGGGACCGTTGACGCGGAGGAGTTGGTGCGAGCGGCGTCGACGGACGCGGTTCACTGGCATCGAGGGCATACGGAGGATGATCAGGAGCAGGCGTCGGGGCGCGAGCTGGCATTTCATCGGTGAGGCCTGGGGGTGGCGGATACCAACGGCCATCTCCGGCCTGCCACCATCCGGGACTGTGGGGAACGTCGCTCATGCCTTCACAACGATAGAGGGCGATTCACCACAGTTGACCGTCAGGGAACGCGATACGGGGTCTCTGCAAAAAACGAGAGAGCGTGGGCTCTGAAGCGACGTGGGAGAACTAGACGTTGTTGCCGTGGAAATCCGGCATAACAAGAAGTTCGGCGTCGACGAGTTGAAACTCTTCGTTCGGCCCGGCTTCATGTCGTGGCAGAAGTATGACGAGTCCTGCTTGAACAACCGCAAGACCAATTGAGATCCACATCACCGAATTGATGCCGTCGATATAGGCGCTGAGTGAGTCAGAATCCCCGATACGACCCCAATAGGCGACACCAACGACAGCGATGCCGATAGCGCCAGCTAATTGCAGGCCCGTGGCTTGAACGCCCGACGCGGCACCGGCGTACTCACGAGGAACTTCAGATAAGACAAACGCAATTGTCGCTGCGATGGATATTCCTAACGCGAAACCGAGCAGGGCCACGGCGGGCACAAGGTGAACGGCTTTGAATTCTCCGGCACCAACACGATCGAGGAATAAGACAAGGCCGGCAGCAAGGCCGTTAAGCGCCGCGCCGATGACGACAGCGCCTCGGCCGTAGCGACGGAGCAACGGAGCGGCAGCGAGCGACCCAAACATGTTGGCAAAGGGCATGGGGCAGGTGAGGATGGCCGCTTGCAATGGGTTGCGATCGAATCCCAACTGAATGGTGAGAATCAGATAGATCGGACCGGCAGCGGAAAGTAGGCCTACGAGCAACGTAATGATGTTGCCAATTCGGAAACTACGGATCGCAAAAAGGATTGGGTTTACCAGTGGATCCCCACCGCGCCGAACAAGATTGCGTTCGTAGCGAAGGAAGGCGAAGAACAACGGCAATGAACAGGCCAACATCAAAAGAATCCAAACCGGCCAGCCAGCATTACGTCCCTGGATAAGCGGGAACATCAAGAAGAACGCAACAACGGCGAGAACGGCGGCGCCGGTGATGTCGAGTTGCCCGGCAGTTCCCGGCATCGTTGCGGGGAGCACCTTGGCGGCGATGAGCCAGACGATGATTCCGATGGGGATAAACGGCAAGTACGCCCATCGCCAACCGGCGCCAAAAAGATTGGCGTTGGTAAGCGCGCCAGCGCTGAGCTGGCCAAGCATGAAGCCACCGCCAGCAAACATAAGAAAGACCGAGAACGCTCGAGTTCGGTTATGGCCAGTGAAGGTTCGCTGGATCATTGCCGAAAGTTGTGGCGCGGTGACGCCACTAGCGATTCCCTGCAGTGCTCTAGCCAGCAACAGGAAATAGATGTTCGGCGAACCGGCGCTCAGAATCCACGACGTGACAATTGCGGCGAAACCAATCATGAGAAGACGTCGTGTGCCAAACAAATCGCCAAGTCGACCCGACAGCACAAGCACGAGCGAGAAGGTCAGGGCAAAGATCGATGCGTACCACTGCAACTCGCTATTGGTTGCTCCGAGCCCGTCGCGAATGCCAGGTAGGGCCATCGTTGTGGAGCCGTTGACCAACACGAGGACGAACTGCAAAGCGATGACAACAGCAAAGACTCTGTTGCGAAGCGAAACTGGCCCCGCGGCGTCGGTTGTCGATGAGGTCGCGCCCATCATTTCCGACTCGCTTGGCATTGCGCTCCCCTTCGTCCCCCGACCACTTTCACCCTAGGGGTGGAACGTCCTGTTCAGGAAACCGAGACTTAGGCGAGGTCGATATCGACAGCCGGAGCGACGAACTGAGCGTTGTAAAGGTTGTAATACGCGCCACCGGCGGCGAGCAGTTCCTCGTGATTGCCCTGCTCGACGATCTGGCCGCTTTCCATCACCAAGATCGTGTCGGCATCGCGAATTGTCGAAAGTCGGTGAGCGATCACAAAGCTGGTTCGGTTTGATCGCAGTGCCGCCATCGCTCGTTGGATGAGTACCTCTGTGCGGGTATCGACCGAACTCGTTGCTTCATCAAGAATGAGGATGGTCGGCTCGGCAAGGAATGCACGGGCGATGGTGAGCAACTGCTTCTCTCCAGCACTGAGATTGCTGGCTTCGTCGTCGAGAACGGTGTTGTAGCCATCGGGCATTGACCGCACGAAGTGGTCGACATGAGTCGCTTTCGCCGCTGCAAGAATTTCCTCTTCGGTCGCCCCGAGGCGGCCGTAAGCGATGTTCTCGCGGATCGTTCCTCCGAACAACCAGGTGTCCTGCAGCACCATTCCCATGCTCGAGCGAAGGTCTGATCGACGCATCGTGGCGATGTCGACGCCATCGAGCGTGATTGCGCCGTCGTTGAGTTCGTAGAAGCGCATCAGCAAGTTGACCAAGGTGGTCTTGCCGGCACCAGTAGGCCCGACAATGGCGATGGTTTGGCCTGGTTCGGCAACTAATGACAGATCGGTGATGAGTGGCGTGTCTGCTGAGTAGGAGAACGTCACGTGCTCGAACGCAACCCGACCCTTTGGCGATTCGACAACCTGTGCGTTGACCAGATCAGCAGACTGCTCGTCGACATCGAGGAATTCGAACACTCGCTCAGCAGATGCAATGCCTGACTGCAACATGTTGGCCATTGATGCCAACTGGTTGATGGGCTGTGTGAACTGACGCGAGTACTGAATAAATGCCTGGATGTCGCCAATGCTCAAGCTTCCTGACGCCACTCGCAAGCCGCCGATAACCGCGATTGCGACGTAGTTGAGATTGCTGACGAGCATCATCGCCGGTTGGATGATTCCAGAAATGAACTGGGCACCGAAAGATGCCTCGTACAGAGTCTGGTTCGTCGCTTCGAAGCGATTCTCAGTGGCTTGTTGTTGGCCAAACACTTTGACGAGAGAGTGACCCGCAAACGTTTCTTCGACAATCGCATTCAGTGACCCGGTGTGTGCCCACTGGGCAATGAAACGCTTCTTCGATTTCCCGGCAATGAACTTGATGGTGAACATTGTGAGGGGAACTGTTGCAACTGCCACGAGTGAAAGAAGAGGTGAAATCGACAGCATCATGATGAGCACACCAAAGATGGTGAGAATCGAAATGAAGAGCATGCTCAGCGTCTGAGCGAGGCTTTGCGCGATGTTGTCGATGTCATTCGTCACGCGACTAAGTAGATCGCCACGCGGTGTTTTGTCGATGTAACCCAGCGGAAGCCGGTTGATTTTGTCTTCGACCGCAGATCGGAGCCTCCGCATGGTGCGATGGATGACGCCAGCGAGCAAGAAACCTTGGGTGTAGGCGAGAGCGCCGGAACAGAGATACAACGAACCGACGAGAAGCAACGTTCGATGAAGTGCGGCGTAGTCAATTCCGTCAGGCGATTGAACGCCATTAATGATGACGTTGGTCGCGTTGCCGAGAATCTTCGGACCGACCACCGACATGCACACGCTGAGAACAGCAGTGAAAATGATTAGGGCAAGGCGGAATCGTTCTGGTCGCGTCCATGAGATGAGCCTCAGTGTGGAGTTGCGGAAATCTTTTGGCTTTTCAACAGGCACCGCGACGCTGCTCATTCGCGGTCCGACCTGAGTTGGAGTCGGCGCGCCGTTGCGTTTCAGATCTGAGGAGTCGTTCATGCCGCTTCCTCAGCTGTCATCTGAGATTCAACGATTTCCGCGTAGGTGGGACAGTTGGCGAGGAGCTCATGGTGGGTGCCAATCCCGACACATTCGCCATCGTCGAGAACAAGGATTTGGTCAGCATGTTTGATGGTGGAAACGCGCTGGGCGACGATAATGAGCGCTGCGTCTGATGTAATCGGGGTTAACGCGGCACGAAGGCGTGCATCAGTAGCTAGGTCGAGCGCCGAGAATGAATCGTCGAACACGTAGATGCCTGGATTGCGAACCAGTGAGCGGGCAATCGCAAGACGCTGGCGTTGCCCACCAGAGACATTTGTGCCGCCCTGAGAGATGGGGGAGTCAAGTTTGTCCGTCATGGCGTTGACGAAATCAGCGGCTTGCGCAATCTCTAATGCTTTCCAGAGGTCGGCTTCGGAAGCCTCGGGATCAGCAAAGAGCAAGTTCGATCGGATGGTCCCCGAGAACAAATAAGGCCGCTGCGGAACAACCGAAACACGCTTCCAAAGCGTTTCTGGTGCGAGATCGCGAACATCGACGTCGTCGATAAGGATCGAACCCTCGGTGCTGTCGATGAGTCGAGCCACAAGATTGACCAATGTGGTTTTACCGGAACCAGTAGATCCGATAATCGCTGTTGTTTGTCCTGGTCGAGTTGTAAACGAAACGTTGGAAAGAACGGGGATTTCAGCGCCGGGATAACAGAACCCCACATTGCGAAACTCGAGCGTTCCTTTTCCAGAAAGCTCAGTGACCGGCGTCGGTGAAGTGACGATCGAGGAGTCGGTGTTGAGGACTTCATTAATCCGTTCTGCACAGACTGAGGCGCGTGGCCACATCACCGCAACGAAGGTTGCCATCATCACGGCCATGAGAATTTGAACGAGATAGGTGAGGAAAGCGATGAGGGCGCCAATTTGCATGTCGCCGGCACCAATGCGATCGGCCGCGACCCACACCGCCGCCGCGCTCGAAACATTGAGCACCAACATCACGGTGGGGAACATTGATGACATGTAACGACTTGTCAGTGTCGCGGTTCGGGTGAGCCGTTGGTTGGCTTCGTCGAAGCGTTCTGTTTCAAGTGGTTCACGAACGAATGCTCGAACAACACGCATTCCGACGATCTGTTCCCGAAGGACCTGACTCATCTTGTCGATGCGTTCCTGCATGTCCCGGTATTGAGGAATGACACGGATGACGATGGTGCCAATAGAAAGCAGCAGAACCGGAATCGAGGCAACGAGAATGAGAGACAGTGGTCCGTCTTCTCGAACCGCGAGGTACACGCCGATGACGATGGTGATTGGGGCCGAAATAAATGAAGTGCACAACATGACGACCAGGGTCTGAACTTGTTGCACATCATTGGTAATGCGAATAATGAGTGACGGTGCTCCGAAGCTGTCGACTTCGCGAGTCGAGAACCCGGTGACGGTGTGAAACAGACGGTCACGAATGTCTCGGCCAAATCCCATGCCTGCTCGCGAGCCAAACCATGTGGCGCTGATGCCGAAGACGGCCTGCACAAACGACAGCACCAGCATGACGACGCCGACTTTTAAGATGTAGTTGGTGTTGCCTTTGAGGATGCCGTTATCGATCAGCATGGCGTTGAGCGTTGGCAACGTCATCGTCGCCGCAACAGCCACGAACTGAAATGCGAAGACCGCTACAAGCAACTTTTTGTAGGGCAGCAGAAAGCTGCGCATGAGCCGATTCACGAAAATCCCCCTCTGTAGCGATGTTACGGCCCGGGCCGGCCTGCTCCCATTCCTTGCCCACCCGGGCGGGGCGTGCCTCATTACATAGGTCCTGCTTCGCACCCGAGATGCCTAGGCACTAGCGGGATAGGTGAAAACGCGTACGTACCAGGGCCTTACCCCGTA
The DNA here is from genome assembly GCA_037620085.1 of Acidimicrobiales bacterium. GTDB lineage: Bacteria > Actinomycetota > Acidimicrobiia > Acidimicrobiales > Acidimicrobilacustridaceae > Acidimicrobilacustris. Next base: position 5,036 of record JASJMB010000023.1, on the reverse strand, counting down.
AAATGAATGTAAGTCGCCATTTCCGCTAAGCGGACGGTCGGCGGACCGGCAAGATGGGGTGTAGGTAGGGCGGCGGGTGCCATGGAGCGGGAAGTTGGTGGAGTCGGGGCCATTGTGGCTCCGACTCCCACGACAATCATTAGTTGGGACCCTTTGGCGGGGGAACTCCTCCGGGGCCATCTCGAGGCCGAAGGATTTCTTGGCGCGGTTCACGCGGTTGATTACGACATGGCTCAGGCTTCCTCCCCACTCGTTGTGCTTCCACCACCGACGTACGCCGACTACATCGGCGGTGGGTGGGATGTGCGCTTGAGGGTAATCCCACTTGATGTGCCGATGGTGGTGCTGGCTCGACCAACGGTGCCGGTGCGTTCGGCATTGCAATTGAATCTGCGAAAGAACGGTTTGGCGCTATTGGATGCTGGGCGCGCATCGACGGTGGCGGCAGTGGCAGCGGCGCTTCGTATGTCGTTGGAAGGCGGCCAGATCATCGACCCGCTCTTCATCCCATCTACCGGCGCCCACGAGGGTTCGGAACTTACGCCTGCAGAACATCGCGTCTATGAGCTCTTGGCCTCGGGACGATCGAACAGTGGCATTGCCGCTGAACTTTTCTTATCGGAGCGAACAGTTGAAGTTCACGTCCGGAAGATCTTTTCCAAAATGAGCTTGAGCGATGACCGGTCAATGAACCGACGTGTTGTGGCCGCTTCGCTGTTCCAGAGGTAGGCGCACCCACCCGACCCAATGTCTCATGCGCCGTCTATCGTCTATTGAGTGATCACGAGGCGGAACCAGTGAAAAACCTGATGGCAGACAGTTGTCGCTAGTGGCGGCCTCGGTCACTGCCGCGCAATCAGCCCAGCAGCTTCTTCCGCTGCTGGCCGAGCGTCTGCGCGCGCCTCTGGCCGACCCATTTCTCCCCGACATCGTCGTGGTGCCCACTGCCGGCACCCGCGATTGGCTCATTGAACAACTCGGTCACCTTCTCGATGTCGATGGCACGGGCGAAGCAATTCTCACCAATGTCCACTTCTGGTTTCCGAACGAGTTCAATCTTCACGCCATCGGCACCGAACGAGCGGCCGACGACCCATGGTCGGTGAAGCGCCTGCGCTGGACACTGCTCGGTCTGCTCACCGCCGACCCCTCATTGGCTCCCGGCTTCGCCGAGGCCAAGAGCCCCTTGGCTACTGCCCAACGCATCGCCGAACTCTTCGATCGCTATTCGGTGTATCGGCCGCAGATGCCCGCATCCTGGGCGGTCGGAACACAAGCCGATCCAGTAACGCCCCTTCGACCCGACAAACAATGGCAATACGCGTTGTGGCATGCGGTGCACGATGTCATCGGTGTCTCAACCGGCGAACGATTCATTGCTGCACGCGGTCACCTCGATCCAACTGCGGTGCAGCGCGCCCTTCCTGGTCGATTGTCGGTGTTTGGTCTCGACGCGTACTCGCCAGCAAAAGTTTCGTTGCTTGGCGAACTCTCTACGTTGCTCGATCTCGCCGTGTACACGGTGTTCCCCGCGTCTGATCGCATTACCGATCTTCGCTCGGTCGAACTTGGCGAAGAGTTGCGCAGTCATCTCGACCTAGCGAATGACATGCATAATCCGTTGTTGCGCTCGTGGTCTCGTGCTGGCCTCGAATCCATGGCCTTGTTGTCTCGTGCCTTTCCAAAGATGCAAACGCTTGAAGCGGTGCGTGCACCAACAGTGCTTGGCCGCTTACAGCAGTCGATTGCGCACGACGAACCGCTCGCTATTCCTCCGCACAAGAAGTCTGTGCTCGAAAACGGCGACGGCTCGTTCGAGGTGCATCTGTGTCACGGCCCAACTCGCCAGGTTGAAGTGTTGCGCGACGCGCTCTTGCATCGCTTAGCGGCCGACCCCACGTTGCACCCGCGCGACATCATCGTCATCTGTCCCGATATCGAAACTTACGCGCCCCTTGTCGGCCCAGTCATGGGTGCCGAGTTCCGCGAAGTCGTTGAAGGTGACGCAGCTGGCGCGCGCTTGCAGCTGCCCATCGCCATCATCGACAAAACCACCAGTACCTCAACGCCGGTTGCCGATGCCATTGCGGCGCTCTTCGACGCGGTCGGTAATCGCCTTGAATTGAGCAAGGTGCTCGAACTGCTTGCCCTCGAGCCCGTGCGTCGCCGTTTCACGATTGGCGAAGACGACTTCTCTCGTGTTGAACGTTGGCTGACCGATCTGCAGGTCCACTGGGGAATCGACGACACCTATCGCGCCGCAGCTCCTTGGCACTACCCGACCGGCATCGAAGCGGGCACTTGGCGCATCGCAATTGATCGTCTGATTAACGGCATCCTTGTGCAGTCGCCCGAGGACCGAGAAACACTTACCGGCATTGTTGGCTACGACGACATTGGCGGAAGTTCCATTGAACTTGTGGGCAACCTCGCGTCGTTCATCGACGAACTGAGTGACTTCACACTGTTTTGCAGTGAGCCCCGCTTCGCCTCTGAATGGGCCGACACGCTTGAAGCACTTCTCAACACGATGTTTGACGTCCCCTTCGAAGATCGCAACCAGCTCGCCGATGCCCTCGATGTTGCTCGCGAACTTCGGTTGCATGCGGCGACATCAGCAGAATCGGCGCAACTTGGCTTCCGGGAAATTTCGGCGCTTTTTGCCGAGGAACTCGACGGCATTCGGTCCCGCTCAAAGGTGTGGGGCGATGTTGTGCGCGTTGCGTCTCTGTCTCGTCTTCGCGGCGTGCCGGCCCGCATCGTTGCCATTCTCGGTTTCGACGACCGCGCCTTCACCTCTGGTCGTGGAAATGGCGACGACATCCTCCTCGATGCGCCCCGCATTGCCGAGCGCGACTTCCACGCCGAAGAACGCCTTGGTCTTCTGAATTTGTTATCGGCAGCGAGCGACGCAGTGCTCATTACCTGCAATGGCTTTGACGTGACCAACAACAAGGAACTGCCGATGGCCGTTCCGCTGGCGGAACTCTCCGATGCCGTTGCCAGCGTCATTGCCGCTGGTCCCGAAGCATCGGGGCCCAGGCCCGTGCTCATTCGTCATGCCCGACAACTCACCGATCCAGTGAACTTCGGTGTTGTTTCCGAGAACCCCAACAAGAACGTGGTGAAGTCAGTCGACGGGGCATTCACGTTCGATCCGATCGCTGCCGTTGTGGCTCGTCGCATCATCGATGTAGCGGGGGAACAACCGGTTGAAATGGTGTGGCCCGATTACGAATGGGACCCCACCGAGTTCGATCGGAGTTCCCTGTCGATCGAGACCCTGGTGAAGGCGATAAAGAAACCGGCGGAGTTGTACATGCGTGAGCGCATGCAGATTTCGTTGCCCAGTGAAGTACGCAGCTCCGATGATCAGGTTGGTTTGTGGCCCGACAAGCGCGAGTACTCAATCATCGGATCAGATTTGGTTAGAGCCAAACGTGCTGGCGCGAATCTGAGCGATCAGCGCCACCTGCGCCAACTCATGGGTGGCGTGCCTATCGGTGCGGTGGGCGACCGATTCTGGGCGAAGATCGAATTTGAAGTTGCCGCGATGCTTGCCACGCCTGACGTGGATTTTGCTGGCGAGGTTTCTCATCCAATAGAAGTTGAAGTAAACGGTGCTTGGGTTATCGACACGATTGATGCAACTGATACTCAAGTTCTCGAGATCGCGTTCTCCGGGGCTCATGGCCGACATCGACTGCGACCTTGGTTGCGACTCGCCTTGTTGGCCCTGAGTGAGCCTTCGAAGATTCGCACGGCGGTTGTCCTCACACGGTTGGACAAAAAAGCAGAAGACAAGTTGAAGAAGAAGAAGAAGGAAGGGGGTGGAGAACTCCTTGACGCAGATCGCGTCGCCGTAGAGCGGTTTGTTTTGGCGGGGGAGTCCGAAGCTGACCGGATCCGTTTTGCAAACACGATTGTCCAGTTCGCAATCGGGGTTCACTGGCGCGCTCTCTGTTCGCCGTTGCCGTTATTTGAGTACGCGTCATGGGCCGATCTCGCACTCTCGTCCCACGTCAACGCCGGGCTGAACTCCGATCTAAAGAATCCCTCTGCTGCTGCGATCTTTGGCGGGCGCACCTTCGCCGATTTCACAAACGCTGCCGATGTGTTCAGCCCCTTGCATCCGATAGATCAGGACTTTGCCAAGACTGGCACTCGATTCCAGGCCTACGCCCGTGCGTTACAGGAATGCTTTGCGGAAACGACGGTGACGAAATGAGTGCCGCCAACGTCTTCGAACTCACACACCCACTGCCTTCTCGCGAATGGTTATTGCTCGAGGCCAGTGCCGGAACCGGAAAGACCTATTCACTCACGGCGCTCGTTGCTCGCTACGTGGCTGAAGAAGGCCTTCGTGCCGATGAACTCCTTATGGTCACGTTCACTCGGGCTGCTGCTGCGGAAATGAAACAGGAAGTTCGCGAGCAATTGCTGCGCGCGCTCAACGCAGTGAACGCTCCCGATTCCGAGAAACTCGACCCGTGGTTGGCCAACCTGCGCAATTGCGCGGCCGACGAACTCGTTCAGCGGCGTGAGCGCCTCGAAACGGCAATCTCGAACATCGATTCGGCCACCATCTCGACCATTCACGGGTTCTTCCAGCAAGCGCTTGGTGACCTTGGTATTCGTTCCGGCGACGCCAAGACTCCCGCACCAGCGGAAAGCGATGCCGTCGTTTCTCAGAAGGTCATTCGCGATGTTCTGGTTAATCGCTTTGCCGCAAATGCGCTTGCTCTCGATCCGACCGGTTCGAAAGATCCGACAAGCATCGAGGGGTCGGTAGCAACAGTCCTGAAGTCGACTTCGAGCAACTTGGCGGCCGAACTCGCGCCAGCCCCCGATGCATCACCGGCGGGGCAGTGGTCATCGATCATTCAGGAACTTCGTAAGGCGATCAAAGAAGAACGCGTTGCGCAGGGCGTTGTTGCCTTCGACGATCTCATCGTCGATCTCGTCGAGAAACTCGATGACCCCACACTTGGTGAAGAAATCATTCGTGTGTTGCGGTCCCGCTATCGCCTGGTACT
>JASJMB010000022.1:0-3004 GCA_037620085.1 Acidimicrobiales bacterium | reverse complement strand
CCGTTCGAGGCTTCGAAGCCGTCGAGGATCATGGCCAGGCCTTGACCCGGGGCTGGGCGCAAACCGAGTGACCAGAAGTTGGTGACGAGGTCAGTCATGGAGACCATGGCGTCGAACATCGCAACGTCGATGTATTGACCTAAACCGGTGCGATCGCGATGGCGAAGTGCGGCCAGGATGCCGATGGTGCCGAACAGTGCGGTACCGATGTCGCCGAGTGCTCCAACGGGAGATACCGCCGGCGGACGACCGGGCTCGAGTTTGTAGTCGTAGATGCCGCTCATTGCTTCTGCAACGGCGGCGTACGCGGGCCAACCGTCGTATGGCGTTGCGACGGTATTGCCGAAACCTGAAACTGACAGGTAGATCACGCCGGGGTGCACTGCGGCGATGTCGTCATAACCAAGGCCCATGCGTGAAAGCGCACCACCTTTGAAGTTCTCGGCCACGATGTCGAACCTGGGAGCAAGGTCGAGAATGAGTTGCTTGCCCTCGGGTGCCTTTAGATCGACACAGATCGACTTCTTGTCGAGGTTGTTACGCAAGTAGGTGGCACCGACAAAGCGACCATCGGGGTCGGTGATGCCCGGTTGCGAACCGCGGCCCAAATCTCCGCCCTTGACGCTCTCGACCTTTACGACATCGGCGCCGAGGCGCGCCAGAAGTTGAGTGGCGTAGGGGAGGGCCTGCATCTGCTCGAGGGCGAGGATGCGCACGCCGTCAAGGGGCTTGCCGTATTGGACGGCATCGGGATTGGTGATTGCTCCGAGTTCCATGCGCCGACCCTACCGGGCGAGCCGAGCGGAAGTTCAGGCCGTGGCCCGGTACTCGGCCACGATCGGCGCAAGCTCTGCTGGCGTTGCGCCGTGCATGATCACGCCGTCGCAACCCAGCGCGAGCTGATTGCGCACTGCCGAGACGCAGCTAGCGGGGGACCCAACCGCTGCTGAAGACAGCCAGTCTTCGGGAATGAGGGTTGCGACATGCTGCAACTGTTCGGTGGTGCCAACAACATCGAGGCCGCGAACCGAACTCACAACTTCATCGGCGAGGAATCGATCGACGACTGCTTCGTCCCAACCGTTCGTGCGGGCAAGCAGGTGGCCATATCCCTGCAAGTACGTTCCGAGACGGCCAACCAACTTCATGAGCCGTTCTTCTTCGCCAATGTGATCGCCGATGGTGGCGTAGCACGACCACACCTTCACTTCATCAGGGTTACGGCCCGCTTGTTCGGCAGCACACTTCACGGTCTGCACGCAATGAGCGGTGGTCTCGTCGGTAAAGAACGTGTGCAGCACGACTTCATCGAAACATCGGCCAGCAAGTTCAAGCGTGTTATCGCCGAATGCCACTATCCCCATCGGCAAGTATTCGTCGAGCGTTGCGTCAATGTGAAGGACCGGCCAGGAGCCCGCTGGTCCGTCGTGGCCGATGATGACCTCGCCACGAAACAGTCGGCGCATAAGCCCTGCGAAATCTTCCATCTGCGCAGTGGTGATGCGGTCAATGCCGAAAGCATCTTGCATCGGGGCGATGCCGCGACCAAGGCCCAGCGTGAATCGGCCGCCAGTGAGGCTCTGCATTGTGCGAGCAAATCCGGCGGTGACGATTGGGTGTCGAGTGTTGTGATTCGTTGCCGCAGTCGAGATGGCGATGCGCTCGCTGACTGCACCGACGGCGCCACACAACGTGGCCGCTTCCTTCTTGTTGTAGCGCTCGCTGACGAACACGCGGCCAAAGCCCAATGCTTCGCCTTCACGAACCTCGGCAATGAGGTCGCGGGAGGAATCGGGCTGGCCCGGGAGCGTGTAGAAGCCAAGTTCAGGCAGGACAGTGGTGGTCATCTACTGGGGCACGATCGTCGACGTGGCAGGCATGGAGCTTCCTTGGTTTTGAGACTCGTCTTTGCGGTGTCTGAGGGTTTATCAGTTACTGTCAGAGCCATGCGAGGCATCATTTCTTGGGGGGCTTACCTCCCGTATCGACGGCTTGATAAGTCACAAATTTCCGCTTTCATCGGACAGGGAGGCGGCCGCGGTACGCGAGCGGTTGCTTCGTTCGATGAGGACACCACTTCGATGGGTGTCGAGGCAGCACGCCTCGCGCTCCGCGGTGTCGATGCTTCGAAACATTCCGGGCCCGAAGCACTTTTTTTCGGTACTGCTCTTCCGGCCTATGCCGACAAAACCAACGCGACGGCCATTCATGCCGCCATACGTCTTTCGTCAAGTGTTCCGGCCTTCGATATGGGGGCTTCGGTGGGTTCCACCACCGGTGCATTACGCCTTGGTCTTTCCACGATTGGCGATCGCCTCGTCGTGATGTCCGATATGCGCACAGGTCTGGCCGGTTCGGCCGATGAAGCCAACGGTGGCGATGCTGCCGCAGCATTTGTCATTGGTGAGAGCGATGCAGTGGTTGCCGAATACATCGGCGGGGCCAGCATCACCGAAGAATTCATAGATCGTTGGCGTACCCCGGGTGAGATTCGCTCGAAGGTATGGGACGACAAGTTCTCTGAACTCACCTACGTCGCTGCCGGACGCCAGGCCTACAAGAACGCTCTCGAAGCCACCGGCCTTTCGGCCGATCAGATCGATCTCGTTGCCGTTGCTGCACCCACCGCTCGAATCGGCTCTGCGCTTGCGGCAAAGGTCGGTGCGGCCAAGGTTGTCGACGATCTCACCGCCACCATCGGCTGCACCGGTGCTGCCCAGCCCGGTCTGGTGCTGGCTAACGCACTTGAAAACGCTGAGCCCGGACAAACCATTGCCCTTGTGGTGTTGGCCGATGGCGCCGACGTCATGATTCTGCGCACAACTGCTTCACTTGCGAAGTACGCACCTGCTCGTTCAATCGCGACACAACTTGAAGCGGGTGCGCCACTGGCCTACGGCCGGTTCCTTTCATGGCGCGGCATGATCAATGTCGAACCGCCACGTCGTCCCGAACCGGCCCGTCCTTCCGGCACTGCAGCTGCACGCACGACCGATTGGAAGTT
>JASJMB010000021.1:0-6622 GCA_037620085.1 Acidimicrobiales bacterium | reverse complement strand
TTAGTGAGCGGTCAAGAACTTGGCACGCGCCTTATTGACCTTCCCCGGTGGCGACGCACGTACCTCATCCCCTATCGACGTTTTCGTAAACTCGATTCTGTCGATGTCGTGCATGGTCGAATCACAACAGTTGACTTCGATGCATCAAAGGTTTCCGTTGAACTCGCTTCAGGTTCGGCACGAGAAATCACCTACGACTACTTCGTGATCGCAACTGGTGTGACTAATGGTTTCTGGCGCCACGATCGCCTGGAAGACCTCGCCACGATCGATACGGAACTCTCAGCCATCAATGCCGAACTCAACGGTGCTTCAACAATCGCTGTCGTCGGTGGTGGAGCGACTGGCGTCAGCGTTGCCGACAATCTCGCTCGTGCCGGGCGTTCAACAGTGCATCTGTTTCATAGTGGCGAAGAGCCCCTGCCTGGCTATCACCCCAGCGTGCGGCGCTGGATGGCTCGCCAACTCACAACTGACGGCGTCACTGTTCACCCCGACCACCGTGCCGTTGTCCCAAGCGGTTTTCGTGGTGACCAACTCACCCACGAGGCCGTTACATGGTCAACCGGTCAGGAACCCTTTAACGCCGATGTCACGCTGTGGGCGCTTGGGGGCGTGACCCCGCATAGTGCGTTCCTTCCCCCGTCAGTTCTTGATGACGAAGGCTTCGTGCTCGTCGATAAGAACCTCCGAATGCCTGAGCATCCAAATGTGTTCGCGGTCGGCGATGTCGCTGCAAGCGACCCCCTTCGCAGTTCTGCTCGCAACTGGGGATTCCGAATCGTTGTCACCAACGTGAAGGAACTCGTTCGCAATCGCCCCACCAAACTCAAGCCCTACAAGGCCACGGAGTATCGATGGGGATCAATTCTCGGGATGCAAGACGATGGCCTCACCGTTGTCCAACCCAATGGCAAGCGCTTTCGCATTCCCCGCAAACTCGCAGAGCCTCTGCTCTTCAGCGTGTTTGTCCAACGTGTGCTCTACGGCGGACTCCGTAAGAACTAAACAAAAACAAATTCCACCCGTTTCAGTCAGTTCGCTTCTTCGGTACGAGACAGCGAAATCTTCTAAGGAAGATTCTGAAGATCATCAAGATCCTTAGCGCGTCCACTTGCTCGCTTGTTGATCTTTAGATCACCGAGAGAAATGACGGGGACGCGTTCATCTCCAACGGTCACCGTTTCCGAGCGTTCGGCGCACTGCTCGAATTCCACCCCATCGATTTCCGTCAGAATTTCGATACGCAGCGGTGCTTCACCCATGCGGATGATCCGCTGAGATTCAAGGAATAACTCCGGAACGAGCTCATCATTCTCAAACCCAAACTCCCGAAGAGACTCCACAAGGCGCTCTGCATTCAAGCGGCGGCGACGAACCCACACATCCATATCCGCTGTAGCTCGCGGATACCCGTGCACTGCTACAGCGAATCCACCGACGAGCAGATACTCAACTCTGTGGGCGTTGAGTAATTTCAAGAACTCGCTGAAGTCGTCCGGAAACTCGATCGATTCCATAGTTCATCCGACGCAATTCGAGAACATGCTGGATTCGAGACTCTGCAGATTGTGCATGCCAATACGCCCTGTCGTCGCTAACAACATCATCGTGCGAAGTTGAAATTGTGAAGGACTTTTCCACAACCTGAACTCTACCAGTACAACAGTATTTCGTATGGGAAAAGCTTGCCTCCGACCCTTCGAAATCACCGCGGATCCGCACTTGTAAGTAGTCTCCGCTTCTGGCCAGCCCAGTTTGAACAAGGACCATGAATGACGGAGTCAAGAAATTCAGAGACGCCCACAACAAAGATTGGTGGCGACGAGGCTGTCTATTGGCACCTCAACGATATCGACTGGACCGAAGTGCAGCGCCAACAGAACGCCGACGGTTCCGTTTCTGTCGTTCGTGAAAAATGGCCGATCATCCGACCTGGCTTTCTTTCGGCGCATGTTCACTATGAACCGGGAATGGTTGTGCGTCGCCACGGACATCGCAGCAACCACGTCGTGTTTGTACTCAGCGGAAGCGGCTGGATCGGATCCACACCCTGCGAACCCGGATCACATATCCATGTTCCGCTTGGCTCAGCATTCGGCCCGATAATCGCTGGCCCCGATGGGCTCACCTGCTGGGAACTGAGTTTCGGCGAGTTCGGCGGCTGGGGCCATCAGCCCGAGCTTTACGCCAATGAAATCGCGGAACGAGGAATCACACCGTTACCCGATCCCCCGCTCGAGATTGGCGATTGGTTTGTTGATCCACGCGGCGATTGGGGTGGTGAACGTCCTTCACCAAAGGTCGAAGGACTTCAGTCGTTGATGACGCATGTGAGTGAGTACGAGTGGACCGACGTGAAGCATCAGCAAAACGCTGATGGCTCGCTATCTGTTGTGCGCGAGAAATGGCCGATCCTGCAGCCCGATTTCATGAGCGCGTACATCGAATACTCGCCAGGAATGATCGTGCGTCGTCACGGACACTTCGGATTGCACCTTGTCTACGTGATTGAAGGCGGCGCGTGGTTTGGCGATCGCTGGTGCCCAGCCGGCACCCATATTGAACTTCCCTTCGGCGCAGCCTTTGGTCCCATCGTTGCCGGTGACGAAGGCGCGTTGTTCCTCGAACTGACCGACGGCGACTTCCGCAGTTGGGGAGATCAACCCGAACTCTTCGAAAAACTGATTGCTGAGCGCGGAGTCACGCCATTGCCTGACCCGCCCATTGATCTCGGAGAGTGGTTTACCGACCGCCGCGGATACTGGGCGCCGTAAGCCCGAACACCCCGACGTTCAACTTCCCTATGCTGGGAAAAGGTGTCTTACAACGTGAAGTGGGGGAAGCAATGAAGTCACGCGCTGCGGTGTTATTCGAAAGCCCGGGCCGTTACGAGGTCGTCGACGTTGAGGTTGATGAACCGAAAGCTCATGAGGTTCTCGTTCGTTATGTTGCGAGCGGCCTGTGCCACAGCGATGTTCATTACCTCGATGGCAGCCACGCCGGTCCACTCCCGATGTGCGCGGGGCACGAAGGGGCCGGCGTTGTCGAGCAGGTTGGCCCTGGCGTCGTCGGCTTCGCGCCCGGCGATCACTTCGTGGCCTCATTCATTCCGAGTTGTGGACGTTGCCGGTATTGCGCGCAAGGCAGAACCAACCTCTGCAATTTGGGGGCACACCTGCAGAACGGGCCAATGCCTGATGGCACCTATCGCATGCACTACGACGGACAAGACCTTCACCAGTTTCTTTTGATCTCTACGTTCTCGCAGTACGCAGTTGTTTCAGAAAACTCTCTCGTGAAAATCCCGAATGACGTGCCTCTTGAGACCGTTTGCCTGCTGGGCTGTGGTGTCGGCACGGGCCTCGGTTCGGCCATCAACGCTGCTGAAGTTCGGCCAGGGGACAACGTTCTTGTCCTTGGTGCGGGCGGCGTTGGAATGAGTGCGGTTCAAGGTGCCGCTCTTGCCGGAGCAGCAACAGTCATCGTTGTTGACCCAGTCGAATTCAAACGAGAAATGGCGACAACGCTCGGAGCCACTCATACGTATTCCACGATCGCCGAAGCCACCGACTTCGTCCGTTCTATTAGTGACGGACAAGGAGCCGAGTCGGCAATCCTTTGCATGGGTCAGCCAACAAATACCGACGTCGCTAATGCGTTCGATGCGATCGCAAAAGGCGGAACCGTTGTGGTCACCGGTATGGCCGCCAATTCCGAACCAGCGGCAATTCCGATTCACTTACTGGCCCTTGGCGGAATGCAGAAAACCATTCGAGGCGCACTGTTCGGAATGTGTAGTCCGCCTGTGGACATTCTCCGCCAGATCGATCTCTATCGAGCCGGAAAACTGAAACTCGACGAGATGATCACGCGGCGTTATCAACTCGACGACATCAATTCCGCTGTCGATGACCTTGCCGAAGGACGAAATATCAGAGGCGTCATCACCCTGTAAGGAATCGGTAGCTCTCTGGTGTTTCAGGGAACACGAACCACGACACGTCCGATCGTGCGACGCTCCGCAAGGTCATTGCAAGCTTCGGGCACATCCAGCCAGTCGACAACGCGTTCAACGGTGGGTCGATACTGACCCTCCACAATCAATTTCTCCAGAGTTTCTTGCGTTTCGACATTGATCCGACGCATCTCTTCGCGTGGGTAGCTTCCCAATGTGGCCCCGACCAGCGTGTGGTTGTACATGTAGAAGTGGGGGTCATGGGCAATGAGCCCACCGGCATGGCCACACAAAACACGACGGCCATTGGGTCGCAAGAGCGACTGTGCCGCCAAGCCCATCTCGCCTTGCACCGGGTCAATGACCACGTCGACTCCAGCGCCACCGGTCAATTCTCGTACCGAGTCGACAAACGAATTGGCGGAATGGTCGACCGCTTCAGCGCCGAGCGACTCGCAGAATGCAACTTTGTCAGCACCTCCCACGACGGCAATTACGCGCGCACCTTGAGCAACGCAGATCTGAACAATCGCTGAACCGAGGCCCCCAGCCGCGCCGGTGACCACAACTGTCTCGCCAGATCGCACCTCTCCGCGCCGAATCGCTGCGTGATACGCAGTGTGCGCGGGAATAAGAAACCCTGCAGCTTGTTCATCGGTCATTCCCGATGGGATTTCAAAAATCATTGAGATTCCTACTGTTACCGATGCCAGCGAACCCCACGGCTGAATGGCAACTGCAGCGACGCGTTTACCAATCATGTGTTGCCAAGCTGGCGCAGCACCGATGACTTCCCCGACGCCTTCTTGGCCTGTGATGTACGGACGCGTAATCGGAACGGGATAATCGCCGCGAGCCATTGTCACGTCGGGCAGGGCGAGCGCAGCATGGCTCATGCGCAGAACCACCCAATCGGTGAATGGTTCAAGCCCGGGACCAGTGGGTATCCACCCCGGCAATCCCATACTCATCCCCGCGAAATCTTCAATCCGGGGTTCGTCAATTTCGTCGAGGCGCAGCACCTCGTGTGGTTCGCCAGTTCCATGTATGCGCCAAGCCTGCATGATTCCCCTTTGTCACTCACGGCAGTCAACCACGCAAATGGCCCTATGGGCCCTCTGCACGACTATCGGCCAGACAGCCCGCCGGCCGGCTACAAGACCTAAGTTTATGAAATTGAGGCAGCAACGAGTCGGGCAAAGAGGGGGAATCGTGCTTGATCATCAGGTCATCGGTGCAACTGTGGTGGACGGCACCGGCGCGCCGGCGGTTGCGGCCGACATTGGTATTCGCGATGGCCGCATTGTGGCGATCGTCGAACCGGGCAGGTTGCAAGAGGAATCGCGCGAGACCTTCGACGCCACTGGCCTAGTGGTGAGCCCCGGCTTCGTCGACATGCACACGCACTACGACGCGCAACTTTTCTGGGATCCATTCGCGGCTCCATCGAATGTCCATGGCGTTACGTCGGTCATCGGCGGTAACTGCAGTTTCAGCATCGCCCCGGTTCACCCGGAAGATGCCGACTACATCCGGCGAATGCTGGCGAAGGTCGAGGGCATGCCGCTCGCCGCACTTGAACAAGGAGTTCCGTGGACGTGGTCGACCTTTGGTGAGTACCTCGACGCGCTCGAAGGAACGATCGCCGTAAACGCTGGCTTCATGGTCGGCCACAGTGCGCTTCGCCGCTACGTGCTCGGAGCAGAGGCAAATTTCCGAGCAGCAACCCCGAGTGAACTCGATGACATGCGGCGCGCGCTTGGTGCTTCGATCAAATCTGGCGCGCTCGGGCTTTCGATGGACTGCTCGTCCTCGCACAGCGACGGGAATGGCGACCCAGTGCCAGCGAAGGGCGCCGACCGTGAAGAGATCCTCTCGTTGTGTGAAGAGACCGGTCAATGGCCCGGCACCACGCTCGAAGGAATCTTCGAAGGCGCAAGCGACGGATTCGACGAATCAGAACTCGAACTCTTGCCAGCAATGTCGGTGCGGGCCAACCGACCGCTCAACTGGAACTTGCTTGTTGTCGATACGCGCGACCCAGGGCGCGTCGATCGCCATCTTGCGGTCTCCAAGCGCGCACGCGAACTCGGCGGGCGTGTCGTGGCGCTCACTATGCCGGTGATCGTTCCGATGAACATGAGTTTTGGAAATTACTGCGCACTCAATTTGATGCCCGGATGGGGGCCGATTCTCAACTCACCAGTTCCGGAGCGCATCGAAATGCTGCGCGACGAAGCCACGCGTCGGATGATGGTTGCCCGAGCCGATAGCGAGGAAGCTGGCATGTTCCGCCGCCTTGCCGGATTCGCTGACTACATCATTGGCGACACCTTCAGCGATACGAATGAGGGACTTGCCGGCCGCAAGGTCCGCGATATCGCTACCGAACGCGGCGACGCCGAACCATTCGACACACTCATCGACATCGTCATCGCCGACGATCTCCGCACGGTCCTGTGGCCGAGCGCTCCCGATGACGATGACGCTCACTGGGACATGCGGCGCGAACTGTGGGACGAACCCGATGTCATCCTCGGCGGCAGCGATGCTGGTGCGCACCTCGACCGCATGTGCGGAGGTTCCTACCCCACACGTCTGCTCGCTGATTCACTTCGTGGACGGAAGTTGTTGAGCCTCGAGCGCGCTGTTCAAGCGCTCACC
>JASJMB010000020.1:0-7987 GCA_037620085.1 Acidimicrobiales bacterium | reverse complement strand
AGGCTCAAGCCTGATGTCGTCGTGGCAGAACAGATAGAACGAAGCTCCCTGTACCGATCGAAGGGCTTCATTCGCTGCCGGGCCAAAGCCACCGTTTTCCTCGAGCCGACGAAGGTGCGCATCAGGTAAGACGGCGCCGACCCGATCACGAAGGGCACTGCCGTCGGCGCTTGCTGCATCGATGACGAGGACTGAAAGAGCGGTGTAATCCTGCGTGCGGAGGCTGACCAGCGTTTCCTCGACCCCTACTCCAGGATCATGGGCGACGAGGACCGCAACGACCGCAGGCGCAGGACCTTCGGGTTCATCGGCCTCGAAGAGTGCCTCATACGATGCCGCCGGTGAGTTCATCTCCCGCTCGGCCGCCGAGCTCGCACTTAACGTTGCGAATAACTCGTCGAAGATCGACTCGGGACCATCGTCGGCTGCAGGACCGGCTGAACCCTCAGCGAGAGGGTGCGGACTCGGGACCGGCCCGTGATCTGGGGCGGAGGGGGGTTCTGGAACAGTCACGACGGTATCTGAGGTTAGTCGTCCCACTCTCTGATCCCGCTGACCCCCGTCTACGCTGACCGGTGTGGAAAATGAACGAGTGGACCCGCTTCGACAAGCCGCCTTCGAGGCGTTGAGCGTCGGCGTAGGGCTTGGGATACTTGGGTTCCAACGTTTTCAGGTCCAACGACGAGAGCGGGAACGCTCGGCCGGTGCTTCGTCCCCGTCCCCGGCTGGATGTGAAAAGTCGATGACCGATGCCGTCGCCGCCCTCATGGCGAAATTCGGACATCGTTAACGTGCGCATCGCAGTCGACGCAACCTCACTTATCGGCCACCGCACCGGAATCGGCGGCGTCACGCGCACCTACCTCCACCGACTTGCTCGTCCCAACTTTGAGATTTCCGCGTTCGCTGTCTCTCGCCGTGGGGCCGGGCCAATGCTTGACGAGCTCCCGTCCGGCGTAGAGGCACACCGTCGGCCGATGGTCGCTCGACCACTCCGCTCACTGTGGCGTCGCGGTCCATGGCCGCCGATCGAGTGGTGGACCGGCGCCATCGATCTTGTCTGGGGTCCGAACTACGTCGTGCCTCCGGCCAAGAATGCCGCTCGCGTCGTCATGGTCCATGACCTCACCGCAGTGCATTTCCCAGAAATGTGCACACGAGATGTGCAACAGATGCCTTCGCTCTTGCGTCGCGAGATTCTCGACGGCGCCTGGATCAATACCCCATCCCAAGCAGTCGCTGACGACGTGATCGAAACTCTTCAGGTCGATCCTCACCGAGTTCGAGCGATTCACCTCGGAGGGCCGGAACAAATCGACGACGCGACGAGACGCCAGAGAGCCGCGCGCGGTCGTGTTTTCGCAGAGGTCGATGAATATTTGCTTTCTCTTGGCACCATCGAACCGCGTAAGGACATTCCGTCACTTGTACGCGCGTTCAATGTCATCGCTCCTCAGCGACCAAGCCTGCACCTCGTCATCGCTGGCCCCGACGGCTGGGGCGTCGATGCTGTTCGCGATGTCATTAATGCATCGCCGTATCGTTCTCGAATTCGGCGAACCGGTTGGCTTACCGACGCTGACCGCGACGATCTCCTCGCCGGCACCAAAGCTTTTGTCTATCCCTCGTTGCTCGAAGGATTCGGCATCCCACCACTCGAAGCGATGGCGGCCGGCGTCCCCGTCGTCGCCACCCGAACCGGTTCTCTCCCTGAAGTCCTCTCCACTGCGGCCCAGTGGGCCGAGCCTGGCGACATCGACACATTGGTGGCGGCAATCGAAACTGTTCTCGATGATCCGGAAGTTGCACGCTCGTTGGTGACGGCAGGAGATAAACGGCTCAAACACTTCTCGTGGGATCGATCCACCGATGAACTCGTTGCTCTGTTCGAACTCGCCTGCGCGGCCCGGGCCTAAGGTGAACCCATGAGGGCTCTTGTAACGGGTGCGGCGGGATTCGTTGGGCAACACCTTTGCGCTCACCTCCTGAGCGAGGGCGACACCGTGATCGGCGTTGATCGTGCCGACGGACCAGATCTCCTCGACCCCACCGGCGTAAATGCGCTCCTGGCCGATATCCGACCCGATGTCGTCTATCACCTCGGGGGCTGGAGCGATGTGGGCGCGTCGTGGGAATTTCCGCTCGACGCATTCCGAGTCAATGGCGAAGGAACACTCAACATCTTGCGCGCGTGTTTCGATAATGGATCCCCTCGCGTACTCGCTGTTAGTAGTGCCGATGTGTACGGACGTGTCACTCCCGACGAACTCCCGATCGATGAATCCACACCATTTCGCCCCGTCACTCCATATGCCGCCAGCAAAGTCGCTGCTGATCAGCTCGCTTTGCAGGCATGGCTGGGACACGGACTTGAAACAATCCGAGTCCGTGCGTTCAATCACATCGGCCCAGGGCAAACGACAAAATTTGTCGCCCCAGCAATCGCTGAGCGGATTGCGCTCAACGAACGAGACGGGCTCACGTCGATCCCAGTAGGCAATCTCACTCCCCGACGAGATCTCACCGATGTTCGCGATGTTGTGCGCGCCTACCGGCTCCTCATGCTTAAGGGCGTACCTGGCGAGGCCTACAACGTTTGTTCTGGGAACGACCTCACCATTGGCGACCTAGCTGAGCGGCTCGCGGCTCTTGCAGCATCGCCGATGTCGCTTCAGACCAACCCCGATCTACAACGACCCGTTGAAACCCCGATCCTGCGCGGTGATCCAAGCCGAGTGCACTCCGCTACCGGATGGTCCCCCGAAATTTCGCTCGACTCGACACTGAAAGACATTCTCGATGAGCAACGTGCCATGGCAAACGGGAAATGACTGCGAACGGGTTCCGTCCATTTCGGTTGCGCCTCAGAGCCGTACAATCTCCTGACCACGGGCGAAGCCCTCACCCCCCGAGCGGAATCCCAACATGACCAAACGAGCACTCATCACTGGAATCACGGGCCAGGACGGCTCCTACCTCGCCGAACTGCTCCTCGCCAAGGGTTACGAAGTCATTGGCATGGTTCGCCGAAGTTCCACGCTGAATTTCGAACGCATCGGCCATTTGCAGGACGATGTCGAACTCGTCCCCGGCGATCTCCTCGATGAAGTCTCGATGATTCACATCCTGCGTAATCATCGCCCCGACGAGGTCTACAACTTGGCCGCACAATCGTTTGTGCAGACCTCATTTAGCCAACCTGTGCTCACAGGAGAAACGACTGCACTCGGCGTCACTCGGCTCCTCGACGCCATTCGACTCGCCGACCACGAAGTGCGGTTCTATCAAGCAAGTTCATCTGAGATGTTCGGAAAGGTTGTTGAAGTCCCACAAAAGGAATCGACACCGTTCTATCCGCGCAGCCCCTACGGCGTAGCGAAACTCTACGGACACTGGATCACGGTGAATTATCGCGAGAGTTACGGAATGCACGCTAGTTCGGGCATTCTTTTTAATCACGAAAGCCCTCGCCGCGGTCTCGAGTTCGTCACTCGAAAAATCGCCAACGGTGTCGCTCGAATCAAACTCGGGCTCGATACCGAGATTCGTCTCGGCAATCTCGATGCTCAGCGCGACTGGGGATTCGCCGGGGACTACGTCGATGCCATGTGGCGCATGCTCCAGCAAGACGAACCAAGCGACTTCGTCGTTTCAACCGATGAAACCCACTCCGTGCGCGAATTCTGCGAACTGGCTTTTGGTCGAGTGGGCCTTAATTGGGAAGATCACGTCGTCATCGATGAACGCTTCTTCCGACCAGCCGAAGTTGAACTCCTTGTCGGAGATGCAACACGGGCACGCGAGGTCCTCGATTGGACAGCAAAAACGTCTTTTGCAGAACTCGTTCACATGATGGTTGACGCTGATCTCGAAAACGTCGCTCGCCAACAGCGCGATAACGCCTGACTGCCGTGATTACCGTCATCGCCGGTGGCGTTGGCGCTGCTCGTATGTTGCGGGCACTGCTGCAGGTTGTCAACGCTTCCGAGGTCACAGCGATCGTCAATGTAGGCGATGATCTTGAACTTCACGGACTTCATATTTCTCCCGATCTCGACACCGTCACCTACACGTTGGCCGATGCAATCAACCCCGAGACCGGATGGGGACTCGTCAACGAATCATGGCAAGCCCGCTCGATGCTCGAGCAGTACGGCGGCGTTAGCTGGTTTGGCCTCGGCGACCGCGATCTAGGCACTCACCTTTACCGAACCCAAAGAATTTCTGAAGGAGCCGACCTCGCAACGGTCACTGCCGAAATCGTTGCAGCTTGGGGTCTTGGGCTCAACGTGCTTCCTGCTACCTGCGACCGTCTTCGCACAATGGTCACATTGGCTGCTGATGATCCATCGAGCGTCGATTTCAAAAGTCTCACCGCCGGCACCGAAATCAGTTTCCAGGAGTACTTCGTTCAACGACACCATTCCGTTCCGGTCTCGGCGGTGCGTTTCGACGGGGCCGAGTCTTGTTCGCCGGCAACGGGCGTGATCGACGCAATCAACGAGGCTGACCTCATCGTTATCGCTCCATCGAATCCGATCGTGTCCATTGCCCCAGTTCTTGCCATTCCCGGAATACGCGACGCGCTTATCTCTCGACGTAACGCAGTCACGGCGGTCTCTCCAATCATTGCTGGCGCCGCCCTCAAAGGGCCCGCCGATCGAATGATGTCTGAACTTGGCCACGACGCAACCGTCCTTGGTGTCGCTGAGCTCTACAAAGATTTCGTCAGCACACTCATCATCGATACAGAAGATTCGAATCAAAAGAGTGCCATCGAAGATCTCGGATTACGATGCGTCGTGACAGAAACTGTCATGAGTAAGCCAGGCGTTTCCGAATCACTCGCGCTCACCGTTCTCGCTGGAGCAAGCTCATGAGCCGCATGGAGATTTTCGGCATCGAAGGAATTGGCGAAATCGTGGCCGGGGACGACCTCGCATCGGTCATCGCTACGGCTGCTGCACGTTCAACAGATACGAACCTCGCTGACGGAGACGTGGTCGTTGTCACGCAAAAAATCGTTTCGAAGGCCGAGGATCGTCTCGTCGCCATTGACCCAAATGATCCCCTGAGCCACAAACCTCTCGTCGAACGGGAGTCGGTGCGAATTCTCCGTCGCCGAGGTGATCTCATCATCAGCGAAACCGAACACGGATTTGTTTGTGCCAACGCCGGCATCGATCTTTCGAATGTTGAACGCGGGTGGGCTGCGCTTCTCCCAATAGATTCCGATCGATCAGCTCGTCGGATCCGCGATGGCCTCCGCCACCGATTCGGCGTTGATGTCGCCGTCATCATTTCTGACACCTTCGGGCGCGCTTGGCGAAGAGGAGTCACCGACGTGGCCATTGGCTGCGCCGGCGTGGCAGGTGTTGTCGACCTCCGCGGCACAGCCGATGCGCTCGGACGCGAGATGCAGGTCACCGAAGTCGCAATCGTCGACGAACTTGCAGCAGCAGCCGAACTGGTGATGGGTAAGTCGACGAATATCCCCGTCGCTGTTGTTCGCGGAGCCGACGCCTCGTGGCTCCGCGATGGAAGCGTCGCCGAGGAAATAGTCCGTTCTTCAAAAGAGGACCTCTTCCGATAGTCCGAGTCTCGTTCAGGCTGCGACGCTCGGCAACGGCCTCAATCCGAACGTAAGGTTTGATTGTGAACTTCAATCGTTCTAGTGATGTCAGAGGCCATCGACGCTCGGCTAGGTCATGAACCGAATTCGAATCGGAGCGATTTGCCTCTCGCTCATCTCGGCAACAACAGCGCTCGGGGCCTGCAGCGGATCGACAACTGCGACCTCGAATCCGCCGATCGTCTTCGTTCCCGGTTTAGGCATGAGCGCGCTCTCAGTAAACGTAAGCGACGCGAGTTCTTTCCATTTCCTCGTACCTGCGATGACCTCACCCGAGTTACTGCCTCCGCCCGCAACGAGCGCACTGGAGTATTCGCTCGAGAGCGGATTGGCCGAGGTGGACGTCGACAAAGTGCACGCTTGGCTTGCATTGACAATCGACGACCAAGGGACAGCAACGAATGCGCCGGGTGTAACCGTCGAGCCGATATCGGTAGGCGAGAACTTCCTTGCTGAATGCCCGCAGTACGGACCGCTGACCGACCTACTCAGCAGTCGGGGCTGGCACACGAACACGAACCTTCGCTGCCTCCCCTACGACTATCGGTTTCCTCCGGGAGAAAATTCGTTCCTCGATGATCTGCGGAGCGTCGTCGAGACGTCAGTTTCCGAGGCCAAAGGAACCAAGGTGGTCATCGCCTGCCATAGCCAGGGTTGCCTCATGGCCGACTACGCGCTGCGCACTCTTGATGCCACATGGGTGAGCGACCACGTCTCATCACTCTTCGGCTTTGCCGGCCAATTCTCCGGATGCAGTGATTGCATGCGATGGGCATTTAGCGACCGCTGGTCGTGGGATCGCAACGATCAGAACGCTTCACCAGTGGACCCAACCTGGGTAGGTCAGATGGGACTTGACCTACAAGAGTCGGTCTACGGCGAGAATATTCTCTATAAAGTCGGCGCCCGAGAGTACCGAGCGGCGGACAACGAAGCGCTGCTGGCAAGTGGCGGGGCGATATCGATGGCTCGTGCGACCAAGCGCTATGGACTGCAACGGCAGGACTGGTATGCATCCGGCGATGAGCGAGGCCAGCCCCTACCCATACCCGGCAGGTTTGTGTATGGCTCCAATCTCCCAACCACCGTCGGCTACACCTACAGCGTCCCCATCAGCTCCGCTGGATGCACGACACCACAGTGTGCAGGACTTCTCAGTCAGGCTTCGGTGGCCGAGATCCAATCGGACGGCGACGGTGGCGACAGTGCGTGGATGAACGAGGCACCCGGGCGATGGACAACCGACGTGCAGTGCGACCTGCAAAGCCTCCCAGGGATTAGCCACATGGCAATCGTCACCAACTCGGATGCAATCGATCTACTCATCCGCGTTGCGCGCGAGGGAATTAGCGGCGACGTTCCCTGCGTTTCGAGCTAGTATGTGGTCTCGGGGGTTTCAGCCACTCACCTGCCGAGATATTCGGCTCGGCACGGAGTTCGCGCGCAAGAAAAAGCGACTCGATGACGCCGAACTAACCTCCGAAAAGATCACTATGACCGAATCGATGATTCCCCCAGTGGACAATCCGCCGCCCCCTGCTCCCGCTCCCCCGACATCAATCGCCCTGGGCGCGGTTCGACCCAATGGCCTCGTGCCCGATTTCACCAAGATTCCGATCGCATTTCAATCCCGCGTGGCGATGACGATTTCATGCACCGACGCCGATCACCTTCCCCGTGTTCCGAATGCGGGCGAAATCATCGATCACCAAAGCGGCCGCGTCCAAGTGATGCACAACGGCGTATTGGTAGAAGACGGCTGCTACTACGGAGCAATCACGAGCGAAATCATTCACTGCCTCCGGGGCATCCACGAACCCCAAGAAGAAGTCGCATTCGCCGCAATTCTGAATCGGTTGGCCGAGACTCTTCATGCCAACCGAACTCCAACAATGATCGAGCTCGGAAGTTTCTGGGCGTATTACAGCCTCTGGTTCCTCAACGAATTTCCTGACGGCACTTCGATCTGCCTCGAGCCCGACGCTCACCACCTCGAAGTTGGTCAACGAAACTTCGCTATAAATAACCGCACAGGCACATTCATCAATGCCGCAATCGGTGTCGGTGGCGGGTCAGTTCGTGGCTTCATCACAGAAACCAACCCGAACCCCGTTGATCTCCCATCACACGATCTCGACTCGCTTCTAGTGGCCTGCGGCATCGAACGAGCCGACATTCTCCTTTCCGACATACAAGGCGGTGAAGTCCCTTTACTTCTGAGTGCAAGCGAACGGCTTCGCCAAGGTGCAGTTCGGTTCCTCGTTGTGAGCACTCACGATCTGTCGATCACGGGAAGTGCAACGACCCATCAACAAGTTCTCGACATTCTGTTGTGGTCAGGTGCACACATCATCG
>JASJMB010000019.1:0-8596 GCA_037620085.1 Acidimicrobiales bacterium | reverse complement strand
CTTCCTGCCCCGGACCGATGCCCGGCACGTAGTGCGTCAAGATAAGCGTCTTCACTCCCGCCTTGGTTGCAGTCTGTGCCGCCTGTTCGACAGTGGAGTGGTAATCGAGGATGTCTAGAAATCGCTGAAGCGGGAAGAGTTTCACGATGTCGTCGCGCAGCACGGTTTGCACGTAGGCCGTTGCTCCGGCACACAGTTCATCGAGGGCGGCACACGGAATGCCATCGCCGCCTAGGACTACTGACGTACCTGCCTGCTCGAGTCGAAACGCCACCGTTGGCTCGACGGGCCGATGGTCAGTTGCGCCAACAAGAACAGCAACTTCGCCGATCGTGAACGTGTCGCCAGGTGCAACTTCAACAACAGTCACCGCCGGAGGTTCGATGAGGTCGTCGTGATGCTCGATGCGGTATCCAATATCGAGAGAAAGCATTTCCATCATCTTGGTCACCACGAAGTTGATGCCCACTGGGCCATAAATCGTGATGGGGTTCGGTTCTGGCGACATGATCCAGCGGGTGGTGATGACGTCATTCAGATCGGTCAAGTGATCGCTATGAAGGTGGGTCACGAGGATGGCCGAAAGGGCGGCAGGACCAGCAAATGCAGCGGCGAGCCGCATCACCACGCCACGGCCGGCGTCGCACAGAATTACCTGTTCACCGGCGCGCACGAGCGTTGACGGGCCCGCTCTATTGGGGTCAGGGATTGGCGAACCGGTTCCGAGAAGGGTGATGTCCATGACTGGCCTCTGCTAACTCTTGGCGAACACACTGACAATAGTTCTGCGCCGCAGCCCGTGCCCGAGGCATCGGATTTGGCCCTACCCTCCGGCCATGACCAGTGACATCATCGACGATCGCCTCATCGGTGCCCTGCACGTCCGAGCGTTATCACGGGCCGGACTCGATCACGATGCCGCCGCCGAACACACCGTGGTGCAGGCCGGCACGCTCGAAGCACTGATGGCCGGCGGCTACGACGGCGATACCTCGCTGGCGGAAATCCTGCGCCTTGGCACCCTCGGGATCGGAACCGTTCAGGCTCTCAATGGTGAACTCATCGTTATCGATGGTCTCGCGTATTCCGCTCATGCCGACGGAACCGTGCACCCACTTGCTCCGACAGTCATGACTCCGTTCGCGGTCGTCACACCATTCGCGCCAACTGCCACGGCAACCGTTGACACACCTTTGGACTTCGACGCGTTGCACGATGCTCTCGACGCGATGGCGCCATCTGATGCTCCCGTCATAGCTGTGCGTATCGATGGTGTCTTCACCAACCTTGTTTTACGCAGCGTCGAACGACAGACGAAGCCCTACAAACCATTGCGTGAAGTGGTTGCCCATCAATCAGAATGGCGCGTCGAACGGGCGACGGGAACGGTGGTTGGTTTTCGCTTTCCCGATGCGACTGCAGGTGTCGAAGTGCCAGGCCACCACCTGCATTTCCTTTCAGACGATCGCAAACTTGGTGGTCACATCATTTCCATCGAGTTGGAAAAGGGTTCGCTTGCTGTTGACCCATGCCACGATCTCCATGTTGAACTTCCACCCGGGATGGAACTCGGTCAACCAGGAACCGTTGACCGTGCTGAAATCGCCAGGATTGAAGGCGGAACAACGAGCTGATCAGCCGCGCGCGAGGAGTTCCTCGAGTTGATCGAACACGCTCGTAAAGCCTTCGGTTGCGCCTCCAAGGTATTCAACGGGCAGCCCCGTTTGTTCAACATTGATTCGGGTTCCATCGCTCACTTCGGCGAACGACATGATCGATGAAAAGCCTTCCGAGAAACGTGGCTCTCCGAATCGGAAGTGACTGTGCTCGACGAACTCAACGAACGTTCCAACGTTGTGATTGGCGACGCCTTCGACGATCATCGTGCACTCGAATCGACCACCAACTCGCGGTTCGATAACCACCGAGTCGAGCGGAATCTCAACGGCAGCCGGCGCCCAGAACTGCACGAATTGTGCCGGGGTCATATACGCGCGCCACACCTGATCGAGAGGTGCCGCGACAGTACGACTAATCGTGAACGTACCGGTTTCGCCTGAAAGTTCCATGGGGAGCAGAGTAACGATCAGCGAACGAGGATGTTGCGGAACTGCCACGGATCGGACTCATCGATGTCATCGACAAACAGACCAAGGCGGCGGGTGAGCGGGGTCCAGTCGGTGTAGTGACCTTCGACCGGTCCGAGGTACGGAACCTGCACCTCGAGACAACGAACGTGGTCCATTTCGTCGGTTTCGACGATGCCCTCATTCGGATTCTCGAGTGCCCACACGACACCGGCGAGGACAGCAGATGAGATCTGCAGTCCAGTTGCGGTGTTGTAAGGCGCAAGTTCGCGAGCCTCTTCGATCGAAAGTCGTGAACCGAACCAGTACGCATTGCGATCATGGCCGTAGAGCAAGACGCCAAGTTCGTCAATGCCATCAACCAGTTCGTCTTCGTCAAGCACGTGCTTCGTTGTCTGGTTGCGGCCGCCGTTGCCAAACAGTTCGTGGAACGAAAGCACTGCGTCGTTGCACGGGTGATACGCGTAATGACATGTGGGTCGGTAGACAACCTCACCGTTCTCGTCGCGCACTGAGTAGAAATCAGAAATGGAGAGCGATTCATTATGCGTGACGAGGAATCCGTACTGCTCGCCCAGCGTCGGACACCAGGTCCGAACACGAGTTTCCGCACCCGGCGATTCCAAATAGATCGCTGGTGATTCCGGATCAGAGAAATGATGAGCGTTTTCCGGCATCCACTTTTCGTGCGTTCCCCAACCGAGTTCTGCAGGCTGAAGCCCTTCGGAAATGAACCCATCAACCGACCACGTGTTCCAGAACGTGTCGACCGGCTTGGGGCTGGTCACGCGTTGCGTATCACGTTCGGCGATGTGAATGCCCTTCACACCAACAGCCTGCATGTAGCGAGACCAAGCATCTTTGTCTGCAGGAGCAGGAATGGTGAGTCCGAGACCAAGTTCTTCGTTCAGACGCACGAGCGCGTCTTTCACAAACCACGACACCATGCCGGGGTTGGCTCCGCAACAAGAAACCGCAGTCGTTCCACCTGGGGAACGACGACGTTCCGCCACTGCCTTGCTGCGAAGGAACTGATTTGTGCGATCGGCGTTGTCGATTGACTGGTTGTAATAAAGACCAGGCCATGGTTCGACAACGGTGTCGATATAGAGAACGTCGAGTTCGCGGCACAACCGCATGATGTCAACCGAGCTCGTATCAACCGAAAGGTTGACGCAGAAGCCTTGACCTTCACCGTTCGTGAGAAGGGGTGTGAGGATCTCGACGTAATTCTCAGGCGTGAGCTCAACCTGCTGAAAGGCGATGCCAAACTCATCGGCGTACTTCTTGCGATCAGCCAATGGATCAAGCGCAATCGCTCGTGACTTGTCAAACACGATATGGCGATCGAGCAGCGGAAGAGTTGCACGACCAATCGAACCCATTCCGATCATCACTAGCGGTCCATCAACGGCTCCGAGTTGCGCGCCACCATGGGGCATCTTCGAGTCAGTCATTTCAGGCACCTCGCTTGTCATCAGGGGGTAGGAACGAAGGGCAGAATCTAGTTGTTCTGGGCAACGCGAAGAAAACATCGAAATGAACGGTGTGCGAGGCTTTTTTCATGTCTCAACTTCTTCCCGATGATCAGGTGAGTGAGGCCTATCGGCGCACTCGGCAGTCAGTACTTGAACTGCTCACCCAGATTCCAGAGTCCTCCGCCACTGTTCGTGTTCCGGCATGTCCCGACTGGGCCGTGCAGCAAATCGTTTCGCACTTCGTGGGCGTTCCCGAAGATCTCCTGGCCGGAAGAATGGAAGGTGTCGCGTCCGACGCGTGGACCAACGCGCAGGTTCTGCGCCACGAGGGGGAATCGCTCGCCGAACTCGCAACTGCTCTTGAAGCAACGTTCATTCCCTTCGACGCGATATTGCCGGCCATCCCACGTCCGTCGAACTCGCAGTTGGTCATGGATGCAGTCACGCACGAGATCGATCTTCGCGAGGCAATTGGACTGCCATGCGTCGACTCTTCACCCTCGCTCACCGTTGCGAGGGCATGGCTTCTCCGCATTATCGACCGTCACGATTCGTTGCTTGGCGACCAACTTGAGGCCGTCCGCTGTTCCGACTTCATCCTGGTCCGCGCACTCACCGGACGGTTCTCGATTTCAGCAATGGAAGCTCATGGCCTGCCCAGCGCTCAGATCGCCGCAGCCTTGGCCGGCACCCCACTCAAGCCACCGGCCTAGCCAACAGTCCGAAATTCCCTTGTTGGGTGCTCGCAGGGTCTGCCATCCTCCGTTTCCCTTCACCCTCGCTGCGCCCGCAACAGGGACAATCACGTATTGGTATCAATCTGATACCATTTAAAGATGGCTATGACCCTTCGGCTCACCGATGACGAACAACTTGCCCTCCAGGCGCAGGCCAAGAGCGACGGCATCTCCATGCAAGAAGCCGCCCGCCAGGCGATCCGCGAGTACGTCGTCCGCCGTTCGCACGAAACCGCAGTGTCCGACGCTGCCGACCGAATCATGAACGCCCACGCCGAAGCACTTCGGCGTCTTGGTGAATGAGTCCGGTGACGGTTTTTCTCGACCTCGCTGACGTTCTTGCTCTCGCTTCCAGATTGCTCGGAGATCCACCGCCCATCCGAGATGTCGGACTTCTTGAGTCAGCTGTCGCTCGGCCGCGCACCGTTGTCTTTGGAGTTGAGGCGTATGAGACCATTTGGACCAAAGCCGCCGCGCTCCTGCAGTCAATCGTGAATAACCACGCACTCATCGACGGCAACAAGCGACTTGGCTGGCTCGCCACGGCAGTCTTTCTTGAACTGAACGACATACCGATTTCACAGGCCTCAAACGATGACGTCTACGAGTTCGTGCTTTCGATGGCGAGCGGCTCGCCCGAAGTTGATGAGATTGCTGAGCAACTTCAAGGTCTGATCGTTCGCTGAGGTCCCACGCCTGAGCCTCCTGTGCGAGGATCGTCGGCTACGGGGAGGTTGTATGGACGGTCAAGAAATGCTGGATCGGTCGGCGCGCTGGATCACTGGCGAAGAACCACTCGCGATGAACGGGCTCTTCAGCGAAAACGCTGGCGGCGCCGCAGTTGTTGCCGATGGAGTCGTTCTCATCGAAGCGTTCAGCAACGTCGTGGCGTTCGATACCGATGAAGGCATCGTCCTCTTCGACGTATCGCATCACATGTCTGCACCGCAGGCCATCACCGAACTCCGCACTTGGTCCGATGCGCCCGTACACACCGCCGTCTACACCCATGGCCACGTCGACCACGTCACTGGCGCACAAGCATTCGATGCCGAAGCTGCGAAACGCGGCGACAAACCAATTCGCTATGTTGGCCACGAAGCGATCCCCGATCGCTTCGATCGCTATCAGTTGACCAACGGCTACAACGGCTGGATCAACATGCGCCAGTTCCGTCTGCCCGAACCGGCATGGCCGAGCGAGTTCATTTATCCCGAGGTCACCTATCGAACGTCTACCAACCTCTCCATTGGTGGCACCGAGTTCGACCTTCGCCATGCCCGTGGCGAAACCGATGACCACACATGGGCATGGGTGCCGGACAGGCGTGCGATCTGTGTTGGCGACTTGTTCATCTGGCAATTCCCCAACGCCGGCAACCCACAAAAAGTGCAGCGCTTTGCATGGGATTGGGCGGTATCGCTTCGCGAGATGGCAGCGATGAAACCCGAACTTCTTCTCCCCGCTCATGGCCCCGCAGTCGGTGGCGAAGACATGGTCGCTGAAGTGCTACTCAATACCGCCACCGCGCTCGAGTCATTGCACGAACAAACGCTTGCACTCATGAATTCAGGAGCGCGCCTCAACGACGTCATTCACACCGTGAAACTCCCACAAGAACTCGCCGACCTTCCGTACTTGCGTCCGTCCTATGACGAACCGGAATTTGTAGTGCGCAACATTTGGCGTCTGTACGGCGGTTGGTACGACGGCAACCCCGCGAATCTCAAGCCTGCTGCCGATGTCGCCCTCGCTGCCGAGACAGCGGCTCTTGCCGGCGGTGCCGAGGTTCTCGCGGCACGCGCCGAAGCGATCGCTGAAGAGGGCGACCTTCGCTTGGCGTCCCACTTCGCCGAAATGGCCGTGATGGCCGATCCCGATTCAGCGCGATGCCATCAGGTTCGCGCTGCGGTGTACGACGCCCGACGCAAAGTCGAAGCGTCATACATGGCACGCGGTATTTATCGATCAGCTGCTATCGATTCAAAGATCCGGTTGAAGGACCTTTGAATCGACGCGACTAGTTCGCTTTTGTAACGACGACACCAGTGAGTTCGCCAGCATCACGCCAAACAATGAGGTGATCGGCATACTCCTCGACGCTGCCCATAAACGATGCACCACGTGCACCCTTCATGTCGCCGGCTGCCTGTTCCCGATTGAGATAGCCAGGAGTGCACGACGCGTTGTACATGCCCAGACCCATAACTTTGCCCATGAGAACGTTGAACCAATCTTCCTCAGCGTCAGCCGAAGGCTCAATCTGGGTGATGCCCTCATCGAGGCACATGCGGATGATGTGGGCGCAATGCTTCGAAGTTTCGGTGAGATAGTGCACAAAGTTCGTGCCGAATCCACCCTGCACTGTGCTGATCATCAGAAAATTCGGGAAGTCGCGGGTCATCACGCCATGCATCGTGTGTGGTCCTTCGCCCCATGACTGCGACATCGAAACACCGCCGCGACCCTTTGGATCGATGCCAAGGCGGTCATAGGTGGCCGCAACATCGAAACCAGAGGCGTAAATCAGAAGATCGACGGGGTATTCAACGCCATCAACGACCGGACCATTTTCGGTGATGCGCTCGACGCCCTGACCGTTGGTGTCAATGAGATGCACATTTGGCCGGTTGAACGCGGGCAGATACTCGTCGTGGAAGCACGGACGCTTGCAACGGACTCCGTACCAAGGCTTGAGCTTCTCTGCAGTTTCTGGATCGTCAACTGACTCACCAATGCGCTCACGAACAGCTTCCATGATTTCAAAGTCGATTCGTTCAAGCTCTGCAGCTTCGGCAGGATCTTCGGTGTACTTGGTGGTGTCGGTCCACATCACGTTGGTCCACTCGTCACCAACCATGTTCTCCTCGGGCTGCTGACCGCACACTGCTCGAGTGAAGTTCTTGATGCGCTCGCCTTGCCAACCTGGCTTCAGGCTCTTGAACCAGTTTTCGTCGGTCGGTGCCTGGCCTCGATAACCAACGAATGCCGGCGTGCGCTGGAACACAAAGAGTTCCTCGGCTGCTTCAGCAAGTCGGGGAACAACCT
The DNA here is from genome assembly GCA_037620085.1 of Acidimicrobiales bacterium. Lineage (GTDB taxonomy): Bacteria > Actinomycetota > Acidimicrobiia > Acidimicrobiales > Acidimicrobilacustridaceae > Acidimicrobilacustris. The sequence continues at coordinate 1,246 of JASJMB010000019.1, read as the reverse complement.
GAACTGCAGTTGCACCTGTTCCGATGATGCCGACGCGCTTGCCCTTGAGTTTGTCCATGAGCTCTGACGGGCTGCCGCCGGTGAACTCGTAATCCCAGCGGCTCGTGTGGAATGACTTTCCCCTGTAGTTCTCGATTCCAGGAATACCGGGGAGCTTCGCCTTGTGAAGTACACCGCCGGCAACGACGATGAACTTCGTTGAGAGCACATCATCACGCGTTGTGGTGACGGTCCAGCGCTCGGTCTTTTCGTTCCAGACCATGTCCTTGATTTCAGTTTGGAAAAGCGCGTTCTCGTACATGTTGAAGCGGCGACCAAGTTCCTGGCAGTACGCAAAAATCTCAGGCGCAAGTGCGTAACGGTTGGTCGGCATGAAGCCGGTTTCTTCGAGCATCGGCAAGTACACATAGGACTCAACGTCACACATCGCGCCGGGGTAACGATTCCAGTACCAAGTGCCGCCGAAGTCGCCGCCCTTTTCGATGATGCGGAAGTTGTCAACCCCGAGCTTGCGAAGATTCGCTGCTTCAAGCATTCCGCCGAAACCGCCGCCAACAATGACAGCGTCAACATCAGCGATCTCTGGCTCACGGGTGAAGCCCGGCTCGACATAAGGATCGCGATTGAATTCTTCGTACATGCCAACGAGTGCTGAGTACTGAGCAGTGCCGTCGGACCGGAGTCGCTTCTCGCGTTCAGCGGCGTACTTTTGACGGGTCTCTTCAATGCTCGGTGACATGGCAGATGTTCCTCGGTGGTGATTGGGGCCCACGGGCCCGGCTGCGTAGACGACCACAGTATGCGACCCACACTTGGCCCGGTCCATGGACCCGGGTCACATGATTTTGGACCCTTATTGCAGGGTCAGATCAGCCCTCGAGCACAACTTTGATTGCTGCGGTACCCGCCGTGGCAGAACCATCTTTTTTCGCCGTTTTCTTGTCACTTCGCTCGATGAGGAGGCGATACATAATTCGGTACTTTCCCCGCACCGCTTCGCGCACCCTCGCTACCGCCTCAGGATCCAGAACTTCGGCGTGCCCAGCAACCGCCAGCGAACCTCGCTTTGGCCGGCCCCGAACGTTGCTCGCCTGAATCGTGACAGCGGAGTTCTTCAGGATGCGCTTGATCTTCCTCGCATCAGGGTCAGTCGTGAACGCGTAGCCATCTTCAAAAGGAACCACCCATCCGGCTGTTGAAACCGGACTTCCATCCTTTCGGAACGAAACGAAAGCGATATACCGGG
>JASJMB010000018.1:0-41478 GCA_037620085.1 Acidimicrobiales bacterium | reverse complement strand
AGGTCATAGACAACACGCCCCTCTTTGCCGCGGGGATGCGCCGCTTGATAGGCAGCAACTTCGGCTTTGGCCGTCTCAGTGAATTCAATTCCCGCCATGTCGTAGACGCGCTGCAATGTGCCCAGTTCGTCGGCCATGTATTCGTGAAAAAAGACATCGACTGTTCGGTCCGGCGGAAGCAGATGCCGATCACGGAGCGAGGAATCGAGCAAGCGGCCGATTCGATCGGTCCAGTAGTCTCGATACCACTCAGGGTTTGACGTCTTGTAGGACGTCCGCGCGCCGTAGGTCAGCATCGTGATCGTTGACTGCACGACTGCAACCGGATCGCGATGAGTCACGACCACTGTTGCATCGGGGAACGTTGCCATCAACGGACCGATCTGCTCGAGATGCTGCGGCGACTTCAGCACCCAACGCTCTCGCGGGCGATACCACTGAAGAATTTGAAGCACCGTTTTCATATACGCGTAATGAGGTGTCTGATCGTGGTCGAGGAAGTAGTCGCGCCACTTCGGAGTTCTTGCCACCCACTCGAGGTTGTAACTCGTGAAGTCAGGTGTCATGAGTTCAAGTTCCTCATGGACATGATCAGGGTTCATCGGATGCATCGCCGCAATGAACGGAGCGCCCGCTTGCATCGCTTCCCACTGGCCTTGGCATCGAGTCCAACGAGGATCAACGCCATCAACGGGAGTTTCCTCACGGGAATCAGGAACTGGTTCGTACGATTCCCACAGCGGCATCGAACGGAAGCGACTGTCGGCAGCAAGAAGATTCACCAGGTTCGTGGTGCCCGAGCGAGGAAGCCCCATCACGATCACTGGCTTTTCGATTTCGATGTCGAGAATTTCTGGGTGCTGTTTGAGCAGATCTCGAATACGCAGTCGATTCGACGCGTACCGAACACAATCTCCGAACATCATCATGCGTCCGAGCCCAGTGCGCTCAGGGTCGGCGTTCATTTCGTCGAGTTGCACCTCGAGCCGCTCGCGAAAATCATCGGGACCGAAGTCGCTTAGCCCCGTTTGAGCAACGGCTGCCGCACAAACGGCATCAACAGTGAGCTCGGTATTTTGAGTCTCCCCAAATTCAAGACCCATGCGTTGCATGTCGTTGAGCACGGGGGTACGGAGATCATCGATTCGAATTTCGTTCGCCATTCCAACCCTTACTTAGAGAGCAAGCCATCCGCCATCGATGGCGAATGCGGTTCCAGTAGTAAACGATGACGCTGCCGAACAGAGAAAGAGAATCGCTGAAGCGACTTCTTCCGGTGTCCCCATGCGGCGCATGATTTGGTTCGAGAGTTCGCCATCGAGCATCTCGGGATACGGCTTCATCGGCGCCGTCATGGGAGTGTCAATCAGGCCCGGTGCAACCGCATTCACGCGGATGCGGTCATCGGCCCAATAGAGAGCAAGGTTTCGAGTGAGAGCAAGCAGTGCAGCTTTCGACGAGGAATAACCAGGAACAATCGTTGTGGCTCGATAGGTCATCATCGAAATGACATTGACGACACTTGCCCCGCCCGGCATCGAACTTTTCGCCAACGCCTCACGGCTGCGAACAGAAAGTCGTTGTGCTCCCTCTACGTTCATCGCAATTGATGCATGAAAACCTTCGGGGCTCCACTCATCGAGCCCATCAGGAAAACTTGCGCCCGCGTTGTTGATCAACACGTCGAGAGAGCCAAGGCTCGCCGCAAGGGCGTCGATTGCTTCGCCATCGCGCATTTCGAGCTGCGTATATGTGAACCGTGAGAGTTCGGTGTCGTAATCGGCCGCTGAAGATCGAGTACCAGTAACGGCTACCGAAGCACCCGCATCAGCAAACGCGGTTGCAACTGCAAAACCGATTCCGCTAGTGCCGCCAGTGACGAGAACGTTTGTTCCCGTGAAATCGAAGGAAACGCCGTTCATTGAGCACCTTCCATTGTGATCATGACCTTGCCGCAGTCTTTCGATCCTTCAAGGATCGCAAGTCCTTCCCCGAACTCTTCCAGCGACAACTTGTGACTAATGACAACCGACAAATCCCGTCGTTCGAGTAATTCGATTGCGTCTTCGAATCGTTCCGGATATTCCATTGAACCGCGTACGGTGAACTGCTTCATCAAAAGGTTCAAGAAATTGGTGGGCACGGGTCGGAAGTGCAACGCAACAATGACAAGGCGGCCATCAACACGACCGTTCTGTAAGACCTCTCCGATCACGCTGTCGGCACCCGATGCTTCAATGAACACATCGGTTGCTGGCGTCGGTCCGAACATGAACGGAGATTCCCCGTGGATGCGCTTGAGTTCGGCCCACACATCGACCTCGGACGGGTTGAGCACATGAGATGCCCCCATCTCCTTCGCCAACGCAAGTCGTGCGGGGCTGAAGTCAATGGCAACAACGTCGGTCACACCGCGATCGGCGAGTGTCGCCATGGCAAAGAGCCCGATGGGGCCGCAACCAAAAATCGCTACCTTCTCGCCCGGCTTTGCTTCCGATTGGTTCACCGCCTGCATTCCGACGGCCAGCGGCTCGGCCAGTGCTGCGGTCGCCAGCGCCATGCCATCAGGAATTTTGAACAGTCGCTTGCCGTTTGCTGCCTCGGGCACGTAAAGCAACGGCGTCAGTCCACCCTGTGCTCCTCCCGAACCCATCGGACCCTCTCCAACATCTGATGGACAGACGACAACACGATCGCCGACTGCAATATCGGCAACCTCGCTTCCGACCCAATCGACAATGCCGGCCATTTCGTGACCCAGCGGAATCGGGTGCCCTGGGCCAAAACCCATATGCACATAAGTAACGTCACTACCGCAGATGCCGCATGCAGCAATACGCACGAGGGCATCGCGAGGGCCTGGTGTTGGTGCATCAATATCATCGAGGCGCCAGTCGTTCTCGCCATGCAACATGATTTGCTTCATTTTGAAGTGACCTTTCTCCGTCGCGATCTAAAGCGTCGGACTCTGTGATTCGTGGTCACAAGCACGTCCACCTCTTCGCGCTCTACTTCCTCCGCAGAGCCTTTGACCGTATCGGAATCCCGTCTGACACGCCTGAATTCCTCGCCAGAAATGCCACCTCTCAAAACCCCCTGTCCGCGCTTAGAGATCAACCGCTTCCGCCCGAGAACGCGATCTGCTCCTGCACTACCCTCAGCCCTCAAGCAACGGGGGCTCTTATGAGTAGCGACGAGATGCTGGCCAAGAAGGATGAATTCTTCGGCCACAACGTGGTCCGTGACCCCTATCCAAAACTCGCAGACCTCGCCGCACAGTGCCCCGTCCATTCCGGCACCTATTCCTCGTTCTTCGATATGGCCGGTGCTGAAGACCTTCTCTTCCCTGATGCCGAGCAAATCTCGGTGCTGTCCTTTGACGGCGCAGAAGCCGGCTTCAAAGATCAGGAACATTTTTCTTCGTGTTGGTACGAAGCCAGCCTGGGCAAGATGATCGGACGCACGATCATCGAAATGGACCCGCCCGAACACGGTCGCCATCGCCAACTCATTCAAGGCGCGCTCACCAAACGCGAAATGCAGCGGTGGGAAGAAGAATTCGTTCGCTCCATCGTTGACCGAACCATTGATGTGTTCATCGAATCCGGTCACGCTGATCTTGTCGATGACTTCGCTCTTCACTATCCACTCAAGGTCATCGCTGCCGCATGCGGTCTTCCGCAGGAAGATGTCTCGTCGTTCTACCGGTGGGCAGCAATCCTCACCAACGTGAGTATTTCGGCCGAGGAACGCGAAAAGGCATCAGCCGAATTCGGCGAATACCTCGCCGAAGCCGTTACCGATCGTCGAACTAACCCACGTTCCGATCTAGTCACACACCTTGTGCAGGCCGAGTTTCGCGACAGCGCCGGGCGTCAAGCATTGAACGACGACGAAGTCATTGCGTTCCTGCGCCTGCTTCTCCCTGCCGCCGCACAAACGACATACCGAACGCTCTGCAATTTTCTCTTCGGGCTTTTGTCGCATCCGGAGCAGTTGCAGGCATTGCGCGACGATCATTCGCTTATCGAACAAGCAATTGAGGAAGGACTGCGTTGGCAACCGCCGCTTATGTCATTCGGGCGCACAACAGTTGCCGATGCGGAAATCGAAGGCGTCGTCGTTCCTGCCGGAACACTTGTGAATCTTGTTGTCGGTATCGCCAACCGAGATCCGCAACGTTGGGACAACCCCGACGTCTTCGACATCTATCGCGAACCGCAGGGTCATCTTGCGTTCGGAAGCGGCGCTCATGTGTGTCTTGGTATTCATTTTGCTCGCATGGAACTTCGCGTAGCGATGGAACAAGTTCTGACTCGCCTCAAAGATCTGCAATTTGAACCTGGCATTGAACCAGTTCACATCGGCGGCCTCGGCCAACGCTCCCCCGCCCATCTTCCCGTCACCTTCACCCCAGCGACTCCGATTGGAACTGCACCGTGAGCACACCTGACCTCATTATTCGCAATGGTCGAGTCATCGACGGCACCGGGGCACCGGCATTCGATGCCGATGTCGAAGTCACCAACGGCAAGATTTCCTTCATTGGCACCAGCACCTCGAGTGCACCCAATGAGATCGACGCACACGGAAGCGTCGTTGCCCCTGGGTTTGTCGATATCCACACCCATTACGACGCACAGGCTCACTTTGAACCCACGATGTCACCCTCGTCATGGCACGGAGTCACCACTGCCATGATGGGCAACTGTGGTTTCAGCATCGCTCCGGCCGATCCCGACAGCGTCACGTGGCTCATCAACATGCTTTCTCGAGTCGAGGGAATGGAAGTCGGCGCGCTCCTCGAAGGCGTCGACTTCAAGGGTGGCGACTATGGCGATTTCCTCAATGGTCTCGAAGGCCGCATCGGCATCAACCTCGTCGGCTACGTCGGTCATTGCGCAGTTCGGCGCCTCGTAATGGGCGCTGCCGGCTCTGAGCGCGCTGCGACCGATGATGAAATCACGCAGATGGCTGCATTGGTGCGCACGGCGATGACTCAAGGCGCTATCGGATTCTCGAGTTCACAGCTCGATATCCATTCCGATCATGAAGGAAAGCCGGTTCCGTCAAACCTGGCCGAACCAAAAGAACTCATTGCACTGTGCGCCGTGCTTTCCGAATTCGATCACGGGGTCATTGAATTCCTTCCCCGTTCAGGGTCTGCTGATTTCGATGCCCCTGATCAAGAGTTGCTCCTAGCGATGAGCGAGGCATCAGGCTTCAAGTTGATCAACATCAATCCGCTCACTCTGTTCCCCGGTAACCCAGAGGGCCATCGCAACGCGCTCGCGTTCTGCGAAGAAGCAGCCGCCGGTGGTCATCACATCCACCCGATGTACATGATCAATGTGAAGGGCATTCACTTCTCTCTCGATTCAACGTTCGTGCTCGACGAGATGCCAACCTTCCGTCGAATCCTCACGCTTCCCATGGCCGAGCGCGCCGCTGAACTCGGCCTCGAGACCAATCGTGTTGCGATGCGCAATGAATTCGCCGACACCACCGGGCGATCCTTCGTCTTTGGTTGGCCAGATGTGAGCGTGGCGTCGGTCAGCAAGGATGCACTCGCGGCAGCCGTGGGAAAGACCATCGCAGAACTCGCGCATGACGCAGAGATCGACGGTGTCGACGCGATGATCGACCTGGCATTGGCCGACCGCCTCGAAACAGTGTTCGTCTGGCGACGCAAAGCCGATCCCGAATTGGCAGCCGCGACCAAAGAGATCGTCACGCACCCACTTACCTTGGCCGGTTCAAGCGATGGCGGCGCTCATCTGCTCACGTTCTGTGGGGCCGACTACACCACCCGCACGTTGACCGAGACCGTTCCCGACATGATGACCTTGGAACAAGCCGTTGCTCGCCTCACCTCAGAACCGGCTCGCCTCCATGGCCTCAACGACCGCGGCACTCTCGCAGTTGGCAAAGCAGCCGACATCGTCGTGTTCACGCCCGAGGAACTCAGCATCGACCCCATTACATTGCTGCGCGATTTCCCCACTGGCGCAGGGCGGTTGGTATTCGGAGTTCAGGGTTACGACGCAGTGATCGTCAACGGCGAGCCGCTGTTCATAGATGGTGTTCACACCGGAGCACTTCCGGGCGCGATTCTTCGCCCTTAACTCCCTTCCCGTATGTCTAAAAAAGGCCGACGATCAATGATCGCCGGCCTCTTCCAGAATGTGTTGATAACAGCGTGATCAGCCAGTGAAAGCTGGAAGCACCTCGACTGCCGAAACATTGTCCGAGACCGGATCGGAGCAGTTATCTGTCATGCCGCCGGTCACTCGATACATGGTGGTGGTGCCGGAGATTTCGTTCGCAACCAGGACCAACGGGATACCGTCAGAAGTATCGCATCCGCTCACAAAGGTCATTCCTTCAGGGCCAGAGTCGGTAGAGCCTGGGCCAGAGCCAACCATCAGCGGATTCACGTACGAGTTGAAGGTCGGAGCAGTTGGCGAGGTCACGTCGTACACGACCATGCCGCCAGCTCGTTCAAGACCAACGAACGCTATTGACCGACCACCAATCTTTCCCACGACCAGACCTTCCGGTTCAGGGCCCTTGTTGTCGGAGCGGGTGTCATAGCTAGAAAGAACAGCGTTCTCAGCGTTGTGAAGCGTTGGATAGGTGGACGCAATGAAACGCTCAATCTGATCGCCGCTATCCCACACGAGTGAACCTGAGGTTGACCAAATCGAGAACGAACGCGCACCGTAGGAATACAGCGAGGTAATCGGCGAAGCTGTCGGGAACGCAATCGTCGAGTTAAGACGGCCCAGCGTGAGGTTTGTTCGAAGCGTCGAGCTCACAGAGGAGCCGGTGAAGTTCAGTGAAGCGATGCGGCTCTCTTCGTTGTAACAGGTATATCCGCGAGAATCGCCTTCGTTCGCCGTCGCCAAGAACTCGCCAGCGGGAGTGCTGAAGGCCGCAATCGCGTCGGGCTGATACATACCCAATAACGGCCACGTCGTGATATTCGTAGCGGGTCCATTGGTTCCGTTGTCTTTATCGCTCGCATCCAAGGAATTATCAGTCAGGGAATGATCCTTGTAGCCAAACGAAACGACATCGAGAATCTGGCGATTGGTGAGATCCACGATCGCCATGGCGTTGTTTTCCTGCAACGTCACATATGCACGTGTTCCGTCAGTTGAAATCGTTGCGTACTCAGGTTCAAGGTCCTGCGCAGCGGTCGAACCCGGAAAGAAAATCCGTACATTCTCAGCAAGAAGGTTTGCTGCAGTGAAGTTCGTGAAATCAAGAGTCGTGATGGTCGCGTTCGCCGCACCATTGCCGAGATTGATAATGCTCACAGTGCCGAGTGGATCTTGCGCTGCGCTTGGGCTGGTGTTGTTGGGATCGCAAATTGGTTCCGCCTCACCGGCGACCACGATCGTCTTGCCGTCGCGCGAGAAAGTGAGGCTGTCGGGAAGCACCCCGGTAGTGAGTTGCTTGAACACCGTTCCTGAGGTGTCAAGAAGAAGAACCGAACCATTCACGGGGGTGTTTACGCCACTCGGGTTTTTGGTGAGTGTCGCAGCGACAACGCCACTTTTCACTGCGACGCTTGTGATCTCATCTCCGTAGGCCAAAATAGAGACGCTGGCCACCAAAGAAGGTGACGACTGGTTTGAGAAGTCGACAATATCGATCGCGCGGGTGAGTCCATTTGTAATGAAGGCACGCTTCGTGACCGGGTCATATCCGACGATCTCTGATGCCGCTGAACCACCACCGTTATAGGTGCCGATCGGAGTGACCGTGAGCGTGTTGGTTGGGGTTGGGACCGCAGCCGAGGCCGTTTCCGAAAGGCCAAATACAAAGCCCCCCGCAAGCACAGCAACAGAAAGCGCGACGCGTGACAGTTGTTTAGTGAGGATCATCGTCCTGTTCTAAACCCCGAAGGCAAACGTAAGATGAGAGAGTCATTAACTTGAACAAAAGTCTTGACGCCCTGCCTGCTAACACCGCATTACCAAAAACCAAACACAGAAAAATCTGATCGATAAGTGTTTAACCATCCGGAGCCGAGTTAGGTTGCGGGCAGGGCAACGACAATCAAGCTCGTTCCCGGGATCCTAAAAAATGTCTTCAGAAAGAGACGAAAGGAGCCTCGTGATGCCTCCGCAGGGCCCGTTCGCTCTAATTCTTACTGATCCCTTACCGTCCGTTCGGCCTTCTCTTCCCTATAGATGATGAACTAGAGCCATGAGCGATGTGCTTTGGTTCCTCACCCGATCCTCGGGCATCGTCGCAATGATTTTGATTGCTGCAGCAATCATCAATGGATTTGTCTATTCCGGCCGTGAAGGCGGGCAGCGCATCCGCCCGGATTGGTGGGTCGACCTGCACCGCGGTCTCGGTGGCTACGCGCTGATCTTCACCGTCTTCCACCTCTTGACCGCTTACGGCGCCGACCTTGGTTATGGCGTCATTGACATCATCATTCCTGGTGTCTCAAAGCAATGGACCACGGCCGTCACTCTTGGCGTGCTGGCGTTCTACGCAATGCTCATCACCGTGTTCACGACCTGGCCTAAGCGAAGGTTTCGCAGCCGGATATGGCACGCGATCCATCTCCTTACGCTTCCGGCCGCGATCGCTATCGGCGTGCACGGTTGGCAAATGGGAACTGATTCGCGCACCGGTTGGTATATCGCACTCATGGCGATCCTTACCGGACTCGTCATGTATCCGGCCGGACTGCGCATCTCCGGCCTCATACGCTCCCGTCTAGTGACGTTCTGGAACGCCTGACCCATGCCCACACCTAACGATCCCTACGATGACATCGTGACTCCTCCCGTTCCCGACGATCGCCTTTCTGAGCTCGCCGATCGTTCCGCAGCGCGCCCAAGTGAGTTGGAACTCAACCCGCCACGACACAACGGATCGAAACGTCGTCATGCCGCGAAAGGAAGTCGTTCTGCAGCCTTAGGTTTGGCTGTCGTTTCCACCCTCGGGATGGCTGCGTATCTGCATCAAGCATCGCAATCCTCTGGCTCTGCCGCCACTATTGCTTCTGCCCCGGCAACAACATCAACTAAAAAACCTTTCGAAACGAAATCACTGGCTGATGGAGTCTGGAATGGTGATGCATCGACGAACCGCTGGGGACTCGTGCAAGTTGCCATCACCGTTTCCGGCGGAAAGATCACTGCTGCCAGCGCGCCCCTCTATCCATCAGATGACAACCGCAGCCTTTCCATAAATCGCATTGCGATCCCGAAACTGGTGCAGTCCACGCTCACCGCACAAAACGCGAACGTGAACTCTGTGTCTGGGGCGACCTCTACCAGCGAGAGTTACCAGACTTCGTTGCAATCAGCCATCGACAAATCTCACGCTGCGTCCTGACCGATGGCGACAGGTATTCACCATGTCGAAGATGTCATGGGCATGGCCGTTTCTCTCGATGTGCGCGATGACATTGACGCAAGCGCAATCAACACCGTTATTGCGTGGCTCCATCACGTTGACGCCACCTTCAGCACCTACAAGATGGAAAGTCCTATTTCACAATTCGGTCTCGGGCTGATTTCTGCTGATCAACTCAATGAGGAAGTTCGAGATGTTCTGGCACAGTGCGAATCGGTGCGTGAGGAAACCTCGGGTGCATTCGATATTGCGTGTGTTCCTGCGCCGAACGGTTCAACTCTTGACCCATCTGGACTCGTCAAGGGTTGGTCGATCGAACGAGCCGCAGAACTTCTCGAAGCACACGGCGCGGAAAACTTTTGTATCAACGCTGGCGGCGATATCGCACTTCGGGGTAACGCCGAACCTGATGAACCTTGGCGTATTGGCATTCGCCATCCTTCCGAGCCACTCGCCTCGGCCGCGGTTCTTTCTCTCGGCGGTCGCGCCGCGATCGCAACATCAGCAACCTATGAGCGCGGCGCGCACATCATCGATCCCAAAACGGGCCAACCAACGGCCGAACTCGCCAGCGTCACCATCGTCGGCGAAGACCTCACCTACGTCGACGCCTATGCAACAGCAGTCTTCGTGATGGGGCTCAACGGTGCCGAATGGTTATTGGAAACCCACCCCGAACTCGATGCATTCGTTATTGGCCATGACGGCCTCACATGGGAGACGCCAGGGTTTAACCGCTGGCGCTCCTCGTGATGTTGTTCAGTAACTGAAACCGGTTGCCGCGATCCAGACCGGGTTGACTTGGAAGGCACCGGCACTTGTGACGGTGTTGACGGTGACAGGTGCAGGAAGACGATTTCCAGTCGTTGCATCAAATGCAACGGTGCCGGTCCAACCCTTCCAACCCTTGGTCCCTGCAAGTGCGCTCTTCAACGCATCGGCGGTCGTGCTGCCAGCGCGAGTGATTGCGTCGGCAAGCAACATCACTGAGTCGTAGGTGTACGGCGACCATGAGCCAGGAGCCGACTTGAACTCTTTGGTGTACTCAGCAACGAGTGTTGCGCTGTTGGGAAAGTCACTCGGGGCCGGCACGCCAACCACTGGGCACTTCTGCGCAGCAGGAATTCCGGCGGCAGTGATGTAGGCGTTGTCATAAGCGCCATAGTCAGCGAGGCAATTCACCGAGGTGTTTGCCGCAAGCATCGCCTGTGCGATCAATCCGGCCTCGGGGAAGTACGTGATGACATAAACAACTGACGGTTTCGTGGCGAGAACGTTGGCAACAAGGGCGTCGTAAGACTTTGCCCCCGGGGTGATCGATTCGGTTGCGGTGATCTTGACGCCCGCTTTGCCAAGCGACGCAGTCATGGCCGTGGCCGCTGACCTGGTGTAGTCGGTGCTGGAATCGACGATGAGCGCAACCGAGGTTGCTTTCAGTTCCTTCACAATGGCATCAGTCGCAACCGGCGCAATCTGCGAGGTCATCGGCTGAAGCGTGAACCCCATGCCTGCTGTTGCATCAGATGAGGTGAGTCGAAGCGGAACAAGACCGGCGGCGGTGTAAATCGGAAGCGTCTTGAGACCCACGCCCGAGTTGTAGGGGCCAACGACAGCGTCGAGACCTGCCTTCACTGCGGCGTTGGCGGCAGTGACACCTGCATCGGGATCGCCCTTATCGTCAATGGCAACGATCTCGATCTTCTTACCGTTCACGCCACCATTGGCATTCACCTGCGTGGCAGCCTGCCTGGCACCGTTCAACATGCCCTGACCGAGTTCGGAAAGGCTGCCAGTAATGGGCGCCTCAAGGCCTATGCGAATCGTGTTGGAAGACTTGGAACTGGATGACGAACACCCAACCGCCAAACTGGCGACGGCAACAACCACCGCAAGTGTGGACAGTCCAACGATTCGTGACTTCATGTATTCACCTCTGGGACTAGGAGAAGTTTCTCCTAACGGACTTGGCGAGCCTAACCAGACCTAAAGTCTCGACGTGACCTCACCGCAGAACTTTTCCGACCGAGAGCGCGAATGTTGTCGCGGAGGTCTCTGCGAAGGAGAGTGGCATCGACACCCCATCCACCTATTCGCTTTCTTCCTCGTCGTTCTGTTGATCCAAGCCATGGATCTGCTCCTCACACTCCGTGTCGAGAATCTTGGTGACCGTGCAGAGCCAGTCGAAAGGTTACTTCGAACAATCGGCTACGTCACCGACCTGCTGTTCATCGCGATTCTCGTCATCGTTGTCATCTCCCTCATTCGCCACCGCTTTGTCGAATCACGTGAATCGCGTTCACGATTCACCCTCATTGTCCTTTCCATCTATCTCTTTTTTGCATCTCTCAATGTGCTCTTCAACATGGTCACGTTGGTCGTCGCTCCGAGCCTCAGAAATACGAGCCAAAACTGGCTGATCGTCGACCTCGGTCTGCTTTTCGCATCGAACATGCTCGCCTTTTCGCTTTGGTATCAACTTGCTGACGCCTATCTCAAAGGTGGAGCGTTCGACTTTCCGCCTAACGCCGCGCACCCCGATGACCCCCCAAGATGGGTCGATTATCTGTTTCTCTCGTTCAATACTCAATCGACGTTCGGACCAACGATTGAGGGAATTCGAACTCGACCGGTGAAGGTCATGATGATGATGCAGATCTCACTTTCCCTCGTCGTGCTCGTGGTTCTTGTCGCCCGCATCATCATCGCCCCAACCTGACCCGATTCCTCGCAAACTCCCTAGATCAGAACAACTGATCTGTGTAGTCGTTTGTTCCGTGATTCGTTGGAATGAACGCAGCTTGCACGCCAAGCGAGCCGTATCCACTCGCCGCAATTTGGTCTTCGGCTTCGACAAAGTGTTTGTTCCATGCATCCTCGGGTGTCGATTCGAGGAAGTGAAGCACCGTAACTATTCCATCGACACCATCGAGTTCTCGAACGTGTGCGAGTTTGTCGGGAGGAAGTGGACGGGGTGCGAATCGGGTCGCGACGGCAACATCGCCCGTAACAACTGATGGCAGGTAGTCATTCGTGAGCCATGCATCTAACCGAGATCGATCCCCGTCTTTGGCGTCGATGACTTGGATGATCATTCCCTTATAGGGCTGCACCAATGTGTGCACGACGCGCGGAACTCCATCGTCTCGATACGTCGCGCCAAGAAAGTCGCTGAATGAAGTGAAGACGTGGCTTCGTTCTTCAAGCGGGTTCTGATCATGGCCCCGATAACTTCCGCGACCCTCGGCATGAAGTCGACGATTCGCCCCAAGTGACCATTGCTCGTGATCTTCTATTCGGCCGCCGTTGATCCAGTAAATACCGATGTACTTTCCTGCTTCGAGCGGATCAGCAACACGCGATCCGATCGGGCCACGTAAATGTTGGATCGAACGCGGAGATACAAAACGGCGACAAGAAAACATCCACGGCATCACCATGGCCCCAGTGATCATGTGATCATCTTCGTACCAGCGGTTGTAACCAACAACGTGTTCCGGAGTTGGCTCAACCCATGTAATGAGTGCACCACCAACGATCGGATCATGCGGTCCCACCGAAGGCAGATGGCGGTAGGCCGGGTCATTCCCCGGTTCGTATGCAGTGTCGGATGTCATTCGATCCCCCTAGAACGCATTGCGCGAACCCCGAGAGACTGGCACGAATGACGGTCTCAATGACGACCGACTGAAGAGTGCTGATTAGCCGTTGAACTTGCGACCCACCCCTCGCTTCAAAGATGCGACTCGACGGATTCGGCCTCTGAGGCCGGAGTTACACCCCGACAAGATCCATTGCGTCGGCCGTCAACTCGATGGACCGAAGTCGACCCTCGATCGTCGGAGACTGGAAACACACCATGAGCTCATCGGCATCGGCATAGGTCGTGAACTCGAGAAGTTGCTCTCGGACCGACTTACGAGTTCCGACCGCGGTGTGTTTCATCATCGCGGCAATCTGCGCGCCTTGAGGCGACGCGAGGATGCGATCGACCTCGGCGTCGGGAACTTCAACATTTGGCTTCAGCAGGAATCGACGAAGGCGAGCTCGACGAGTGGTTGTGAATTCATCCTGTGCCTCTTGCTCAGTGTTGGCCGCAATGACATTCACTCCAGCAATGACATGAGGTCGATCAAGTTGTTCTGACGGGCGGAAATTCGCCCGATACAGAGCAACTGCTTCGCGCAGTTGATGCGGTGCGAAATGGGACGCGAATCCGAACGGCAAGCCAAGCGCCGCTGCGAGTTCCGCACCAAAAAGCGAAGAACCCAAAATGTAAATTGGTACATGCGTGCCGCGCCCCGGCGTTGCATTCACTCCCGGCACTCGAGTGACATCACCGAGATAGCCCTGGAGTTCAAGAACGTCCTGCGGGAAATGTTCTGATGCTCGTGGATCGCGCCGCATTGCTTGCACCGTGACTTGGTCAGTTCCGGGAGCACGCCCCAGACCGAGGTCGATCCGACCGGGGTGCAACGCTGCCAATGTGCCGAATTGTTCGGCAATCGTGAGCGGTGAATGGTTCGGAAGCATGACGCCTCCGGAACCCAACCGTATCGACTCGGTATTTGCTGCAACATGGGCGATGAGCACCGCAGTCGCTGATGACGCAATTGCTTCCATATTGTGATGCTCGGCGTACCAAACACGGTTGTATCCGTTTGCTTCTGCCGCTTTCGCTACCTCGACACACGCATTGAGTCCGTCGGCCACCGAATCACCTGATCCGATAATGGCCAGATCAAGAATCGCAAGAGGAATACCCATGAACCCAAGCCTAGAACGACAGACCCGAAGTGCGTCAGGCCGGCCAGAGCTCTGACGGGCCACAATGGGTCATGACTTCCGTTCCCGTTGTCGATATCTCCGCTCCCAGCAAGACATCCCGTGAGGCGCTCGATGTGGCCTGTCGCGACCACGGATTTTTTCTCCTTACTGGCCACGGTCTCGATGGCGTCATTGCCAACACCTGGGTCGCCACCGAGCGTTTCTTTGATGCTCCACGGTCGGTCCGCACCGCAATTATGCGAGATGAACAAAACCCTCTGGGTTGGTTCGACCGCGAACTGACTAAGCGCATGCGCGATCACAAGGAAGTATTCGACTTTGTCGATCCAGCCGCAGCCGATCAGATGAACCGGTGGCCTGAGCTCTCAGGTTTTCGCGATGCGATGATTCAACACTTCGACGCCATGAGCACACTCGCTCAACAAACACTTGCTCTGTTGCACTCCGTTCTTGAACTTGGGCCTGGCTCGCGTGAGCAACTCACCTTCGCTCGTCCGGGAAGCACCGTTCGACTCAACCTCTACACCGTTGGCGATCCGGTCCCCGATAACGAACGAGACGGGCTCGCTGATCTCGGCGAAGTTGCCCTTGGACATCACACCGATCCAGGGACCCTCACACTTCTGCTTCAAGACAACATCGGTGGTCTTCAAACGCTTTCAAATGATTCCGGCTGGATCAATGTTCCGCCCGAGCCGGGGACAATTGTCGTAAACCTCGGCGATTGCACGCAAGCATGGACAAACGATCGCTATCGGGCAGCAGTGCACCGCGTAACGCCAATGACTGAACGTCAACGATTTTCCATTCCCTATTTCGCTAATCCCCCGCGCCCAGCAATCATTGAGCCACTTCCGGAACTCATCGGTGCCGGCGCCCGATACCGAGCATTTGAGTGGCGTGAGTTCATGGCTGCTCGTGCATACGACAACTTTGCTGATGTTGGAGCCGAAGACACCCAAGTCAGCGACTATCGAATCAGAATTGGTTAAAGTTCGAGACCTAATTATGGAGAGTGAGACATGACATCGCGTACAAATGTTGCAATCGTTGGCGCCGCTGGATCGTGCGGTAGGCAACTGGCAGTTCACCTGCTGGACCGAGAGATTCTCAACCCAGACGCTCGGCTGCAACTCGTTGCTCATCATGGCGGACTCAGCGATTTTGAAACTCATGGGCTGCGCGCTGACCTTCGCGACGCCTTTGCTGATACGGCGCCCACCATCGAATTAATTGATCGGCCAGAGCAGCTTGATGCTGACATCGTCGTGATTCTTGCCGGCGCCACGATTCCCACCGACCCCAAGCAAAATGTCGACCGCATCGCACTCGCGCGCCGCAATCTGGCAGTTTTTTCTCTCTTCGCAGAAGAACTTGGTAATCGGACCGGGCCGCCACCGGTCGTCGTTGTCCAATCGAATCCAGTTGAGCTCGGAGTAGATATTTTTTCACAACATATTGACCGGCACCTCGTCATAGGTGCTGGCGCGTATACGGATACCATTCGTTTCCGGCGTGAAATTGCTGACTCACTCGGCATTCGCAGAACAGACGTATCAGGATTCATGCTCGGCCAGCACGGAGATAATCTTGTTCCAACTTGGAGCAAAGTCACTGCAAATCACATACATCCAGAACTTCTTGGATCGTGGATTCAAGAACAACGAGCCAATCGGCCGCTAGATAATCTCGCTGGGGAGATCATTACCCACAGGAACGAACTACTCGAGCACGTCGCGAACCACGAGATTCATGAGGCATTTGTTCTAGCCGCGCAACTTCCACCCGATATTCGAGCCGCGGTGAAGGCATTTCTTATCCACACGACTGCTGGCCACACGACAGAGATAGTTACTGCGCATTCCGTTGCTGATGTCATCTCAGTAATTATGAGTGAGGAACCAGCAGTCCTCCCCCTCCAAGTAAAAGTGGAAGGCGAATACCAAGGTTTGGCCGGAGTGGGCGGACTTCCTGTGCGTCTCACAGCAAACGGGTGGACCGACGTTGTCGATCTTGACCTTGCCGAAGATGAAATTGCAGCTCTTCATCTTTCTTTCGACAAGATCGCATCTAACTTGACTCTCATTTTAGATCAATAGCAAGAGTTAAGTACGAAAACTGTTCTTCGAACAGTTCCAGTTTTCGCTATTGCGACCCATCTCGAAACCACTAGGTAGCAAAATCATCCAAATCCTTCCGCCGCATAGACGGTCGCTGGATAGGTGCATCCGGCTCCACGGCTCTTCCGAGAATCTATCTCCAGGCACTCGCCTCTTGTATCGGCCTAAGGTCATTCTCAGGGAGCTCCACAGGGAGGTGCGATGTCCAGCACGAGACATTCTCTGCGGTGGATGGTTGTTGCTGGAGCCATCGTTAGCACTGTCCTCCTCGTTCCAATCATCGTGCTGCTGTCGATGTTTGTCTTTCGCGACAACCCGGGTGCCCGATCACTTGAAGATGCACTCCAAGCGTTTCGGGATGGAGATACTTCTGCCGTCGAATCACTCGGTGCCGTCGTAACAAGACCCCCAAATGGTGTGTATCGAGCCGACGCCTCGGGCAAAGCCTCGATCAGTTTTCCGCCGACTAGTCAGAATTACGGCGCATCGGCTCCGGTCACCGTGACCCACCAAGGCGATAACTGCTGGACCACCTCTGTTGATTTCAATGCAGCGTTCCAGCAACGGTGGAACTACTGCATCGACAATGGCGTTATGACCGACCACGGAAACGTCACTGCAACTTCTTGGGATCTTGGTGCAGCATCAATCACCAACATCTCGAAGTTCACCTGCGCACCTCCAGGCGAGATCATCAAGGCCGGCGAACAGCGCGACCAACTGTCGACATATGTATGCGTGGGAACCAGCGACACCATCGCTGGAATCACGAACTCCGACGTCACCTTCGAATCTCTTGGCATCGCATTGCTTGAGGTCGATTCAAACCAAGTGCCTGTGTTTCACTATCGCGAGACCGACACTCTCACTGGCCCCCAACGGGGAACCACAACTCTCGACTATTGGTACGCCGTGCAGGACATGCTCTTAGTCCGCATGGAACGTCACATCGATCTGCGAACCAACTCACCGGTTGGCGACATCACCTACAAAGAAGATGGCGAATGGCAGTTATCGTCGCTCACACCCACACGATGAATTTACGGCCACGCAAGCGGACATGACTCATCGTTGAGAAAGTCGCCTTCTGACAACGAAGCGTGGTGCTCTTTTGTCGGTGAACCAGCCACCAGTTTGAACCGCGTTCCATCGCCGGTATAGCGAACACTGATCGCACGTCGTCGCTGAGTCCGACTCAGATTTCCGCTGGCGGCATGGATCGTGCGGGCATGGTGAACGGTGAGATCGCCCGGAGCCGTGTCGAAACTGATGATGCGCGCTTCGCCGACCATTGTGTCGTAATCAGGAACCTCAGCACCTTCCGTATCGGGCATTGCTAAATCGGAAACAAACATGTTCGGCCGGTACTTGGTGTTGTCGAGGTGCGATCCCACAACAAAACGGACGGCCCCAGTTTCGGCGGTGACAACATCAAGGGGAACCCATGTTGTGCAGATCAGATCTCCATCGAGATGGAAATATGACATGTCTTGATGGAACCCGGTTTTCTCTTGCGTTCCGGGTTCTTTCACCAAAACGCTGTCTTCATACAGACGAACCTCATCACTCCGGAATATCGAGGCAACAATTTCGGGCAGCGGCGAACGCAGCGCAAAGTCGCGAAATTCCTGCTGAAGGAGCCAGTGGTCGGTTCCCGCTTTGAAGTGACCGCGTGGCGCACCTGATGCAACGACTAATTCATCAACATTTCGAGTAGCTCCCGCTCCGCTTTCAAGCGCGTCAGCCATTTCTGAAAGATCAGTCGTGGCCGAACTAACAAGAGCGTCTTCAATCGGTTCCGCCATGGACTCAACGAGTTCGACAGGAAGGATCGATCGCAAGCACACAACACCATCACGCCAAAAGGTTGCGACTTCTCCCGGGGTCACCGATCGAGACGGGGACATTCGTTCCATGTCCACATCCTGCCTCAACTGGATCGAACGCGCACCGTTTCGGCTTCATTGATGCTGACTGATCAGAAAAAGCCGGTGCAGAGCATGACCCCTCGAGATGTTTCGGTTTATCGACACGTGGACCCGGGCATCTGCGGTCATTTCGGTAGAGTCTTCCGGTGACTTCATTGCGAAACACCTCCCCTCGGGTCGCGGCCGCCATTTTGGCATTCGCGCTCATCGGCGGGTGTTCCTCGACATCCGGGAACGACGCGACTGGCCAACGTGGCGACATCCAGGGCAAGGCGTTGGCGGAATGCCTGTCTGGTCAGACCATTGCCGTCGGCTCGACACTCAACATCTCAACCACCGTCGCCCCAATCACGTCGATCGTTGCGAATATCGCCGGGGGACTCGCGCAGATCACCGGGATCGTCCCTGAAGGAACCAACTCGCACACGTTCGAACCCTCGCCAAGTGTGGCCGCAACGCTCGTCGACACCGATGTGATTTTCGCGAACGGTCTTGTTCTTGAGGAACCGACAAAAGAACTCGCCCACAGCAACCTCCCTAAATCAGCCGCCCTCTGTGAACTCGGAACCGCCGTGTTGCCCGTTGACGACTACATCTATGACTTCTCTTTTCCCAAGGATGGCGGCAAGCCGAATCCCCATCTCTGGACTGATCCGAAACTCGCCATCAAGTACGTCGCGCTCATCCGGGATGTTCTCGTAAAGATGGATCCAGCGAATGCTGCGTCGTACACATCAAATGCGACCGCCTACGCAAGCAAGCTCAATGAACTCGACGCGGCTGTAACAACGGCGAGCGCAACTCTGCCTGCTGAAGATCGCAGACTCCTCACCTATCACGACGCCTACGCTTACTTCGCCGCCGACTACGGATGGCAGATTCTGGGTGCCATCCAACCTTCTGATTTTGACGAACCCACCGCGCGCGAAGTTGGCGATCTAATCACCCAAGTGAAGAGTTCCAAGGTCAAGGCGATCTTCGGCTCCGAGGTCTTCCCGAGCGCGGTGCTCGAACAGATCGGCCGCGAGACCGGCGTCACTTATGTCGACGTTCTTCGCGATGACGACCTTCTGGGCGAACCCGGAGATGCCGATCATTCTTTTCTGGGCCTCATGCAGTTCGATTACGTCACCATGATTGAAGCCCTCGGTGGCGACGCTACGGCTATCGCTAATCTCAACATCACCGACGTCGCACCCGACAACGCCAAGTACCCACAGTGACAAATCTGATCGAGCTCGACGGAATCTCGCACTCATATGGCGGCCCGACCGTGCTCGAGCACATCCACCTGACAATCGACGAGGGTTCGTTCCTCGGGGTCATTGGCCCATCCGGTTCGGGCAAGACCACACTGTTGCGTCTGCTCCTTGGAAATCTCCGCCCCACCGAGGGCGAAGTACGGCGGCGCGCCAATCTGCGGATCGCTTATGTTCCCCAGGTCGAAACGGTCAACTGGAACTTCCCCATCACGGTTAGCGAGGTCGTCCTAATGGCGGCCTCGGCTAAGTGGTACCGACCGCGTGCCACCGAGTCAGAGCGCAAACGCGTGGCGGAGTTACTCGAGCAACTCGGACTCGGCGGTTTCGAACACCGACACATCCGCGAACTCTCCGGCGGCCAGCAGCAGCGGGTGTTCCTCGCCCGCGCCCTTCATCGCGATCCCGAACTACTCGTTCTCGATGAACCAACCTCGGGTGTCGATGTGCGCACCCGTCATGAAGTTGTCCACCTGCTCACTGATCTTCATCGCAATGGCACGTCTGTCGTGCTCTCCACTCATGACATCAACGGTCTTGCCGCTCATCTCCCGTTAATCGCCTGCGTCAACCGCGAACTCATCGCCGTCGGAACTCCCGCCGAAGTTCTCACCTCGTCGGTTCTCGAACGCACCTACGGAGCGCCCATGGAAGTCCTCGAACACGGCGGCATGCTCCTCGTAACCGACAGCCCGATGGGAATCGAATGACACTGTTCGAACCATTCCAGTTCGAGTTCTTCCGCAACGGATTCATGGTTGCCACACTCGCCGGGGCCATCTGCGGTCTCGTAGGCGTCTACGTCGTCTTGCGCAGCATGAGCTATATCGGCCACGGGCTCTCGCATTCCATTTTCGGCGGCGCGGCGGCCAGCGCAGTTCTCGGCGTGAACTTCTACATCGGCGCTGGAATGTGGGGACTTCTCTCTGCACTCATGATCGGCCGGGTTGCTCGCCGCGGAAAGATCGGCGCCGACGCTGCCATTGGCGTGATCACGACTGCTTCGTTCGCGCTCGGTCTCGCACTCTCGAATGTTTTCGGACAGGCAAAGCGGTCTATTGAGGCGGTCCTTTTCGGATCCATCCTCGGTGTCACGACGCTTGAGGTCATCGCCGTCGCGTGCGTTGGCGTGCTCGCGATTGCCATCATCGGCGCCTTTTACCGCAAGCTTCTTTTCGCAACGTTCGATCCGGAAGTTGCCGATGTCACTGGCGTCAATGTTGGTCGCATGGAAGCGCTACTCATGCTCATGCTCGCCGTCACCATTCTCTTCACAATGAAGATCGTCGGTGTTCTGCTCATCAGTGCACTGCTCGTGACCCCAGCGGTTATCGCCCGCATGGTGACGAACTCCTTCGCCCGCATGCTCGTGATCGCCCCCCTCGTCGGAGCGGCCTGTGGGGCTGTCGGTATGGTCATCAGCTACCACGCCGACATTTCGTCGGGAGCTTCGATCATCCTGCTCGCCGCATTCATTTTCATCGTCGTCTACACGGTTACTGGTGCCCGCGGCCGCGGCAACGCCGGCGGCATGATCCACTGATCACTCGGGACTAATCAGTTCCCACATCTGGCCATCGGCCGTATCGCGAACCTCGACTCCAGCTTCTGCGAGACCGTCGCGAATCTGATCGGACAGGTCGTAGAGCTTTGCCAGACGAACCTCCGAACGAGCCGAAAGCGCAATCTCGACGAGCGGGCCCACTACCTCTCGCGGATCAGTGAGTCCGCCCCTGGACGCCTCGCCCAGTCGAACGATCATCGATCGCAACAGCGCTCGCGCTTTGTCCATCTCGTCGCTCTGAAGCGTGTCGGCGGACCAGCCGCGAATCGCATCATCGAGGTCGAGGGTGGCGGCAACCGCTCCGGCGGCATCGCGTTGTTCCATCGAACGATCGAACTCGGCGCTGCAGCGATCTACGTCTGTTGCCAGCGAAGCTTCAATTTTTTTCGACACAGTAGCCGCAACCGAATTTTCAGTTTCGGCAGGCTCGGACGACGGCGCGCTTCGACCCGTTGCTTTTGCTGAAGAACTCGTCGGGCCTTCTCGCAACACATCAATCGGCACGGTCTCGCCGGTCGGAATCTCCATCGAGACGCCGTTGCGACGAATAGTGACGACGCCGAGTCCCACAATCTTTGCGGTGTCCGCGTCAAGATCCAAGATCACACCCGTGTGTTCGTCGACACCGAGCACGAATGCGCCTTCGGGGAGAAGTGCCTCCATCATCTGCAGTCGTCGTTCTCCTAGATAACAGAACCGAGTGTCGTGATGGCCACCCTCGGTGTTGTTGTAATGGGGAATGACTGCAACAGGCAGACCGATCGGCGTCAACAGATCAAGGCCCTCAAGCCAGTGCGGATCCGATCCTGACTTGTAGATCTCGTAAACCGGAACCGTGCTGATGCCGAGCGTGAGTGCGGCCGCACTCGAGAATGTCACTGCCCCATCGGTCTGCAATTTTTCCGCAAGCAGTTCCGGGAGCGGTGTCCCGGCCCACTGCCGCAATGCATAGGTGGGACTACCCGGGCCGGCAAAGACGAATCGGGCCTGCCTGATCGTGTTGAATGCCACTTCGCGCTCGAATGTTGTCGCGGCAGCGACATCACAGAGGCCGGCAACATCCATGACGCGGTTGAGTGAAACCTTGAAGTACTCGACTGTTTTCGCCGAGAGTTCGTCGGCGTTCTCCTGAAAGCCAAATGGCGTGTCGAGAAAGACGGACGGAACGGGCGCACCAGCGATGGGCGACGACGCCGAGAGTTGCTCAAACACCTCGCGATGAGGCTTCACCATCGTGGGCGATGTCTCACCGCTTCCCATGATCGAAAGTAAACGGGTCATCCGGGTACAGCCTCCTCGGCAAATTGCACAAGCACTTCGGCCAATCGGACCGGATGCTGTGCATGAATATCGTGATGGGCCGGCGCGAACCAGTGCGCCCGGCCATTCGGAAGAAGTCCGAGTGCCGTGTCGACGGCGACTTGCTTATCGGTAGTCCAGGCAACATCGCCACTATCAGCCGGCACCAGCAATGTGGGCACGGTGATGAGTGCATACCGCGTTGATGGTTGATGGCCATAGAGCGCCTCGAGAATCGCGAGGTGCCGATCGAGCGTCAGCCAAGGAGCGATCGTGCCGTCCGATCGGATCTCAAAATTCGCCATCGCGCCCACAATGCCGGTTTCGGGCCAATCGGTGTTGCCTTCACGCATCCAGCGCTCCATTGATGTTGCCGGCGTTCCGACAAGATGCGGCGGCGTCAGCATCGCCTTGCATGCGTCCCAGTCGTCAAACTGATTGGCCAGTTCGATGAACCCGCCATCAACGGCAACCACTGCGCCCGGGATGTCCGGATGAGTCGCAGCAAGTTCGAGAACGACGTTTCCGCCCCACGACTGACCGACGACTACTGGTCGGTGTAATCCAAGTTCACTGATCAGGACAACAAGATCGTTCACGATTGTTGTGAAGTCGTAGCCATCGTCGGGTTTGCCCGATTGACCGTGTCCGCGCTGATCGATCCACACGACCGGATGGCCAGCCGCGGTCAGTTCCGCCGCGACTCCGTCCCACATGCGCGCATTCGAGGCCAGACCATGAACCAATACGAAGGGTGTTCCCGTCTGATCAAGACCGCTGGCCAGCGCCCGCAATTCGACGCCGGGTGCAACCGTTATCCGAAGTTCTTCGGTAGTCATTTCTTCTCCCGTCCGGCATCGGCAATCGACTCACACAAGCCGATAGTCGACAACACATCGGCACTTGACCGTGACCACGGTGTCGAGCCGCTGACAGCGTCGACAAAAGCGCCGATCATGAGCGCGTAACAATTCGCTCCTTCGATCCGATGCTCCTCGAAACTCCCGTCCGAGCGCGTGATCACCAAAATCGAACCGTCGGTACCCGGGGTGAACGGACGATCAACCCGAAGCGATCCGGCGGTTCCGTCGATCTGGAGCGCCTGATTCTCGGGGAGTTCGAATGACGTCAACACCGAGGCAGTGATTCCCCCAGAATTGCGCAGCCACGCCGAAGTGGTCAGATCGATTCCTGTATCGGCTGTAGTGATCTGCGCTTCGATCCCAAGTTGCCCAGAACCGAGAATCCGTTGGACTGGGTCGAGGCAGTAAATACCGACATCGAGAAGTGCCCCGCCACCCTGCTCAGTGAGCCAGCGGTAGTTGATTTCCGTCCCGGCCTCGGGGAGAGCGAGCGGAAAGGTGAACTGTGAAGCCACGTGGCGGATCTCGCCGAGATCTCCATTGTCGATGAGCGCCGCGAGCGCGATGGAAAGCGGATGGAACGGCGTCATGTACGCCTCGGCAAGCAGAACACCGGCAGCATCACAGGCCTCGAACATCCGGCGAGCGTCACTCGATGAGATTGCCAGCGGCTTTTCGCACAGAACATGCTTGCCCGCCTCTGCTGATCGTTCTACCCACTCGAGATGGTCGCCGTTGGCAAGGGCTATGTACACCGCATCGACATCGGGATCAGACAGCACATCGGGATAGCCGATTGGTCCCGACCGCGCGCCACTCGCGCCGAGAATCGCATTCGGGCATTCGTTGATCGCCGGGATGACAGCAGCGTTCGCGATCCACGAGTTGGCTCCGAGGATCCCGATAGTGAGTGGTTCACCCACAGCTGAGTTCCACGCCACCGTCGGCACCCGATGCATGCGCAGCTTCGAGAACGGCAACGACATCGCGTGATTCTTCCGGGGGAACCGGAACTGCTTCGCCGAGCAGAAGGTGATCGGCCAGCGCCTGATGGAACGGCCAGCCCACCCGAGCAACCGGAGGCAACACCATGTCGACGGTTCCGTAACCGGGTTCATAGCGGCTCAAGCGCAGATCGGTTGCAACCTCGGCATGGTGCCATTCATGGGCAACATGTCCGCGACCATCGACAAGTTGATCGATTGTCACCGGTGCGTACTCGGCTGCAGCAGTGCCCGACGTGCCCTGCACATAGAACTTGGGCTTGCGGATTCCGGCAACATCGCTCTGGATGAATCGCGCTTCGCGCCCGTCGTCCCAACGCATGTGCACGTCAATCTGATCGGCATTGGTTACGTCGCGCCAGACACGCTTGTGCGAAATCGCACGCACGCGTTGCGGTCGGCTTCCGAAGATCCGAAGGATCCAGTCAATGTGATGCGATCCCCAGTCGTAGACCGCGCCGCCCGAGAACGTCTCGTCACTGTGCCACCAGCGACAGGGATGTTCGAAGGATCCGACAAATGTCTCCATATTGAAGACGTCACCAAGAAGTCCCGTGTCGATTGCGCGACGAAGAGCGAGGAAGTCGCCATCCCAGCGCCGATTCTGATGAACCGTGATTGTCCTGCCGACTTCGGCAGAAACGGCAAGCAACTCCTCGGCATCGGCGACGGTGAGGCACATCGGCTTCTCCACGACAACATGCTTGCCGGCCCGCAGGAGTTCAAGAGCGATCGGCGCGTGGAACACCGGCGGTGTGGCGACGATGACGACATCGACATCGTCAGCCTTGCTCAACGAGGCGAGATCCACGTGACCTTGCACGGTCGGAAAGTCGACTATCGCGGCTAGGCGGCGTTCGTCGTTCGAATCGCAGACGCCGACGAATGCAAGCCCATCGGTTTCCGTTGCTGCGAGACCATGGGTATACCCCATGCCACCAAACGGCCCGTAACCGACGATGCCGACACCGATTGTGCGCGTAGTCGCGGAACCACCGGCCGCCAGCCGATCGAGATAGCGCCCGATCTCGGGTGCCGTTGCCAAACGTTCGGGCGCAATCGCGCACACCAGAATCCGGCCGCCGGAGGTCTGACATTCAATGATTGAAGGAACGTCGTTGAAGTGAATGCTCGTGGTAGCCACGATCGTATTGAGAGTTGGGTCCGTCACCACGAGCGTTTCGAACGCGCCGACGACTGGGGTCTCGCGTCGCAGACGGGCCGCTTCGGGCCTCGCAGCGTCCGGTCGCACAAACCACTCGCCGATCGGGAGAATTTCACCCGCTTCGAGACCCAGACCAGCCAGTTCTTGGGCACTCAGATTGGAAGCGAGAGTAATTTTTGCTGGAGAAGACACGGGTAGAGGTTAGTAGAAGGCGTTGTCTACTCCCCGTTCGGGATCACATGTCTGGAATCGGCTTTGAAGACGACGTCCGTCCGGATCTTCCGGCCCAGCACCCAGTAACCCATACCCGCAGGATGAATCCGATCAGGCGATAAATTCGCGAAGCGCATCGACATCGGCCGCCGCTTGACGTTTGGCCATTGCAACTGCGTCAGGAACCGCTTTCGGATCCATCAATTTCATGAGATCCATCGACTCGGGGCTGCGCAAGAAAACTTTGGTTCCTGACACCTTAAGAGCGTCCACTTCCGCTGCGAACCCTCCCGGTGATTGCGTCATTGCTCCAACCGGCTTCGGGGTGGGATCGGAGAGACTCAACACCACAGCGCGATCACACCCAGCGAGGAGATCGAGATGCGTTCCGGAACCACTGACGCCGCCGTCCATGCATCGACGGTCACCGATCGGCTGAGGGCTGAAGATTCCTGGCACTGCACTACTCGCAGCAACCGCTCGATCGATACCTACGCCGGAGTCGCGAGTGACAACGCATCGTTCGCCTGTGAGTGTGTCAACACATGTGATGTGCAACGAATCCGACGGCCACTTTCGTGACAAAAGCATCAACGACACATTGCGGGCCATCGTGTTTGCCGATGGTGTCGCCGCAACTAGTGCGTCATGACCGATCGCACGAATCAGATCGGGATCCGCGCTTTGAGCCGCAACAAAGGCATCGAGCGCTCGCTGTTGGCTCGGCTTGAACGAGCTTGCCGGCGCTAACAGAGCAATCAGTGCAGGGACCTTTGCAAGAAACGCCAACTCGCGTTCAAAGCGGCCAATGTGACCACCTTCGAGAATGGACGCGACCAGCGAGCCGGCAGAGGTTCCGACGACGCGACCCGCGCCCTTGAGGTCAACGCCGCGCTTGGCTAACTGTTCGACATAGGCCGTCTGCCAAGCAACAAAGAAAACGCCACCGCCGCCGAGGGAGAGGCCCAAGTGAATGCCGTCGCCGGCACGTGCCGCGAAATCAATAGGGCGAGCCAAGCCATCAGAGGTCATTCGTTAACCCTAGCGAAGGGCCCAATCTGTGCGCCCTTAGCGCACAAGCGCAATCGCTCCACTCGTCGCCAATACGAGAAGAAGCACAGAACCCAGCAGGGCAAACCGTTTATCGCCCTGTCGCACCCAATCAACAACAAGCCACCCCACACGAACGACTGGGGCAGTGATCAAAATCACGATGCAGGCGGTACCACTTGCTTGACCTATTGAACCTGGGATGAACGCGCCACCAAGAGCGAACGCAAAAGTTATGAAGAGCGCGATCTGCAGAATGCGCCCAAGCAATTTGAGATCGTTCATCGGCGCACGATCAAGACAACGCCAATGACGGCGAGAATTACGGAAAGGCCACGTCGAACAAGCGGCGGCGGAAGGAGGTGCTGAAGTCGAACACCGACTGTTCCGCCGACTAAGCCAGCTGCAGCAACAAGTGCGGCATCGGAAACAACGACGCGCCCTTGAGATTTATAAACCAATAAACCCACCGCTGCTGTAACGCCCACCGTGAACGTCGATGTCGCTGCTGCAACTTTTACCGGGACATGCATCACTTCTGATGCAGTCGGGGTCTTCACCCAACCTCCACCAACTCCTGAAAGACCCGAAATCAAACCGGCCATGCCCATTCCCAGCAAACCAAGTGGAAGTCGGTTTGCTCGGTACGGGACAAACCCATCGCCAAGCGGATAGACGCCGGCGAGTGTTCCCGGCGTCTCGCCAACATCGTCCACTGAAAGTGATGAATCGGGAAGATTCCGTACTCCCTTGCGTCGGGCCCCAGCGAATGCTGCAACTAATGCGACGACTCCAAGCAGAACTGCGAGCACTGACTGGCCGATTAGTCCGGAGACAAGAGCACCAATCAGCGCGGCCGACGATGCAACGATTTCTGTTGCAACGCCGATGCGATGATTCACTACGCGCGCCGCAAGTTGATGTGGCGCAGCAGCAAGCGAACCCGCTGCGACGGAAACCAACCCCAGCGGTGCGGCATATTTCGCTTCCATTCCCGACAGCACAAGAACGGGAACAAGAAGGATTGCTCCACCCAAACCGCCAACAGTTCCAATCGCCGCTGTAACAAATGCGGCAAACGCAAGCGCGACTGGATTCACCCTTCGAACCTACCAAACCTGTTGGCTTTCAAAAGGCGAAGTGACGCTCTTCGCGGATTGGCCTATCGCTTGACGGAGATGGTGATGTCAGGAGCGCTAATCGTTGCGGTCTTGCCCGAAAACCAAGATGCATTCGGCGTACCAGCAACAAATTCATCGAGGAATGCAACGGTTAGACCTGATGCCAGTTCGAGGTCACGGGCGTAGGACATGAAGCCCGTGCCGCAACCTTCCGTTGCTTGCACCTGGATAGCGGCCGCAACTGCAGCAGGCGCATCTGGCAACTTTGGGATCTCATCGAGGTACATACACACATCGGTGAACGATTGGTGCGCAGCATCAGTCATGACTGCGAGCACTACGGGAGGACCGGTGATGAGATCGAACGGTCGTTGCGAATCTTTGGCAAGCGTCGTGGTGATGTCTTTCGTGCCGACCATCAACATCACGGGAATCTTGATTCCGGCGAGTTCAGAGTCAGAAAGTCGGCGGGTATACGGGGCCTGACCGACAACAGCCTTGATTCGCGGATCGGGCTTGGTTGTTCCGGCTGGTCCGGTGTGACCACCCGCAGTTGCGAGAACGGTGTAGCCGCCGTAACTGTGACCCACGAGACCAATGCGCTTTTCATCAATGGCGCCCTTCAGCGCTGGATACGCGCTGGCCGAACCGGATGACTGCGCAAGAGCCCAGTTGATCTCTGCTTCGACAACATTGGGACGAAGGAAATCGTTTTGATCCTCGGTAACTGATGTTCCAAGTAACTGATCGGCTGCGGTGTTGCCGGCGTGATTGGCTGACAACACGACATAGCCGTGGCTGGCGATGTCTTCAGTCAGGAAAGATGCAACGAAACTCTGGCCGCCGCTGCCGTGCGAGTAAACAACGAACGGGAAAGCACCTGTGTTGTTGATTGGCGCCTTTTCAATCGCGACCTTCGAATCGAAATACGCGGTCGGAAGAAGTGAGTAACGAGTCGGTGTGCCGGATGCTCCATCAGCGGCTGGATACCAAAGGTCGGCGCTAATCGTTTTTCCGGTAGTTGGATCAGGAATCGAAATGGTGTCGTGACCGACTGCGTAGGTGCCCGACCGGGCCGGCATCGGCGCCGGCGTTGCGGCCTTCGAACTACTACTTCCTCCGCAGGCCGCTAAAAGAAGCGAGCCAACGATGACAACGAGTGCGGGCAGAGAAAGGATTCGGATGCGCTTTGACATGGGCGACACACTCCCACAAGAAACCCCCACCCCTATGACCAAGCGCTATTCGGAACACGAAACCCTTCGGGTGACTACGTTGCTTGGAGTACAAGGGGGAATTTGATGGAACACACGCATGACCTTCCCGACGGAATGGTCGAATGGATTGCTGAAACTGGTGGCGGGGAGATCACGGCACTTCACCGACATGTCGCAAGGCGTGAAGCCTGGGTTGTCGACGTCACTCGACCAGATGGGTCAGTTCTCAAAGGCTTTCTGCGACTGGAACGGACCCCTGCTGGTCCAAAGTCATCGACCTCACTCACACGAGAGACCCGCATCATCCAAGCGCTGGCACAGACCGATATTCCCGTACCTGAGGTCTATGGAGTGAGCCACGAACTGAACTGCACGCTCTTTGAGCGGGTCCGAGGACGCTCAGACATCGACAAACTTCATGATCCTGTGCAACAGCGCGCAGTTATGGAGGACTTCATTCGAGTCATCGCCCGCCTCCACACTCTCGACCTTGCCGACCTTGGTCTCGACGATGTGATGCCGTATCTACCGACGACTCCGCAGGAAGCGGCGCTCAACGACGTCGATCTTGCGCTCGAGCAGTGGTCGTCGTTTCTTTCTACATACTCCGATCCACTCATCACCTATGGCGTTCGTTGGCTCCGCAGCAACGCCCCCTCTTCGATCGCCCGTCTCTCGCTTGTTCAAGGCGATACCGGCCCTGTGAATTTTATGTTCGACGGCAACGAAGTCAGTGCGATCATTGACTTGGAGTGGGGCCACTACGGAGATCCGCTTGAGGACCTCGGCAACATCTGCGCTCGCGAGTTCTGGAACCCAAGCGGTGGACTCGCCGGCCTGTTTCACCTCTACCAAGAAGTATCAGGAATTCCGTATACAAAATTTGCGGCGCAGTACTACCGAGTCCAGCAAAACGTTCGCGGCATGATTCCGATTCATGCGATTTCTGTCAACGCGCACCCACGAGAATCGCTGGCGTGGTTTCTCTGCTACCGATACCTCGGCGATCGCGCCACCTGTGAATCACTCTCAGAAGCAGCTGGAATCACTGTTGAGAAGCCAACAATGCCCGATGAACTTTTCGGTCCTGGCGAAAAAGACGTGTTTGCCGACGCGGCGATTTGGTCGCTCGAGAAGGACGTTGCCCCCCATCTCTCTGATGCGTTTGCACAGTCCCGCGCCGGCGATGCGGCCATTCTCATCAAGATGATGGACCGCAAACGCCGATTTGGTGCACAACTCGATGCAATTGAGTGCGAAGAGCTTGAGCCCTTACTTGGATCTCGTCCCGTCTCGAGGCAGGCGGGAATGGATGCACTCAACGAACGAATCCTCAGCGACGAAATCGATGACACCGCTGTCATTGCCTATCTCACTCGCCGTGCCTATCGAGATGAATGGCTGCATGAGCCTGCGGTCTCTCTCTACCCAACACGCACGTGGTCGAAACTCGACGAATAGTTACGAATGCGGCGTAAGCAGGCCTCCGATTTCGGAAGGGTGGGCCACGAGTTCCCTCGCGCCCGCTGCTTGAAGTTCACCGTGGCTGCCAAAGCCCCACAACACTCCGATAAAATCAGTACCGGTGGCAGCAGCGCCATAGCCATCGTGTTCTCGGTCGCCGATCATCACAACTGTTGATGGATCAGCGATTGCAAGCTGCTCAAAAACTGATCTCATGACCACTGGTTTCTCGGCGCCAGCGCCATCGCGTTCTGAGCCCACCACGATTTCGAACTGCGAAGCGAGACCAGCATGCTCAACGACTGGACGAGCAAACCCAGTGCGTTTCGAAGTAGCCACCGCAAGGCGGAAACCCGCGTCGTTCAAACACGTGAGGAGTTCAGGAATTCCGTCATAGACCGAATACTCATACATTCCGCCGGCGCCGTAGTGCTCGCGATACACGCCGATGAGTGACTCGATCAGCGTTTCATCTGAACCCACAAAACCAAATCCCGTTGTTAACGGAGGCCCTATGAACGAAGAGAATTGTTCATCGGTAATGGCAGAAAATCCGTGATGCGCAAGTGACTCATCGACGCAACGACGGATCCCAGGACTGCTGTTGATGAGCGTTCCATCGAGATCGAACAGCACAGTCGTGATTGCCATGAATTCATTCTGACTCACGAAATGAACGACGGGTTCATCGGTGCACTGCAAAACGCAAATGGGCCCCGACCGAAGCCAGGGCCCGTTGCACAAACAAACGCTAGGAAATGAACACCGGATTGATCGGCGAACCCGTTGCGCCCGTGACCTTGAGCGGCGACACCGCGATGACTCCTTCGTAGTTGCCGTCTTCACACGGTTGACGAAGATCGAGATGCTCAAGCAGGAAGATGCCAGCCTGCACAAGAAGGATCTTGTGAACGATGAGGAAGTCGTTGTTATCGAACGGAATGACTTCGACAGCAGCGTTGTCGGAACCGACTGCAGTGACATCCATTGATGCAAGCCACTCAGCAGCGTCGGAACCAATACCAGCCTGCGCGAAACCTTCGGGTTCGCCAGCGGCATTATTTGCCCACCACATATCGAGGTGACCAGTACGAATAAGGACAACGTCGCCGGCGCGAACTTCAACACCCTGCGCCGCAGCAGCAGCTTGAAGATCGGCAGCCATGATCATGGTTCCGGGCTCAAGCCACTTATCGGCACCCTTCAACTTCACGATGTCGAGAATGACCGAGCGTGCCGCGAAACTGTCGACCTTTTCGATACCTAGTTTGCCCGCACCACCAAGTGCACGCATCTCGCCGTAAGGAACGCCGTTGTAATGCTTATAGTCTTCGTACACATGGATAAGAGCGTCCATGTGTGAGGTGGTGTGCGAGGCCATGACGAGCACGTCTTCGTGTGCGCCTGTTCCTTCTTTTGCACCGTAACTTTCGTAGATGCCGTCGTCGGTACCGTCTTGCAGCGTTAGACGCATCGGGGTTCCGCGGTAATCGAGCAACGGAACACCCTGGCCCTGAATCGGAATGCCAAGGCTGTAGACCTTGCCCGTGGTAATCGAAGCGGCAGCAGCTTTGATGACCTCTGGTGTGAGGTGATTGAGCGCTCCGCGCTCGTCGTCGGCGCCCCAACGGCCCCAGTTATTCGTGCTCATGTGAGTTCCCCCGGTAGATCGGTGTGTCAGTTCCTGAAAGGTACAACTCCGGCGGCATCGCTGCCGCCGGAATCGCTTAGGCCAGTGCGGGAAGGATTTCGTTACGAAGCAGATCGATCTGCTTCCAACTTTCCGAAATCGGCATCCCGCCACAAAGTGGGTGCATCGCGAAGACAGCAAAATCGCCTGCGGCCTTCGCTTCCTCGACCGCTTGGGCCGGAGAGACAACCTGGTACAGACCCTCTTCACGCAGTTCGCCAACGGTCTTGGCATGCGAATGAGCCGAGGACTTGATGTCGGAGGTCTGCCATGAGGAATAGGTCGTGGCCTCGTGAAGGATGTGCTCGCCCATAGCGGCCCATCCGGCATCGACGTCTTCGGCAAAGAAGACATGGTGAAAATCATCAGGCGGAGCCATAGCGAAACCCTGCGTGCCGTACTCGGCGCACTTTTCGTAATAGTGGGCCTCGATCTCAGGAACAGGGGCCGCCCACATGATGGGAAGTCCAAAGCGCGCGGCACGACGAGCTGCGGGCTTTGAGGTTCCGCCAAGAAGGAACATCGGGTGTGGTTGCGTGAACGGGCGGGGCGTCACCTGCACGGTGGTGCCGCGATATTCAAATGGTTCGCCGGTCCATGCCTTGAGCATGACGTCGACACATTCGTCCATGATCTTTCCGCGATCAGCCCATGACTTTCCGTGTGCTGCGTATTCGCTTGGGCGATAGCCAAGACCGCCAATGACGGTGAGGCGACCCTTTGACATGAGGTCGATGACTGCGATGTCTTCGGCAATGCGCAACGGATCGTGCAACGGGACGAGGAGTGCAGAAATAGAAACAGAAACGTTCTTGGTGCGACTCAGAATTGCTGACGCCATTGTGAGCGGAGAGGAACTCCAACCATTTTCGGCGCCGTGATGCTCTTCAAGCGTCACCATGCCGCCACCAAGTTCATCAAGAACCTGAGCCATGTCGAGCATGGCGTTGTATCGATCGGCCATCTCATTTGGCTCGAGTCCTGGCTGGATGCAGTTGAAACGCATCATTGTCATTGCCATGTCATGTCCTCCCCTAAGCGGAATGTGATTATGCCCCATTTAGAGCAGGTACTGCGACGACTTTGTGTGTTGCTAGTGCGCTACTGCGCAGCCTCGGCCGAGGCCAAGATTTCGATTGCCTGCTTGATCCGCTGGGCGTGTTTGGTTTCTTCACGGCCGTTGCGAAGCAACAGTTCGATGATTTCCGGATCGGTTTCGTGGGACGCCCACTTTTGGTAGCCGAGGTCTCCTTGAAGTTCACCTTCAACGATCATCGGCAATGCCGATGCATCGACCGAATCGGGAAGGTCCACTTCGAACTTCTCGAGCACTTCGGCCGACGGTACGTATTCGATGCCGGTCTTGAGCGAAATCACCTTCATCATGCGACGAGCGTGACCAACTTCTTCGCGACCATTCTTACGAAGAAGCTCGGCGGCCTCTTCGTTATTCAAACGTGCCGCAAGTTCGTTGTAGAGAACATCGCCGCTGTTTTCGACTCGGATGAGAAGTTCGGCTGTTTCGATATCGAGGGTCTCGGCTTCGCCGAGCTTCATGTTCGCTTCGAAGAAATTCATACGGGAATCATCGCGCCTAACGCGAGCGTCCGCCCTGTCGACCGGCAGAACGGCTTGATCCCTGACGGGAACCGGAGGTTGACCCACCAGCACCACCGGAGGATCGACCGCCTGAGCCAGATCGCGAACTTGATCCAGAACCAGAGCGAGCGCTGGAACCAGAGCCGGAACTTGCACCGCTGCCGGAACCACGGCGTCCACTGCTTGGGCCGCCACGCTTCGGCCGACCAGACGCTGACGGAGTCGCCGAACGCGGGTTACGCGAATTCGGACGACCACCGGGCGTCTTGGCCGGTTCGGGAACATCGAGCATTGCCTTCACTTCAGAGGCGCTTTTCTTCAGTCGCTGACCGGGAGCAATTTCCTGCAGTAGCGGTGAATCAGGGCGCACTTTTGTCACGGTGGGTTTAATACCCGCCTTGCGCATGAGTTGATCGGTGTCCTTGCGTTGCGATTCCGTCGCGAGCGTGACAACGACTCCTTCGTTTCCGGCGCGTGCTGTGCGTCCAGAACGATGGAGATATGCCTTGTGCTCCATGGGCGGATCGGCGTGGATCACGAGCGATATGTCATCGACGTGAATTCCGCGCGCTGCAATATCGGTAGCGACCATGGCCGCTGCCGTTCCGTCGGAGAATGCCGCAAGATTTCGCGTGCGGACATTCTGCGAAAGATTTCCGTGCATCTCGACCGAAATAACTCCATGTGCGTTCAACTGACGCGTGAGTTGCTTGGCGCGATGCTTCGTACGAGTGAAAATAATTGTGCGGCCAGGTGCGGCAGCAAGATCAATGATGACGGGAAGTCGATCATCGTTCGTTACGTGCAGCACATGGTGGGTCATGGTGTTGACCGGCGACTGTTCAGAATCGACGCTGTGCGTGACCGGATCAGACATGTAGCGCTTGACAATGACGTCGACGCCCTTATCGAGCGTTGCCGAGAACAGCAGATGCTGCGCATCGTCGGGGGTGCGATCGAGCAAACGCTTCACGCCGGGAAGGAATCCGAGATCGGCCATGTGATCGGCTTCATCAAGAACACATACTTCAACGCGATCGAGTTTGCAGAAGTTCTGGCTGATGAGATCTTCAAGACGACCGGGGCATGCAACTACAACGTCGACACCCTTACGAAGCGCGTCGACCTGAGGGTTCTGACCAACTCCACCGAAGACGGTCGTGGTGCGAAGTCCAAGGCGACGTGCAAGCGGCGCAATAGTTGCGTCGATCTGCAGTGCGAGTTCACGAGTGGGGGCAAGGATAAGCGCACGCGGGCGGAACGGTTGACGCTCAAGCTGCAGCATCGAAAGACGAGTGAGCACAGCAAGGCCGAATGCGAGGGTCTTGCCGGAACCGGTACGACCACGGCCGAGTACGTCGCGACCCTTTAATGAGTCGGGAAGTGTCGATACCTGAATCGGGAACGGATCAGTAATGCCTTCAAGAGCGAGAGCTCCACAAAGGGTCTCGGGCACACCGAGCGCGAAGAAGCCGTTGTCGGGGGCTAAAGCCGGAAGGGCCGCTTGCGGGGCGAGCGGCTTCTCCGAGCGAGTCCGGGGACGCGCGGACGAAGAGGAACGATTGGAACGGGGGCGTGGTGGCGCCATATAAAAAGTCTCCTACTGAGGTCCGCTGAGAAAGCAAGGGCCAAGTGGTGAGCACAACCGAAACTGTGTGAGTTGCGGGGTGCTGGGGCCTGAAGCGGTTCAGCGGCGCCGCTCCGGAAATGGAACGACCAGATCATTGTAGTGCGAGGTGCTGGGAAATCCCTCATCGCCCCCACTGTCAGTAGCGCGTGCGAGGCTCAACCCATGGCATTCGGACAGCAATCAGGCCCACCCGCATCGTCGAAACAAGTTGAGGAACTCCTTGCCCTGTTTGAAGGTGCGGGTTACTCGTCGTTCCGTGAAGCGCGCCATATCTATGGGCTCACGCAGCGCCAGGCCGGCGGAAAGTTCACTCGGGGCGAAGCCGACGAGCTCATTGCTCGCCTTGCCGCCGGCGAGGGCGAACTCAATGTCGAACAAGCCGAGCGGGCTATTGCTTCGTCATCCGATGCCACTGAGCGCGCCGCAAAACGTGCGGCAAATCGTCAGGCCGAAGCGGTTGCTGCGTTGCCCGACGAACTACTCGCCGATGAACTCGTGCGTCGCGGCTGGGTCTGCATTCCTGGCGAGTAGTTCAGCCAGTGAAGCGGGGTGCCAGCGGCACGGGATCCACCGGAACGAAAGCCTCAGGCGTTACCGCGGCCGACACCTCAGAAAATTCAGCAATGTCGTATTCCGGCAATGTCAACATTCGGAACACGTAGGAAACACCATTGGTGAGGCCGCTTACCTCGCATTCGGTGAACTCCTCAAAATTAATATCAGCACACGAACCTTGTTCGACATTCACCCAACCGTCATCGACGCTGGAGACGCCAAGACCCTCAGAGGCTTCGCGGACTTGCATGAGGAACCCGTCAACGTTCCCACCGAGTCGTTGAATCGGATTCGTCCACGACATGGCGACCTTGGTGTCACCTGCGGTTGCCGTTACGTCGGTGGGCGGTTGACGTGAAAAAGGTGAGACGAAACTGCACCCCACACCCGTTCCGGGAAGAACTGCGTCGGCAAACAGCTCAATGATGATGTTGGTGAGACAAATTGGGGGTGGCCACGACACCCCGGCCACATGTTCTCCACCCTCGTAGTACACCAACGACGCATCGACACCGTTATCGACGTAGTACTCGTGCATCGCCTCACTCCACGCGTATGGAGTCGCAGTATCTCCAAAACTTCCGATGATCAATGGCGCCGGTGTGCCTACCGGCAGTGGCAATGCCGGCCACACCTTGACGGACTCTGAGTCATCGGTCACATCGATGCCGCTGGGGAACAGCCCCTCACATCTACCCAGGGCAAGAGCATAAATCCATCCCAGATAATTCACTGGGTCACCGGATACGAAACTCGAGGCTTCCTGGACCATCTCCGCCGCCGAGGAGGGAACCCCAGGCAGATCAAGGCAATTCACGACATCCAGTATCAGGCCGAAATTGAGGGAGGCACGAATCTCGCTAGGGCTGGCTGTCTCTGGGGCATTGGGCAGACCATCCGGCAACAGTTCGCCAACAAGAGGGTCGGGGGGAGTTTCGATTGCAACATTGAGACCATTAACGACAACGTCGTAGGTATCAGAGATGAAGCGGGCAGTCTTGGGCCACGAGGGTTCACTTCGAAGCGCAGCCGAAACCTCCGCGGTAAAGCTCGCAAGAGTGACCTCAGCGTCTTGGCCGTCGACGGTGGCCGGAACCACCACTCCTTCAACAGCACCGGCAGCGGGATCTAGCCCAACGGGAGCAAGCGGAGTAAGAGCAGCAACAACCGCGTAAAACTTGTCACCGATCCCGTCAGGCGCGGCGGGGGCGAACTGAATGTCGAATTCTATGTCGGGCGGACCGGTGCGCTCGGTGTACCAGTCAACGTAGGTAGATGCGGGATCCACTGCCCCGCTGAGCACGAAGGCGCCGGCGTGGTTCCCGAAATGCTGCAGGTAGACCTCGCCGAGGCGAGTCCCGTACGAACCACCGAAGAACGCCAGTTTCTTGTCGCTACCCCGACCAATATCCTCAGCCCGCCGGATCCAGTCCATATCTGCCGCTACCTGCCTCGTACCCAAAAATCCGAGGTACCTTGCGGTCGCTACTGAACACATCGAGTGATATGACCCGATAACTGGGACAACTGCAGCGAAATAACTCGACCAGTCGGGATCCAGAACATTGCCAAGGCTGTCGGAACCATCGGGTGGAGGAACGCAGTATGGCGCCGGGGAACTTTCCCCGACGCCCCGGGGATCGAAACCAATGATGTCGTAGTCCTCGGCAAGAGCAGTGCCGGCGTAAATCTGAGACATCCCGCGGGCGAACGACAGGCCGGGACCTCCAGGGCCACCGGGGTTCATCAGCAGAGCACCGTTACTTTGACCGCTCGTGGCCGGGAACCGGTTCACCGCAATGTCGATGACCGTGCCCCGTGAACCAAAATGATCAAGCGGCACCGACACTGTCGCACACTGCTCACCTTCGATGGCCGCCTCGCTGTCACACTCACCCCAAACGATGGCGCTGGGTGTGAGGGAAGCCTTCGTCGGTTGTGGGGCTGACACCACCTCTGCAAGAGGGGTCGTCACGTCGACTACCGGAACGCTGCTGCCGCTACACGAAATGGCGACCTGTGTTGCTTGCACCCACGCAGAAACGGTATCGAACAATTGCAACGTCACCGTGTAAGAGAATGTCGCACCCGCATCTACCAGATCACCAAACCAAACATCATCCACATAGGGTGCTTCCGGTGGGGCCACGGTTGGCAATGGACGTATCACCGGAGTGTCGACACTGCCCAACGACGTCTCGACCGAAGGATTAAGAGATGTCACAAACCATGAGCTGCGAACAGTCCAACCGTCAGGCACATCGGTAAGACTCATCGATGACGTAAATGCCGTTTGATCCGCGTTCAGTTGACCGTTGATTGCCACCCCATTGGGAACACAGGTCACGTCATCGGGGTCAATGCTGAGAGCCACC
This sequence comes from Acidimicrobiales bacterium, assembly GCA_037620085.1. Classification (GTDB taxonomy): domain Bacteria; phylum Actinomycetota; class Acidimicrobiia; order Acidimicrobiales; family Acidimicrobilacustridaceae; genus Acidimicrobilacustris. The sequence continues at coordinate 3,190 of JASJMB010000018.1, read as the reverse complement.
GCAGGAGTCCCGTTCGCAGGAACCAACTCGTCGTTCGCCTGCACCGGCGCAATGGGAACAAACGTCAACCCCACCATCACTGCCGATACCGCCAAAACCCCAATCAACCTGACGGCACTACGACCAGTACCACTGCGCCCCGCACCATTACGCCCCGCACTTGGACCCCGCATGATCAGTTTTTTCCCCCATTAAAAGTTAATTTTTTTTACAAAATAAAAACTCAAATCATTAGATTTAACTTTGCAGTACACCTCCCGGGATGGTCTCCCATCGGTTGTCGCCCTACCGAGAAGCGCATATGCAGCTTAAGAATCCGGTTCCGGTAACGAGTTCTTCTATGGCAAGCCCGCATGCGGTGCAGCAACTTCGACAACCTCAATGGCGCCATTGCGTGCGAGTGGCGCGTGACGTGAGTCAGAAGTAGGCGCGGTCATGGCAAAGAGGTGCTTGCCTTCCGGCCCACCAAGCATGCACGCGTAGGTGTTCATTGTTGTTTCGACATCATCGAGAACAACACCACCCTCACCGATGCGCATAAGACGAGGGGCAAGTGCATTCGCGATCCACACCGCACCTTCGGCATCGAGACAAATGCCGTCGGGCGCGGCCATCTCGGCCGAAAGATCGGCCCACACACGTCGGTTCGAAAGTGAACCATCGTCGGCAACATCAAACGCACTAAGTCGAAGCGCGAGCGTTTCGGCCACGATCATTGTTTTGCCATCGGGGGTGATGACCATACCGTTCGGAAAAATCAAACCATCAGACGCAATGTTGATCGTTCCATCAGCATCAACACGACACATCACCGTTGTGAGCGAATCGGGGTCCGCGAACAGTCCTTCGATCCCCTGCTCATCAAGGAACACCTCGTAGTCGAAACCAAAATTGCCGATATAGGCGCGCCCTTGGTGATCGACAAGAAGATCGTTGGCATGCCAGGTGAAGTGACCGCCGAGATCGGAATGCGTCGTCAGTTCGCTGCCGTCCCAGCGCATGAGCTTGCGGTCGAGCATCGACGTGATGAGCAGATCGCCGTTGGGAAGCCAGCCCAGGCCAGAAGGCTGCGATTCCACTTCAACAATGCGTTCGTCGTTGCCATCAAGGTCGATGGCATGCACGGCATGGTCGTAGAAGTCGGAATACCAAAGTCGACCCTCGTGCCAGCGAGGGCCTTCGCCAAAGAACAGGCCGTCTCGAAGGATGGTGGTGCTCACGACGGAAGCTTGGCGTTCTTCACGACAGTGCGGAGGTGGACGGCATCAGCTTCGAGGATGTTGCGTTTGGCTACCGCATCATCAAGCGCTGCGATCCACGAACTGTCGAATGCCGGGCGACCGTTCGGAAGTGCCCACGACGCAAACGCCGCTGGCGGCGGCGGCATCGTTGTGCCGAACAGCCCACAGAATGCTGAGCCAGTTTGGCCAAGACCCGACAAGATTGCGACAGGTACGTCTACCTGTGGCGTTCGAATGCCGCCGGTGACGTTCCCCTTCGCATCGAGTGCGAACGCACCGTTGTTGATGTCGAGTAGCGGACGCGATGACGGCGCCTCTCCCGTGCGAATCCATTTGTCGAGCGAGTTCAAAGAAGCACGCAAGACATAGGTATGCGGTCCGGCGTTGATCGGCGTCGAACATGAAATAACGCCGCCGTAGATAGATGAGGGCGGGGTGAGCATTGCTTGGAACAACGCTGCGTCTCCGGCACCATCACCGTTGTCGGTATCGCCAATACCCAAGTTGTAAGCATCGGCATGTGCTGTGCCCGCAACTTCCCACGTGCGAATTAGGTCCGTATCGGGTTGGCGAGCACCAACAAAGTTCAGGCCCCTGCCCAGCATGTCGGTTTCTGCTTGGAATTGCAGAACAGGAACCTTGAGATCAGTTCGGATGCGCTGATCGGCAGGCATCTTCACATCAACATTCAGCGCCGCACCTGCGTTGCCGCGACTGTGAATGAGATAGCCATCCCAAATGTCAGTCTTGGGTCCGATTGCGTTGACATAGGTGGTGAGTCGGAATGCAGACTGCGACTCGCCAATGGAAATGACTCGCTCGGGCTTCAGGCCGCCGAGCAGCACGTCATTCGCAAACCAGGCAGCTGCACCGGTTTGGGTGTACATGTCATAGGAGTACTGATCGCCAGGGTGCACAAGCGATCCGTAGCGGCCGGGGTCAGCAGCTTTCAACGTGTAACCAGCGACGAGACCCATCGATGGTCCGCCATCGATGCCAACGACCTGTGCAGACAGGCCGACCCACGCGTAACCCTCGCGAATGAGTTCGACGTGTGTGTAGGTCCAGTCCGGCGCGGCATCGAGACCACCGGAAACGTTCAACCACTCAACGATGACGTTGCCGTTGAACTTGGCTGGGTCGGTTGGGCGGCGAACGATGGCACGGGTCTTGTACGCAGCCGTTGTTGCCGGTTCAACGTTCCAATTTCCATCAACAGTTAAGGCTTCGGCCGACTGATACGCAGTCGCGGTTCCACTTATATAGAACTCCGACTGTTCGTAACCGGCCGAAGCAAGGTCGCCGCTGGCAGCAGCAATAAACGCTTGGCCTCGACCGCCCGTAGCAGGAACAACCGTTGGCACCGTGACCGAATCACGCGATGGAGGCGAAGGTGCAATCACTTTGGGACCTTTCGACGACGACGAACCATTCGATGAACAGGCTGAAGCAACGCCGCCAAGCACCACGACCGCAACAACTCCTGCCAAGAAACGCCAAGAAGACTTGTAGCGCATTGTTCCCCCCGGATCAGATGTGATCAGCCTGAAGATCATCCCACAGGCTCGGCGTTCTCTGTCGCCTCAGGCCTACGATCACTCGATGAGTCAAACCTTCGTGCGTCGGTTAGTCACGGGCATTGATGACGCTGGGCGTCATGTGATTACTGAAGACGGTGCCGCACCCAACACCATCGAGACCGAGACCGTTGCGGTGAGTGAAGTGTTGTGGATTGACGGGCCGCTGCTTTCGATTTCCGACTCTCCCGACAAGGCCAATTCCGGGTTCGCACTTGAACCACCACCGGGTGGAGCCAGCGCACGCATCATTCGGATGCCTGGGATTCCTGATGGCGCCGATCCCGACACCACGTGGCTACGCGTTGCTGGTGACGACGCCGATACTCCTGGCATGCACGCCACCGACACGCTTGATCTCATGGTTGTGCT
>JASJMB010000017.1:0-111776 GCA_037620085.1 Acidimicrobiales bacterium | reverse complement strand
GGCGTGCACTCGAACTTGGGCTCACTGATGCGTGTCGCGCTGGTTCTGTAGATCTTGTCTCGATGTGGGGTCATCCTGATCAGGAAGAGGGTCCCCGAGCCTTTGCGGAAAAGCGCGAAGCCAACTGGGCCACTCCCGGCGAATGACGTCTGCTTCCATGACAGCGATCGTCTGAGTTTCGACATGGGACTCGAGGAACTCCTTCTGCAGCATCCGTTTTCTGAATCGCAAGATGTGCTGTTCTCGGAAACCGAGTCAATGACACTCGCTCACGCACGCCGACGTGTTTCAGAAATTGCTTCGACACTTGAAATGGCAACAGGTCAAGCAGTGGCGGTGCAGCTCCCAAATGGCCCTGAGTTACTTTGCACCATGGTCGCAATCTGGACTCGTGGAGCGGTTCATGTACCGATCAACGAGCGTCTTACCGACCCGGAAGTCGAATCCATCCTGAATGAGACGGGTGCTGCTGTATTCATCGGGATCGACGGAGCTCGTTTGCTGAACGGTACGACTGTGTATCCCGACGACGTTGCATTCATCATCTGGACCTCGGGCACAACCGGTACGCCCAAACCCATTCTCCACACCCACACCGCGTATCTCGAACTTCTGGACCGCGTTCTCGGTCCGCTTCGTGGCAAGGGAGAGCGTTCGGGCCCACCGACACCGAACCTGATTCCAGTTTCGATGGCGCTGAACGCTGGTCTGTACAACTGCCTCTTCGGGCTGCGGGCCGGAGCCCCAGTGGTGATGATGGACCGCTTTACGCCACAAGTGTTTGCTGATCTCGTTGCCCGATTTCAGATTCGCTCGACTGTGCTGCCGCCGACAGCGATGGTCATGCTGGCTGATTCAGATGTGGAATCACTTGCGCCACTGAAATACGTGCGATCAATTACAGCACCCTTGTCACCTCTGAATGCTCGTCGGTTTACCGAACGGTTTGGCTGTTTTGTTCTCAATAGCTACGGCCAGGCCGAGATGGGCGAAGTGATCGGATGGACTGCAGCCGACTCAAAGGAACATCCTGAAAAGGTCGGAGCCGCGGGTCGACCGCTACCGGGAGTTGCTATTCGAATCGACGCCGACGGTCACCTTCTGGTCCGTCCTCCGAACGCTGCGGTCGGAATCGATGATCGTCGAGACGACGATGGATTTATCGATACCGGCGATATCGCATCAGTTGATGAAGACGGTTTTGTTTGGATCGATGGAAGAGTCAGCGATTTGATCAATCGTGGCGGAAACAAGGTCTTCCCCGATTCCGTTGAAGAAGTACTGAGGCTTCATTCGTCAGTTACCGACGCAGCGGTCGTTGGGGTTCCTGATGATCGTCTGGGGGAAGTTCCCGTTGCCTTCATCGTCGGAGACAAGTTCACCGAGGAAATTCTTATCGAGCACTGTCGCACCCACCTCGTTGCCTACAAGATTCCCGTGGCCTTTCGATCGATAGACCAACTACCGAGAAGCGAGGTTGGCAAGATTCTTCGACGTGAACTGATCGATCTCTGGTTAAACGAACAAATTGACTCGTAGTCCGGCGGAGCTGCTACTCGTTGTCCTCGGCAAATCGAGTGGCAAGGGCATCAAGCAACTCTCGACAGTTGCTGGCGCCACCCGGAGCATCGGGTAGACGCGTCTCGCCAAATTCGCGAGAAGGCAGCAGGATCGTGGCGTGACCAGGGGTCGTTCGCTCGCCTCTTTGGTTCTCACCCCAAATCTCTAAATCGACAGCAGGTCGAATGCCCTCAGCGAAGTACTTCTTCGAAACAGTTCCGCGCATCCAGTGGGTATCGCCGACGTAGTTGAACTTACGAAATTGGCAATCGAGTTTCCAGAGCCACGAATCGTCGCCCATCCAATCGGTGCAGAGGTGAATGAGCCATGTTTCACGCATTCGCCCGTAGTCATAGGAAGCGGGGTTGCCGGCGTTACGGGCCCATTCGGCATCCCAATGAACACGCTGTTGAACATCGGGGATATTGAGGGCGTCAGGTTTGAAGAATTTCGGCATCCGTTTCCGCTGATCATCGGCTAACCGCAAAGCGGCCACTCCATAGAGACCCATACCCATCCCTGTGTGCCACACCACCATGTCTGTGACCCGAAGCGGCCCTTTTACGAGTGGACCGATGTCGTCGCCTACTTCCACATCTTCCCAGTATCGAGGAGTTGCGCCCCGACGCCGTGATCGTTCTTGGCCTATCTGTTCGCTGATGGCAGCAATCTCACCGTCGGTGTACGGGACAATCTCAATGGCATCGTTTACTTTGCGCTCGATCGCCTTCTCGCGTTCGGCCCGGATCATGAGGCGGTACTGACCAGAAAGCACTGGACCTCCGGCGACAGCGAAAACTTCGCCAAACCACTCGTGAACAGCGCGTCCTGCAAACTCACCGATCTTGTCGTGGACTCCAATGAGAGCGTTGCGTCGAACCACGCGTGCACCCGGATGTAATGGGTTCCACCATTCTCGGAAACTTCCTGAATAAAAAGCGTGAACTCCGCCGAGTGGGTCGCCCTTCATGAGTTCTTTTTGATCGTCGGGTAGGTGAGTGACCTCGTCTTCACCGATCAGGGTGTCTCCACCGACGAGCTGTGGCGACGCAATTGGTCCGCCCCAGCGAGTGACCACTCCGTAATCGGGATCGCACCAGAGCGGGTTATCGTCGCCACACGCCATAGCGACGTGGCGAAACGCGTCCTCGTTTGGAGTTTGATAGTGAGGCGGTGCGCTGTGGGATCGGGCGATTCCGATGCGTGATCGCAAGCGGTCGACGCCCTCGTCGGTAATGCGTTCAGCCATGCAGAAAGACTAGTGCGATCGCCTTTTCTGCTCAGCCCGAAGATGACGACCTACCATCTGCCCATCCCTCGTCGCTGTGTCGCTCGAAAGACAGAATCACTCTCATGACCGCATGGAATTTTGCTGATGTGTGGGAAACGATCGCTTCAGTGCAGCCTGATGCTCCGGCTCTTGTTCGCGGTTCATCCGTTCGTTCCTGGGGGGAGTTCGATGCCCGATCCGAGGCCATCGCACAGCGACTCTTGGATGTCGGTCTGACTCACCAGTCGCGAGTAGCGCAGTACCTCATGAACTCAATGGAGTACCTCGAGTCCTTATTCGGCACATATAAGGCAGCGATGGTCCCCGTGAATACAAATTATCGGTACGTGGCCGACGAACTCGCTTACCTGTGGCTTGATGCAGGCGTTGAAGCAGTGATGTTTCACGGTTCCTTCACCGAGTCTACGAATGCAGTACGGACTCGAGTGCCGAACGTGAAGTTGTGGCTATGGGTCGATGACGGCGTTGGTGAGTGTCCCGATTGGGCCGTGCCGTATGAACGCGTTGCAGTGTCCGGCGCGATGCTTTCGGCCGAATCACCTCAACGAAGTGGTGATGATCTCTTTCTTCTTTATACGGGTGGAACCACCGGGCAGCCGAAAGGCGTCATGTGGCGTCAGGATGACCTGTTTTGCGTCCTCAACAGAAGCGCCACGATTAAGTATCCGGAAGAGGGGGGACTCGAAGCCATCGCTGAGGGACTTACTGCCGCCGGGTCATCGAGAGCGCGCGTGATACCGGCTGCTCCGCTCATGCACGGAACTGCGGCATTCTCGGCATTTGCCGTTTTGGATTCGGGTGGCGCAGTCGTTCTGTGCGAGCACACCAAATTCGATCCGCAAGAGTTACTCGACACGGTTGAGACTCATAGCGTCACTGATCTCTCGATTGTTGGTGACGCTTTCGCTAAGCCGCTTCTCGACGCTCTTGACGCGCAACCTCAACGCTGGGATATCTCTTCACTCAAAGTGATCCTGTCGTCTGGAGTGATGTGGTCGGCTCCGGTGAAGGATGGCCTGATCAAGCACGCGCCAAACCTTCTTTGCGTCGACACGCTGGGTTCTTCTGAAGCCGTGGGTCTCGCACGTTCGATTTCGTCGTCACGAGGTACGGCGAAAACTGCAGGCTTTAAATTGGGACCGAACGCCCAGGTCATCCGCGAAGATGGAACGCCGGTTGCTCCTGGATCTGGTGAAACCGGACTGGTTGCCGTCGCTGGCCGGGCTCCGATCGGCTATTTCAATGATCCCGAGAAGTCGGCAAAGACATTCCGGGATTTTGGGGGGCGTCGTTGGACCACGCCCGGAGATTTCGCCACGGTGAACGAGGACGGAACCGTCACACTGTTGGGTCGTGGATCAGGCTGCATCAATACTGGCGGCGAAAAGGTCTTCCCGGAGGAAGTTGAGGAGGCTCTCAAGCTCCTCGCAGGTGTTCACGACGCAGTTGTGGTCGGCGCTCCACACCATCGGTTCGGTCAGCAAGTCGTCGCATTTGTCGAACTATCGCCTCGAGCCACGGTCGATGTTGACTCCCTGATCGGGCAACTTCGGACGAGTTTGGCGGCGTACAAGATTCCGAGGCATCTCTCGTTTGTTGAATCGATCGGCCGTGCCGCCAACGGCAAAGTCGATCAGGCGCGGTGGAAAACCGAGGCGGAGAGATTCGAAAGTGCGTGAAGAACACGCTGTCTGAGAGACTGCGAACGTGAGCGCTGAAGCAGGAACTCAGATCCAAGAAAAGAACGTGAGTCTCGATCTCGCCGAGTCGGAGGAAAATAACCCTCGGCTCGATCGATGGATCAATCACACGACAGTTCCACTCGATCTTTTGGCGCTCTTCACCATTTGGTTAACCGTGGTTCCTCTCGGCGGCATCCATGACGATCACCACCCGTTCTTCTGGTACGCCGGTCGAATCATTGTTTCGGTCATTTATGCAATCGATATGGCTGTTCGTACGGTTCTGGCACGCAAGAAGCTGCATTATTTCTTTCATCACCCCGTGGGCCTCTTAGCGGTCCTTCTTCCGGTCATTCGATTGATCTTCAGCATCCGGCTCCTCAAGGCGATGTTCAAGAAGGGAAATATCGCCCATTTCCTCTTCGTCTCCGTCGTACTTTTGTTGAACCTGATGGTGATCGTGTGGGGATTTGAGCGCCACAGCTCGCAGGCAAACATCACATCAATCGGCATCGCTGTCTGGTGGGGTTGCGTCACCGTCTTTACGGTTGGATATGGCGACTACTACCCAGTGACCAACGCTGGCCGAATCGCTGCAGTCGGCATTATGGTTGTCGGACTCACAACTGCAGCAGTGATCACTGCCCAGATCGCTTCGAGTTTCATGGATCAGGCGCAAGCACGTCGTAATTCGGCGACGGAATCAGGCGCGGCTTCGATGGTTGCTGTCGCAGGGGGCCAAAGCACTGATGACCGTTTAGATCGAATTGAAGACTTGCTCCGAACTCACTTCGAGGGTCCAGATCCAGCCTCTGACTAAACGAAGTCGCGGTGACGGAGCCAATTGATTGAGAGCCAGCCCCAGATAGGGGGCAGGTAAGCGGTGAACATTCGAGCGGTGAACGTGGCCGCAATTGCCTGTTGATCGGGAATACCAGCGGCAGTGAATCCGCCAATAAGGCCTGCTTCGATGACTCCGATTCCACCAGGGACCGGCGCCAAGCCGCCAATGATTGAAGCAAAGGTATTGATCACGATGAGTTGCATGAGGCCAAGTGACTGGCCGTACATGTGCAGAGCGGCCCAGAGCACAAGTGCGTAGAACACCTGAGCGATTGCATTGCCAGCGAGCATCTGCAGCCCCTTGCGGGGATTTTTCATCACCGCAGCAAGGTTTGACCAAGCGGCTCGAATCTGCGGAATGAGGAAGTGGCTAATTCGATGGCGAATCTTAGGAATCGTAAAGACGAGTGCAACGAGAAGTGCCAGAAGAAGCGCGGCGAGGAGAATCTTGCCTGAGAGTCCGCTTACCCCGCCTGACCCCCCTTTACTGAGCGAAAATGAGCTCGCCCCAAAGATGAGTGCGAAGAGAAGAAACACAACTTCGGTGAACCCGGAGGCGACAGAGTTCAGCAGGCTTGAGGTCACAGCCACCGCAGACTTGAGACCTTGTTTCTGGAAGAACCGCACAAGTAGCGCGAAGGTCGTGACTCCACCTCCGGCAAGCCCGGTGAACTTTGTACCGATTTCAAGCATGAGAACCGGACGCAATGGGAGCGGTTTACTAACAGAACCGAGAAGTGAGAGAGCGATGCCCCCAATGGGAACCCATGCGAGTGCGAAGACGACAGGTACCCAGACCCACTGAGCATCATTAAACATCGCCGACCACTGCACGTTCGCAAACTGGCCAATCAACAGATACATACCAAAGATCGTGAAACCAGCGATGAGGATTGAGCTCGGAGCCACACGTCGGAGCTCCTCGAGTTTGGGGGCCTCCACGTGGGTAGCAGTACTCACCCCATTGCGAAGCTCCGAGCAGGTTTTCTTTAAGCCGCTCGCTGATTTGCGATTGACCCTTGATAGGGCAGTCGTTTGGAGATAGGGGAGGAGTGCTGCGAGTCCTTCGTTGCCCAACGATCGTTGCGCTGAGGCGATTGCTCGCTGTTGATCGACTGCATCAGCGACTGATGTTAAGAGGGCGACACGATCGATACAGAACGCATCGGTATCGGGTGTCGTGTTGGCGGTGGCGAGGTCACGAATGGCCGCCCCATCACTCGTCATTTGGAAACTCTTGCCTGAGATGCTCCCATGTGTGATTCCCGCTGCATGGAGTTTTTCCAGTTGAGTCCATGCATCGTCGAGAAATGAATCGGTTATTTTGTCGGGTGGTAACTCATCAAGGGAAGTACCCGCGTGCGCTTGCATCACCAGAGTTGCGTCGCCGCGCGAGCCGATCGTGGCTGCAGAGAGAACATGGGGCACACGCACTCCCGCACGTTCAGCAAGTAGCAGCGCAAAGGCGCGATGTTCGATTTGTTGCTGGCGACTGAAACTGAGGATCGGGCCTGAATCCTTGTACCAGAGGAAACGCCCCATCTTTGTTAGTAACTGTGCATCCGTGGCATCTCGACCGATGACGGCAACAAGAAGTCCTGATCCGTTCTTGTCGGTGCCCTGGTACGCCTTTTCGCCCCATGTCTGCACGTGACCCACCACGAGATCGGTTGTGTCGATTCCAACCGATGCGAGGTCATCTGCGACTTCAGATGGGTCAGGGGCACCGTCGGGTGAACCAAGGGCAAGGTGAATGACTGCAGCAAGCGCCCATCCGAGCGCAATAGCGCCAACGATCCCCGCCGGGAATCCAGAGGTCTGAGCCACAGCGCTGATCGCGACCACTGTGAGCAGGATCGACATGAGACGCCGCGAGGGACGAGTGAGTTCGGGGCCGGCGACGAAAAAAACAGTGGAGAGCACCGTGAGGCGGACGGGCGGATATTGCGGGTAGTGGGAAAGATTTTTGGCAGCAGCATCGATGACGGCCGGGGCTTCGATTAGATGTTGAAGACCAAGAGTGACGAGCCATCCACCGACGAGAGCAAGTGATATGCCGGTGATGAATCGAATTCGGCGCGACGAGAGGGCGATGACGTAGACAACAACAATTGCGGCAGTAACTCCACCGCCGTTAGCAACACGAGCAATTGCGAGTACCGGATCTGGTAGCGCTTCCACCACACTGTGAATTGAACGCTCGAGATGTGAGTAGGAAAGCGCGCCTACGGTTCCAAGCGCAAAGAGAAGAACTCCTGCGATCACTCGGAAAACATCGCTAGATCGACGGTGCAGGCCGTGGTCCGGTACGACGCCAAAGAGCGTCGTCCAACCAGCCTTTGTTAATGAATCTCGATCATGCGGCCTTGCAGACATTTATGCGAGAGCAGTTTTCGCGAATGCTCGCATTTCTCGATCAACATCTGGGCCGGCAGGCGTGTAGAGAATTTCCTTCACTCCAACGGTCGACGCATGAGACAATTTCTCTTGAATTGACGCAGCGTTACCCGTCCATCCAACGCCAGCGAGAGTTTCTTCGGCTGCGAGATCAAGGACAGTGAGATCCCTGCCAACGACCTCGGTGACATGGCCCTCGTGAACCGCGAGGTGGCGTTCGCCTTCCGGACGGGCAGATTCAACATCCGCTAACCATTCAGCACCACCGGGCATCGTGGCAACACCTTCTGGAAATGCTTCCCAGAAACCGTGGTAGCCAACGACGTACCAAGGTCCGATCGCAGCCTTTGCTCGCGGAGAACTGGCGAGTTCTCCGTCATCGAGCACTGAACCGGAGACCATGAGCACCTGATGACCCCAAGCTCCTTCGAGGGGCGCCACACCGATCAAACCGGTGCAGGTTCCATTCGCAATCATCTCGGCGGTGATGTCGAGTCCTTTGGGTCCCATGGCGGAGAGAAGAAGCGGAACGTTGATGGGTCGCTGCGCGGTTAGTGACGGTCGATGAATCATCTGGATTTTTGATCCGTCGGTCTCCGCGACGTCGCCCTGGAGGAGTGCATGGAGGGTCTCGATGTATCTGCGCGTCGAAGACCATGAAAGGGCTTTCTTGCCGAGGACCATCCGTGCCGTGAATCCGGTACCGAACCCGCACATGAGGCGACCGGGTGCCATGCGTTCGATGGTGGCAATCGCTGACGCCGTTGTCATGACGTGACGGAGGTTCGGCACAAGGACGGCCGTGCCAACATCAAGATTCGAGGTCGCGTTGAGGATATTGGCGATGTTGATCCAAATGTCTTCGTAGAGGGCGGCGGAGTCGTAGAGCCACGCTCGCCGGTAGCCGAGGTCCTCGGCGAGTTGGGCGAGTCGCACGGCATCTGGACCTGGGGTGATTCCGATTGAGATCTCCATAGGCCCATCCTCGCACGTCAGAGTCCGAGGGACGGAGTGCCGCCGACCGTCGGGAGGTGGAATGATCTCGGCACGCCACTAAGGAGGAATCATGGGATCAAGTCGTTCGCCAGGGGAGCAAGCCGCCGATGAATGGGCAGTTCGTAATGTGATCGTGCGCCTAGCGCAGTACGCCGACGGACTTGGTTCGTGCGAGCAGTATGCAGAGTTGTTCACAGTGGACGCAGAGTGGCTCATGCCGAATGCGCCTCGCCATGGCCGCGCTGACATTCTCGAAGGAAGTCTTGCCCGTCGGGCTGAAGGTGGCGTTGGTCCCGGTAGTAACTCTCGCCACATCGTCGCAGCTACTGCAGTCGAGTTCAGGAATGACGATGAAGCGGTGGCCGATTCCTATTGGGTCTTTTACATCGAGACAAACACTGCTCCGAAAGCCACGCTGGTTGGCCACTATCACGACATCATCGTGCGAACCGAAGACGGTTGGAAGATGGCGCGGCGCGAGATCACATTCGGCTGAGATTCTCCGCCGTCGCTTTAACCACCAACGATGGTTCCGGACGCACGTCTTGTCCTTCGGCGATACCGTCAATGACACATTTCTATCTATCGGGGGATCGATGGCAGGCGCACTTGATGGAATAAAAATTCTCGATATCTCAACAGCTCTGACCGGTCCATATCCGGCGGCGTTGCTTGCCGATCAAGGTGCCGACGTCATCAAGATTGAACGGCCCGGACTTGGCGACATTGCCCGTTGGGTCGGCGTGGCAGTGAATGGTGTCTCGGCGCTTTTCCAGGCGTGTAACAGAGGAAAGAGATCAATCGCTCTCGATATGGCGACACCGGAAGGCCTTGAGATTGTTCGTGAACTCGCTGCGCGCTCCGATGTCGTGATTCAAAACATGCGTCCTGGTGTCGCTGACCGTCTCGGTATTGGGTGGGAGGAGTTGTCGGCGGGTCGCGACGACCTCGTCTACATCTCATTGTCAGGCTTTGGGCAGACCGGTCCCTACGCACATCGAGGCGCCTACGACACGGTCATTCAGGCCTATGCCGGACTTGGAACGAACCAAGCTGACCCTGACGACGGAACACCGACATTTCTCCGACAAACAGCGGCCGACAAAATCACTGCCATGTACGCAGTGCAGGCGATTACCGCTGCGCTGTTCGCTCGTGAGCGGGGGATGGGCGGCCAACATGTTGAACTTTCGATGGCCGACTCGGTGGTTTCATTCCTGTGGGCCGACGCAGCAGGTAATGAGATGATGCTGGACTCCGATGGATCCATGAACTCAAGTTTCGTGCAAGGGTCGAAGCCCTTCCGATTCATTGATGGATTTGGCATAGCGACTCCAACCTCCGACGCTGATTTTCACGGCATGTGCGAAGCGCTAGGTGTCGATGGCCATAATGATCCTCGAGTCGCCACGATCGGCGAACGCAGGAAGCACCCAGAAATTAGCGGCGAGATCATGTCGAAGTGCCATGAGGTCGCTGGTCAGTTCACCTGCGCCGAGATTTCCGAACGCATGGAAGCGTCGAACGTTCCATTCGCTCTTGTAGTTGCGCCGCAAGATCTTCCTAACGACGTTCACGCTATTGCGATCGGTCTGTTCAAAGAATTTGATCACCCTGTTGCCGGAAGGGTTCGTCAGCCTCGACACCCTGCGCAGTTCCTGGGCACACCGGCAACGTTGCAAACCGTCTCGCCTACCCTCGGTCAACAGACCGACGAAATACTCGCCGAGTTGGGTCGGGCCGATTCAATCGAAGAACTACGACGGACAGGAATTGTTTTCTGATGGCAACCACTAAGCAGATCGTGAGCGGTTATTCGCATATCGCAATTGTGTGCACCGATCTCGTTGCCGCGCGGGAGTTCTATTGCGAGTTGTTTGGATTCGAGGAACTCCCTCGACCAGATTTCGGAGTTCCAGGCATGTGGCTACGCGTTGGGTCTCTGCAACTTCATTTCTTGGAGAATGAAACGATGCCGATCCCCGGGCCCGGCTTTCCACACTTTGCATTACACATCGAGAATGACCGGTGGGATGAAACCATTGGTCTGTTGAAGAGCAACGCTGTTCCGTTCCTATCGGAACCCTCAGAGCGTTCTGACTTCGGTACTCCTGTGCGAGCAGCGTTTGTCCTCGATCCGAGCGGAAACGTCGTTGAACTTACCGATGTCGGGCCGCTCGCTTGATCGGTTAGTCCAGAGCAAGGTCGAGCGCGGCACGATCCTCTTCGGTCGGGGTCCACAGCCCAGATTCGACGTTGGCTGCGACCTGTTCTGGGCTCGTTGCCCCGGCGATGACTGATGCGATAGCAGGTCGAGAGGCAAGACCGCCGAGTGCTACCTGTAAGAGGCTGAGCCCGCGCTCGTTTGCGAATGCAGCGATTGCCTCAACCTTGTCGAAGTTTGCATCCGACAACATTGCGTCCATATGCCAGGCCGCAATGCGTCCGTCGGCGGGAGCAGCCACTCCTCGTTGGTACTTGCCAGTGAGAAGTCCACTGGCAAGCGGGAAGTAAGGCAATTGGCCAAGGCCAAATCGCTCGCACGCCGGAAGCACGTCAGTTTCAGCAGTTCGCTCGATGAGGTTGTAGTGGTTCTGGGCGCTGATGAATCGTGCCGTTCCATTAGTACGAGCGATCCATTCGGCATCGGCAATCTGCCAGCCGGCAAAGTTTGAGTTACCGATGTAGCGGACCTTGCCTTCAGCCACTAGCTCTGTGAGTGCAGAAAGTGTCTCTTCGATCGGAGTCGTCGGATCGGGCATGTGGATTTGGTATAGATCGATGTAGTCGGTCTTCAGTCGCGTGAGAGAGCGCTCGACCGCTTTGCGGATGTAGCGGCGAGATCCACGAGAACCCCAGTCGGGACCATTGGCTCCGCGAAGGTCGCTTCCGAACTTCGTAGCGATGACCGTCTCGTCGCGCCGAGAGCCGAGCGCTGCACCGAGGAAGATCTCAGAATCGCCGTAGGAATCTGAAGTGTCGAAAAACGTGATCCCGTGTTCGAGAGCAGCCCCTACGACGCGCTCTGTCGCCGCAGCATCGATCCGCATCCCGAAGTTGTTGCAGCCGATACCAATCTTCGAGACTCTGAGGCCACTGGCGCCAAGATTGCGGTAGGTCATCTCTGTCATGTCGAATTCCTTCTTAGATTCCGAGTGCGTCGCGAGTGCGATTGAGTTCTGTCACGTCTGTTGTTGTTGGTACGAGAAACAATTCATCGCAACCTAGCGATTCAAGCGTTGACACTGACTCACGAAGTGATTCCGCGGTCGAGGTGGAGAGCATTCCCGCCATCATTGTCCCGACCTCTTCGCCGAAGATTTTCATATAGGAGTAGCCATAGTCGTAGAGACGCTCTTGAGCGTCATCGCCGAGGGCATACCAAAGACTGGCCGAAATGTGAGGAGCGTCGGAGCGTCCCTCAGCGGACCATGCCTCGCGGATGCGTGTAAATGCGGCGTCGGTTGCGGCGGGATCGATCCCGAAGACAGTTGATCCGTCGTCGACGCCAATCGCCCATTTGGCGGCACGGGCAAGCGCCTTAGGTCCCATTGCCCCAGCGACGAAAGGTGGACCGCCTGCCTGCGCTGGTGGTGGTCCCACAGGATCGGCACCCTCGAAAGGCGGTTCTCCTGACCATACGCGACGCATGGTTTCAACTTGTTCGTCCATTCGCGACCATCGGCGGTCGAAGGAGCCGTTAATGGCTCGATAGTCGTGCTCGCGTCCACCTACGCCAATGCCGACGGTGAGGCGGCCGGCTGAGAGTTGATCGACAGAAGCCAGCTGCTTGGCGACATCGACGGCGTCGTGGGCCGGGAGAACGATGATCGTGGTCCACAGCTGAACTCGTTGAGTGATGGCGGCGGCCGCCGAAAGCTCCACGATCCATGAATGGCTCGGATAGGTGACTCGCTCGGGCACGGCGAGGCTCGACCAAGGGCCCTGATCGATGGCTTGGCACCAAGCGAGCGTCTCGGACCGACCATGGGCAATCATCGTCGGCATCGTCATCGCAATATCCATAGGTTCATCCAGTCTTTTAAGAGCCAGACGGAGAGTACTTCGGCAAGACTGGAAGGAGCGACCGGCGCCGGGGGTGTCGAGGGGGTTCCAAGTGGCTGCAATCGATCTTTACAATCCGGACACGTATCTCGACGGTGCACCGCACGAAGAGTTCACGCGCTTGCGTCGAGAGGATCCGGTGCATTGGCAGGACATTCCTGGTCAAGCTGGCTACTGGGCGGTGCTCAAGCACGCTGACGTTGTCCATGTTTCACGTAACCCGAATGTTTTTTGTTGTGAAGCTGGGGGAGTTGTTCTCGAAGATTTGGACCCCGAGAGACTTTCTCGGATGCGAGACATGCTGCTGTCGATGGATCCGCCGCGACATATTTCGTATCGAAAACCACTGGCGCCGGAATTTGCGCAACGAGTGATTGCTGGCATGGAGACGCAAATCCGACAGATCACAGTCGACATATTCAAAACGGTTGGCGACAACTCCGATGTGGAGTTTGTTCATGACATCGTTGGGCCGTTGCCGACTCAAGTGATTGGACAACTGTTCGGTTTGCCAGAAAAGGATTGGGAGTGGCTTCATCGGCTTTCTCAGATGAATACGAGTGGTCAAGATCCCGATCTCAATCCTGATGGAGATCTGTCTGAGGCGGGCAGCGCCGATTCATCGATGCAAATGGCGATGTACGGAATGGCCTTCGCTGAATCGCGCCGAGCAGTCGCTCCGCAAGGCGATCTGATGGACGTGATCCTCGGTCAGGAATTCAACGGTCGACTTCTCACCGATGGCGATATTGGAAGTCTCCTTGTTCAGATGATCACAGCGGGCAACGACACAACGGTAACGATGATGGCGGGCGGTCTTTGGGCCTTGCTCGAGCACCCTTTACAACTACAGATGCTTCGAGATGATCCATCGCTACTTCCGGGAGCCATCGAGGAAATCCTGCGTTGGTTCAGTCCTCTTCACTATTTCCGCCGCACTGCGAGCGAGGACACGGAAATCTCAGGGACAAAGATCGCCAAGGGAGACAAGGTCGCGATGTATTACACATCGGCAAATCGCGATGAAGCTATTTTTGTCGACTCGCAAGCTTTCGACATCACGAGGTCGCCCAATCCTCAGTTGTCGTTCGGTATCGGCGAGCATTTCTGTCTCGGCGTGCACCTAGCTCGCCTCGAAGGTCGAATTTTCTTCGAAGAGCTCCTACGTCGATTTGGAACGATTGAACTCAATGGGCCAACTGAGCGGGTTCGTTCAAATCTCAATAATGGCGTGAAGCGCCTTCCAGTACATCTTTCAAAGTGAAACCACGCAGGTTCGCGCAAGAATGAAAGGATCGAAGACATGACATCACTAGTAATCAAGGGTGGAACCGTTGTTGACGGCACGGGCAGCGAACGATTTGCCGCTGACGTACTCGTCGAGGACGGACGAATCGTGGCAATCGGAACAGAACTGGTCGGCGACACAGAGCTGGACGCTGCGGGTTGCATCGTTGCCCCTGGTTTTATCGACATTCATACTCACTATGACGCGCAGGTGTTTTGGGATCCTTCGCTAACTCCATCGAGTTTCCATGGAGTTACAACGGTGATCGCTGGCAATTGCGGGTTCTCGATCGCTCCTACTCGGCCTGAACACCATGACCTCATTGCGCGAACCTTGGAGAATGTGGAAGACATGGATGTTGCTGCGTTAGCAGCGGGTGTTCCATGGAACTTCGAGACGTTCCCCGAATATCTCGCGGCAGTGAGCGATCTTCCCTTGTCGCTCAATTTCACGGCATATATCGGACACACGGCGCTCAGACTTTTTGTCATGGGCGACGACGCATACGAGCGTGCTGCTACCGCCGAGGAAATTGATCAGATGGTGACAGTCCTCACCGAGGCTCTCGATGCTGGAGCGGCGGGCTTTGCCACCAGCGTTGCTCCGACCCATCGGGGTGTCGACGGAAAGCCGATTCCCTCGCGTTTTGCCGAGCGCGTCGAGTTGGAAGCGTTGTTTGACTGTGTGGGGCGGGTCGGAAAGGGAGTGGTCGAAGTTACCCCCGGCGAGATCCTTCCTCTCGGCGATATCTACGATCTTCAGCTTCAATCGGGAGCCCCATTCACGATCACCGCGCTCTTGAGCACGCCGTCAATGACGCATCGGAACTTTGTGGACCTCAACCGGGCTCGCTGGGAAAGCGGTGCAAATGTTTGGCCTCAGGTCACACCTCGTCCGCTCGCGTTCGCTATGTCGCTGGCCGAGCCATTCACGTTCAATGTGAATGGCAAGTTTGCAGAATTGATGTCTGGTGACCTGAAGAGTCGACGAGCGGCGTACGAAGATCGCGCTTGGCGCGACGAAGTACGCGAAGTCTGGTCGACGGGAACATTCATGGTCCCTCGCTGGGAAACATTTGAAATCGATGAATGCCCCGCAGACCGCTCCCTGGAAGGTAGGAAAATCGCTGAGATCGCCGCAGAGCGAGACTCTGATCCGTTCGATCTCGTGCTTGATCTCGCTCTAAAGGAACCCGATCTTCTTCTGCGAGTTCGGTGCGTCGTGGCGAACGACGATCCCACAGAAGTCGCCTTCCTCATCTCCGAGGACCATTGCGCTTTTGGTCTTTCCGATGCCGGCGCGCATGTGGGCCAGTTGTGCGACGCACCGCAGGCAACCGATCTACTCGGAAACTGGGTTCGCGATCGCGCAGTCATGACCATCGAACAGGCGGTCCATCGACTCACGAAGTCACAAGCCGATCTCTTTCATCTCGTTGACCGCGGCGAACTCCGTGTGGGTGCGTGGGCCGACATCGTCGTCTTCGACCCAACGACCGTTGCCCCAGGACCAATTCGGCGAATTGCCGACTTCCCGGCTGGCTCTGAACGCCTGACGGCGGATCAGCCGGCAGGGGTTCGTCACGTACTCGTGAACGGTGTGCCGATCCGGGTGGACGAGAAGCAGGTCGATGCCAATATCGCTCCGGGTCAGATCGCAAAGATCGGTTCGCATCGCTGACGGCGTATTATGCAGACACAACATCCACAGGGAGACCACTCGTGACAATCATCGATGCAAATGCCCCCGAGGCACTCCATCTCGCAGCTGACGACCTCCCTTGGGTAGAAATCGGCGGAGGCAACAAACTTCGCGTTCTCCAGGTGAAGATCGAAGAGGGTCTTTGGATTGTCGAGAACATCTTTCAGAAGGGCTTCGAGGTTCAAGCTCACCGCCACACCGGGCCGGTGTGGGGCTACACCGTGCGCGGAGGTTGGAAGTACAAGGAATACGACTACGTGAATCGTGCCGGTTCATTCCTTTACGAACCAGCAGGCTCAGTCCACACGTTGCAGTGCATCGAGGACGATACGCAGGTGTGGTTCCACATGTATGGATCGAACATCAATCTTGATGCCGATGGGAACGTCGAGTCAGTTACCGATGGTGCCGGATCCTTGGCGGGCTACTACGCGCTGTGTGAAGCACAGGGGCTCCCGCGCCCGAATGTCATCGGCGCCTAAGGCACAGAGTTCATAAGAACTCGTCGAGAAAATCCACCATCGCGTCAAAGGCGTCATTCCGTCCGGGTTCGTCGTACGCGCTGAAGTGGTGACCCTCGATCATTGCTTTGCGCTTCGGTCCAGACGCTCGTTCATAGGTATCGAGGGCTACGGCTGTCGACGCGACGTCATCGCGAGTGGCAATGATCATCAAGAGCGCCGTGCCGTCGAGTTCAGGTGAGCAAGCGCCCGGATCGAATGGCGGTGTCGTCGTTATCGCCATCGTCACCGAGTTTTGCCATCCGTTTGATGGACCGTTCGCTAGGAACCATTCAGAGGACTCGGGCTGAGGAAGAACTGCAGCGTCGAGTCCTTCGTCGAGGACGACGGGCATTGGACCAATCTCTTTGCGTCCGAGATCAAGTGAATGGTTGTTAAAAGCAACACGCATGGCGACGAAACGTTGCTTGGCCTGGCTGGGGTCAACGAGCAGATCGCCGAGCCCTGCGAATGGAGCGTTGGCGACCACTGCCTTTATGTCTGGGTGCAGAGCGCCCAGAACGATCGCTTCACCACCACTGAAACTCGATCCCCATACAGCGACGCGATCAGGTTGCACCTCAGGGAGTCCGCGAATTTGGTCGATGACCTCCCACATGTCGTGGGTCTGAATCCAAGGGTCGACGACAGCACGTGGCTCCCCAGATGATTCACCGAGTCCCCGGTGGTCATAGAGATAGACCGCGTAGCCCGCTTCGGCGAAAGCAGACGCAAACCAGGGCAGGCCCATCTTTCGAGTTGCGGAGAAACCGTGACTCATAACAATCGTCGGCGCTGATCGGGTGTTCTCTTCCGGAAGGTGTAGGTCGCCTTGCAAGATGGTGCCGTCAGTGAGGGTGAGAGCGAGTGGTCGCAGTGGTGGCGTCATGGGTGCGATGCTAGGAAGGAATCAACTGCGCCGTGGTCATCGTGGCTTCTGCGCTCGGGGGAGTGAGGAACGAAGTGGGTCATCCATTCCGTGACGTGGCGATCGTCGGAGTCTTCAACACGAAACAAGCACGAGTGCTCGAGGGCTATGACTCTCAGAGCATCGCTCTTGAAGCTGCGCTGGGGGCAATCGCCGATGCTGGTCTCGAACCACGTGACATCGACGGCGTAGTCGGCGGAATCGCCAGCAACTTTCTCTATCAGAGCCGTATCGGCCCGGCATGGCGTTCGATGTCGCCACTGGGCATCCCGGCTGTCATCGAAGGAGCGATGGCGATTGCCTGCGGACTCGCCAACACGGTATTGATTGCCACTGGTGAAGCAGGCAGCTATCGCCAACACGCGTCGACGGCTCCTTGGACTCGACCCACGAATGAATTTGTGGCGGCCTACGGAATGTTCACCGCCGCCGAGTTCGCGCTGATGGCGCGCCGACATATGCATATGTACGGAACAACGCCCGAATCAATGGCGCATGTGGCGGCCACGATTCGCAATAACGGTCACGTGAATCCTCAAGCGGTCTATTCCGGTCGGGGCCCATTCACGGCAGATGACGTACTCAACTCTCGAATGGTGGCCGATCCCTTTCACCTTCTCGATTGCGCGATGACCTCTGAAGGAGGAACCGCGCTCGTTCTGACCCATGCCGACAGAGCCGGAGACCTAGCGAAGACCCCCGTCCATCTCTTAGGCGGAGGAACTGATCACTACGGGCCTTCGTATCAGCATCCTCCAGTCTGGGATCTCGGTGGCGTCCGCCGGCCTGACCTCATTGCCGGTCACGTTGGTCGTAGAGCAGCCGAAGAAGCATTCGCCGCAGCCGGTCTTGGACCTTCAGATGTTGACGTGTGCGAGTTTTACGATCCCTTTTCGTTTGAATTAATTCGCCAGTTCGAAGCGTATGGATTTTGCGGCGAAGGCGAGGGCGGTGACTACGTCATGTCGGGTGTGATCGAGCCCGGTGGCCGTCATCCGATCACCACCGATGGCGGGACAATGTCCTTTAGTCACGGTGGAGCATCAGTGCAGCTTTTCCAACGTGTGATTCGCGGCGTACAGCAACTTCGCGGTGAATGCATCAGCTCTCAAGTTGCAAATGCAGAAGTAGCGATGTGTACCGGTGGTGGCGCCGGTGCGCTCTTCACCGATGTTCTGCTTCTCGGAAAGGATCGACCATGAGTTTGTTGAGCCCTCAAGTTGGCGATATCCCACTCCCGGATCCGGGTCCGATTTCGGCCCCCTACTGGCAAGGATGTCGCGAAGGTGTGCTGCGTTTCCAGCGCTGTCTTGACTGCGGTGCGCCGACTCATACGCCCGCCCTCATGTGTGCTGCGTGTGCATCGATGAACCTTGAGTGGGTAGACAGCTCAGGACTCGGAGAGATTTACAGTTGGACCAGAGTCTGGAGGCCGGTCACTCCTGCTTTCATCACTCCCTACGTCCCAATCATCGTGACGATGAAGGAGGGCTGGTCGATTCTGTCGAACCTTGTGGGTTGTGAGGATGACGCCGTTGCAATTGGGCAATTGGTCGAGGTGGAGTTCCACCACAGCGGAGGATCCGAGGATATTTGGCTCCCGTATTTTCATCCCAGGTCCCATTGAAGTCGTCCCCAATCGAAAGAGTCCCGAGTTGCAACAAGCCTGATTGACTGTTGGCTGTGAGTGAACAAGCTGACCTGGGCGCACAGGACGACATTGAGACGCAATTGCAGTCTGTGCGATTGGGCCTCACGCGATTGCAGCGCTTGCTGTCGAGTCGCCGGGTGCATGCCGGTATGGCTGGTGCTGCCCGGGTCGTTCTCCCGCAGCAAGCCATGAATGTGCTGCGCGCCCTTGGTGACCGCGAAGCGTTGCCGGTTGGTGACTTGGCTCGTGCCGCTCGCATGGATACAGGCGCGGTGAGTCGACAGATTCGGGTCCTCGAAGAAGAGGGACTGGTCGAGCGTCGTTCAAGTCCACAGCACGGAAGCATCGTGCTCGTTGAGGCAACGGCTGAGGGTAAAGCGATGGCTCGACGGTTTGAGCGTGTGCGGGGAGCCCAATTGTCCCGAGCGCTAGTGGATTGGACTTCAGAGGAGCGACATCAGTTAGGTGAGCTCATGTTGCGTCTCGTTGACGATCTGCAAACGACGCCGTATCTGCAGGCTGACGGAGATTGAATCTCAAAGCGTTTAGTCAGGAATGACGACAGCGCGACCGCGAAGTTCGCCGTTCTCCATTTTTTCGTAGGCCTCGGCCACACGATCAAGCGGAAACACGTCGACATCGACGCGAAGTCTCCCACTCTCGGCGAGGGCGATGACTTCGAGAGTGTCGGCAATTGTGGGTGCTTGGAAAGAGAAAACCTCGCCGTCTCGCGGCAGTTTGTCGAAAAGCGTTCCCCGGAGCGATCCGTTTCCGGCGCCAATGAGCGCGTAGGCGCCTGCTTTTGCGGTGCATTGCAGGCCATGGGTAATCGTCGAATCGATACCCACGAAGTCGAAGACAGCATTGGCTCCGCCTCCGAGGAGACGATGCACTTCGGTTGTCGTGTCGTCGTTGACTCCCTCGAGGGTGTCATGAGCGCCAAGCTCGGTCGCATAGGCAAGTCGATCAGTCGAAACGTCGATAGCAACGACTCGGGCGCTGGTAAGCGCGAGTAGATGTTGGATCGCATAGGCGCCGAGTCCGCCCGCGCCAATGACAACGGCTGATCCACCTGGTGGAATCCGACGAAGCGCCCGCTTCACGGCGTGATAGGAGGTTGCACCGGCGTCGGTGAGAGGACCGGCAATCACGGGGTCGAGTCCATTGAGCTTTACGAGTTCACGAGTTGAAGCGACGAGCACATAGCGAGCGAGTCCGCCATCGATTCCGTAGCCCCGTCCGACGATTGAGTCGTCGCAATTGTTGTCCTCACCGCGAGCACACCAAATGCAATGGCCACACGAATGCGGGCTGATGACTGCGACAGCGTCGCCGACGTCAAAGCCGAGAGCTCCGGGACCCAGTTCGGCGACATGGCCACCGACCTCGTGTCCGAGTGTGAACGGCACGCGCCACCCCAGGGGCTCCATGAATGCGGCCGGAGCGAGGGCCATTCCAACGTCGCTATGGCAGAGACCATTGCCTGCCACCTCAACCAGTACTTCCCCAGGACCAGGGGTTGGAATCGATGCTTCGGTGAGTTCAGGCGGGTGCTCCCACTCGACGATTCGGTAGGCCTTCATCGTTTCGGACATGTTCTCATCCTGACATGGAGAGAGATATTGCGCCCGGTGGCGACGGACCCCTTAATGACAGGCAAAGATGTGGAGTTCGCAATGAGGAGGATTCCGTGGCCGAAGTGACGTCGATAGAACGTGCATCAACGATGTGGGAGTTGGTCGAGGCTCGAGCAGCAGCTTCTCCTGATGCCGTTGCACTCATTGAGGACGACCGCGAGATCACGTTCAAACAACTTCGCGATTTATCAGAACGGGTTGCTGCGGGGTTCCATGAGTTCGGAATGCGTCACGGCTCACGCGTTACTTGGCAACTTCCGACACGCATTGAGACCGTCGTCACCTCTCTTGCATTGGCACGTATCGGCGCCATCCAGAACCCGATCATCCCGATCTACCGTGATCGTGAAGTCGGCTTCGTCCTTAAGCAGACCGCTGCGGAGTATTTTTTGATCCCGGGCGACTGGAATGGATTTGATTTCAACGCGATGGCCGGACGGATCATTGATGATCTGGGCATCGAGCCAACCGTGATGATTGCTTACGATGAACTCCCTCAGGCCGAGCCCTACACGCTTCCACCGGCTCCAACGGCGGGTGACGAAGTTCGGTGGATCTATTACACGTCTGGTACGACCTCAGCACCCAAGGGTGTTCGCCATACCGATCAAACGTTGATGGCTGGCGGACTCGGGCTTGCCGACGCCCTGTATTTGACTGTTGAAGATGTTGGTTCGATCGCCTTCCCTTACGCACATATCGCAGGACCGGACTATCTGATGATGCTGCTCTACCGCGGATGTGGTGCAGTGCTCATCGAAGCATTTGCACTTGACGTAGCGGTCGAGTTGTTTTCTCGTAAGGGCGCCACGATGGCTGGCGGCGGTCCGGCGTTTTACCAGATGTATCTTGCAAGGCAACGTACGCAACCGACCGAGAAGATCATCCCGTCGTTGCGACTCCTTTCCGGCGGAGGTGCACCGAAGCCACCCGAGATGTACGTCGAGGTAATGGCCGAGATGGGCATTCCCATTTGTCACGGCTATGGCATGACGGAATGTCCGATGATTGCTCAGAGCGGACCAAACGACACCGAAGCGCAGCTGATGTACACCGATGGAAAACCGGTAACCGCCTGCGAGGTTCGCATTGTCACCCTTGAGGGTGTCGTCGCGTCGACCGGCGAAGACGGCGAGGTTCGGTTGAAGGGTCCAATGGTGTTCAAGGGCTACACCGATGAATCGCTGAACAAGGATGCCTTCGATGAAAACGGGTGGTTTCGGACCGGTGACCTTGGTCATCTTGATGGCGATGGCCACGTCGTACTTACGGGCCGGTTGAAAGACGTCATCATCCGAAAGGGCGAGAACATTTCCGCCAAAGAGGTCGAGGACATGCTGTATCAACATCCGAAGGTTGGAGACGTAGCGGTCATCGGCCTTCCCGATCGCGAACGTGGGGAACGCGTCTGTGCCGTCGTGGAGCGTGCACCAGGGACCGAGGATCTTGAGTTTGCCGAAATGGTGGCGTTTCTCAAGGGTTCGGACCTGATGGTTCAAAAGATTCCCGAGCAGCTCGAGGTCGTCGACGAACTTCCCCGCAACCAAACGCTCCGCAAAGTTCTCAAGCAGGATCTACGCGACATGTATCGAGACAAACCCTGGAGTCCGCCTGCGCGCTGAGGGCTGATCGGGCGACGTTGCTAGCTCAACGAAGAGTGACCGGGCGACTCTTAATGACTTCTTCGAAGAAGTCATTACCTTTGTCATCGACGACGACGAAGGCTGGGAAATTCTCAACTTCGATCTTCCACACCGCTTCCATGCCGAGTTCAGGATACTCAAGGACCTCGACGGAACGGATGCAATCCTGAGCGAGCCGGGCGGCGGGTCCACCGATCGATCCTAGGTAAAAACCTCCGTGCCTCTTGCAAGCGTCGGTGACTACCTTTGATCGATTGCCCTTGGCCAGCATGACGAAACTTCCGCCATTCTCCTGGAAGAGTTTGACGTAGGAATCCATCCGGCCTGCAGTCGTTGGCCCGAATGATCCGGAGGCGTAGCCCTCTGGGGTCTTTGCCGGGCCGGCGTAATAGACGCAGTGATCCTTCAAGTACTGGGGTAGACCTTCACCGGCGTCGATTCGTTCCTTGAGTTTCGCGTGGGCGATATCTCGGGCGACAACCATCGGACCGCTCAGACTGAGGCGAGTCTTGATTGGAAGCTTGGAAAGCGTCTCGCGAATTTCTGACATTGGTCGATTGAGATCGATTGCGACCACGTCGCCTTCGAGGATCGTGTCTGTGACCTCGGGGAGGAACTGAGCCGGATCATGTTCGAGCTGCTCGAGGAAAACTCCGTCGGCGGTGATCTTCCCCAGCGCTTGTCGGTCCGCAGCGCAAGAGACAGCAATGGCGACCGGACATGAAGCTCCGTGGCGGGGGAGTCGCACAACGCGGACATCGTGGCAGAAATACTTGCCACCGAACTGGGCACCTATTCCTGATTCCTGCGAGACCCTGAGAAACTCGGCTTCGAGTTCAACATCGCGAAATCCTTGACCGAATTCGTTTCCTTCGAAGGGGAGGGAATCGAGATATTTGGTCGAAGCCATCTTGGCGGTTTTCAATGCGAACTCTGCCGACGTTCCTCCGACAACCACCGCTAAGTGATAGGGAGGGCAGGCAGATGTTCCGAGTAAATCCATTTTCTCGGCGATGAAAGTCAGCATCGCTGTGGGGTTCAGGACCGCCTTGGTTTCCTGGAACAGGTAGCTCTTGTTCGCTGATCCGCCGCCTTTGGCCATGAAGAAGAACTTGTAGGAATCGCCGTCGACCGCGCTGATTTCGATTTCGGCCGGGAGGTTGGTGCCGGTATTGATCTCTCGATACATATCGAGCGGAGCCATTTGGGAATAGCGAAGGTTGTGTAATTGGTAGGTATCAAAGACGCCGCGCGAAATTGCCGACTCGTCATTCCCTGAGGTGAGAACGAACTGGCCCTTCTTCGCTTTGATGATCGCGGTGCCTGTGTCTTGGCAACCAGGAAGAATTCCGCCGGCAGCGATGTTTGCATTTCGGAGGAGATCGAGCGCAACGAATCGGTCGTTGCCGGAGGCTTCTGGATCGTCGAGGATCTTTGCGAGTTGAGCGAGGTGAGGTGTGCGCAGGAAATGCGCAATCTCGAACATCGCTGCAGAAGTGAGCGTGATGAGTGCTTCGGGGGCGACCTTGAGGAACCTTCCTACCCCGGTTTCAACCATTTCAACACCATCGGTAGTGAGGAGCCGATATTCGGTCGTGTCTGGGCCGAGGGGGAGGAGGTCTTGATGAACGAATTCAGCCATGCCCGTACGGTACCTGTCTTAGGCCCCGACTAACGCGAATAGAAACCTGTCTCGATTCGCTGGACCACCTCTTGGATCGGCTTGGGAGAGGTTTGCAATGTGCCTCGGAACGGGGCAGCAAGGACGATGAGGAGTGCAAGGTTTAGTGAAACGAGGATTACTACTGATGTAACGACAAAAGAGGCTCGTCGGTGGCGGCCGGGACTGACATCGTCGATGAATACGCCGATTCGCGCACAGTTTGTTGTAATTCCTTGTAGGTCGGGGATTCATTGAAGAAATGGGTGTTACCGGTCTGCAGCTGTCCCCAACTGCTCTCAGCTGTCGATTGCGCCGCTAATGAAAAGTCCAGAAAGGAAAGCGAAGAGTGCCCCGAGGGTGGGCATGAGTGGACTTGCGTGGGCGCTCGACTGTCTCGCGTGGTCCTTGAGAAGACGTGTGCTCGCGACCCGAGCAACGAGTGCTAGTCCTCCAATAATGAGGAAAGCGATCGGGAAGAGGATCCTCCACGACAAGCCAGCCAAGAAAATCATGGATCAGGAATGACACATTTCAGGTGGTCGGACCGTGGGGAGCCCTCCGGCTTCAAGGAGGAAGCATTGAGTTTGTCTCGCGAGTTCTCGGAGTCGTTTCCGTTTGACCTACTGAGGCCTCCACTAGAGCCTCGGCAGCGCGTATCGGAGTGAAACAGACGGCACCGACGACTAAGAGTGCCCGTATCGTCGAAAATATTGCGTCGTCGCCATGGCCGGCAGGATCAATAAGGAAGAGCCAGACGCCGGCGCACAGAAGTCGCGATCGAGTTGTTTTCGCTTGAAGAGCGAAAGCGGCCAGTGCAACGAGAAGAAATCCAAGGTGGTGGGTCCATGAGATGGGGCTTATCGCAGCGGTGGCGCAGCCAACAATTGCGGCGACGGCGAGGAAGTCGTTTGCTCTCGAAGCTTTGACCGAACGAAGAAGGGCCACGACAAGAATTGCGGCGGAGACACATAGCCATAAAGCGGTTCGCCCAACACTCGGCTCGAAGTTGCGAGCGATCACACCGAGGGCCGAATTATTACGAGCATCGTTGAGGGCGCCGACTCGATCAGAGTGCCACAGCAGATCTGTCCAATAACTACGCGAATCGCTCGGAGCGAGGAGCCAGCCAACGCCGATGGCGAACCCAAGCGCGACGATGGAACAGAGTGCGGCGACCCATCGTTTAGTCATTGCTAGCCATACGATGAACAGGCCCGGAAGAAGTTTGATAGCGGTAGCGAAACCAATAGCGATTCCGGCGAAGCGGCGGTTTCGACGCAGAGCGTCGAGATCGGCGAGTACCAAGAGCCAGATCAGGGCATTGATTTGACCCTGCCTGAGGGTGAGCCAAACCGGGATCGTCACCGCCGCCGCAGCGAAAGCCCATGCCGACCACTCGAAACGTTTCGCTGGTGTGATTCGGGCAAGGCCCGAGATAAACCACGCGCAGCCAAAGAGAGTCAGAAGAGTGAAAGCTGTGAAGAGGACCTCTCGGCCGTCTGCGGTGAGTGGTGTGAGAACCGAAAAGAGAAGCGGACCAATGGGCGGATAGGTGGCCGAAAGATTGAACGTGGGGTCGCGATAGTCGTAGAGCGAGCCCCCATCGAGCCAAGCACGTGCCGAGTTCGTGTAGATCTGCAGGTCGAGCAAGCCATTGGGCGGCCCCGATTTCCATGCTTGCCACATCGCGACCCCAACCGCCGCGGAAAGGGCGACAACAGCAAGATTGCGACCTCGTACCCGCAGAACCCAAGCGAGAACGACGGTTGCGGCCACGATGGCTGCTGGGGTTGTCCATGGATTCACATACTCGAACAGCCAGTCAGGCACGGCTGGACGCTAGCGGAGACTGCTTTCGGTCGATCGGAACAAACATTGAAGAACGAAACATGATTGTCACAGTCGAATCCCGCTTGTCGCGCTGATGCCGAACTAAGTTCACTCCGGGCGGAGTCCCTCGTGGGGCGCCGACACGTCCATCCACCTACCCCATCGAGGAGATCATGGTTTCCCAGCCATCAAATACCCGACGTCGCTTGCGCTTTGCAGGCGTCGCAGCAGTCGCAGTACTCGCTGTCGTTTCGCTTGTCGCTACGGCATGCAGCAAGAGCAGTTCTTCTGGAAGCAGCGGCGGCGCCATTAAGGCCGCTTGGATCTACGTCGGGCCGGTCAACGATGGAGGATGGACCCAGGCACACGATGCCGGTCGCAAGTACGTAGAGACCAAACTCGGCTCGAAGATTCAGACGACCTACAAAGAAAATGTTCCCGAAGGTCCTGAGGTTGCCCAGGTCATCAACGACCTCATCAAGGATGGCAACACCGTTATCTTCGCGACGTCCTATGGATTTAAGGACGCGATGCAGGCTGCTGCAACCGCCAATCCGAAGGTGAAGTTCGAAATGGCCACTGGCGATTCGATCACCCTCGGTCAGACGGTTGCGTCGAATTACAACGAGTTCTACGGAGCAGGTGAGGACACTCAATATGTGTCCGGAATCGCTGCTGGCAAGGCAACGAAGAACAACACCATCGGTGTATCAGCGCCTTTCCCAATTCCTGAGGTGATCCGTGGAATTAATGCGTTCACCCTTGGTGCGCAATCGGTGAACCCGGCCGCAAAGGTCAACGTGGTTTGGACCAAGACCTGGTTTGATCCCGCCCTTGAGCGGAAGTCAGCTGAATCTCTTGTCGCAGCAGGTGCAGATGTTCTGTTCTCGCATCAGGACAGCCCCTCAGCAGGCGAGGTAGCAAAGGCAAATAATCTTCCGTGGTTCGGTTATGACTCCGATCAGTCCGGTTCCTACAGCTCGGTGTGGCAGACCGCCGCAACCTACGACTGGGGTCCGTTCGAGTTGTCAGAGATCAACAAAGTCATCGATGGCACTTGGAAGCAGAACAACTACTACGGGACCATCGCTGACAACTTCACGAGTCTTGCTCCGTATGGTTCGACCGTGGCCGTTGCCACGAAGGCTTTGATGGATGCAGAAATGTCAAAGGCCAAAGCTGGCAAGGCAGACGCCTTTGGTTGGTACTGGGGTCTCGCTGATCGTCAGGACCAAGATGGAAAGACCGTCATTACGAAGGGCCAAACCCTCACGATGAAGGATCTCTATACCATGAGCTATTTCGTCAAGGGCATCACCGGCAGCCCGAAGGGCTGATCGGGATAGTGTCCAAACTGTGACACAGGACGCATTTGTGGAAGCAGCCACCGCCCCGGCGGTGGCTGCTTTTCACGTAACGAAGAAATTTCCCGGAGTCATTGCCAACGAAGACGTCACATTTGAGGTTCGCGTAGGTGAGGTTCACGCGCTCCTTGGTGAAAACGGCGCGGGAAAGACAACTCTCTCCAACATCCTCACCGGTCTCTACAGGCCTGACGACGGATGGATGGAGGTCGCAGGAGTGCCAGTCGATTTCCAGTCTCCGCGTGATGCAATTGCCGCAGGTATCGGGATGGTCCACCAACACTTCCGGCTCATTCCCACGTTTTCAGTTGCCGAGAACATTGCTCTCGGCACAGGCCACGATTCGGTGGGCGGAAGATTTGATCTGAAAAAAATTGAAGAGCGAGTTGCTGAGATCAGCAAGTCATTTGATCTCCCTATCGATCCGAGGGCGAAGATCTGGCAGCTCTCAGTCGGTGAGCAACAGCGTGTCGAGATCATCAAGGTGCTTTACCGAGACGCTCAGGTGCTCATCTTCGACGAGCCGACTGCTGTTCTCAGCCCTTTGGAGTCCGAAAAGCTTGGCGAAACTCTTCAGGCAATGTCGCGCAGTGGTCGCAGCATTGTCTTTATTTCTCACAAGCTCGGAGAGGTTGCATCGATTGCCGACCGTGTGACGATATTGCGACACGGGCGAAGTATCGAGACAACAAGCGAAAACGATGTTGGTGCACTTGCAAGCCTCATGATTGGTCGCGATGTCAAATCGGTTAAACGTTCCGCAGGCGCGATCGTTGAGAGTTCTTCTCGCCTTGGCCCGGTGGTCCTTGATGTCGAGGAACTTCATGCGGTGGGCGACCGAGGTCTCAAAGCCCTCGAAGGTGTTTCCCTAAATGTCCGTTCTGGCGAGATCGTGGGTGTCGCGGGCGTTGCTGGTAACGGACAACGCGAACTCGTGGAGATCTTGGCGGGCCTTCGTCGCTCCGGATCGGGTTTCATCTACGTAGACGGTGTATCCCTCGAAAATGGAAGCACCCGACATCCGATTCGACTCGGCGTTTCTTACGTTCCTCAAGACCGCATGGGCACGGGCCTCGCTCCTGATCTGACAATCGCGGAGAACATGGCGCTCAAGAATTTCCGCCGCCCGCCAGTTGCCAGACCTCCATTCATTCGACAATCGGTAATTGATGCCCAGGGTCGTGAATTGATGGATCAGTTCGATGTACGTGCTCCTTCCGAAACGACTCCCACTCGTCGGTTGTCAGGTGGCAATGTGCAGAAAGTTCTTCTCGCTCGCGAGATGTCAGGGGATCCCAAAGTTCTGGTCATTGCCTCACCGAGCCAGGGTCTCGACGTGGGCGCTGTCGCGACGGTGCATCAACTGTTGGTCGATGCAGCTGAGTCAGGCGTCGGCGTTCTTCTCGTGAGTGAAGATCTTGATGAAGTCCTTGCGCTTTCGAACCGTATCGCCGTCATGTACGAAGGACGTATCTTGGACACGTTCGATCGCGCCGATGCTGATGCGCAACGGATAGGAATGCTCATGGGTGGCCAGCTGGACGTGTCTGCATGAGTCGCTTGGGACTTCGACTCGAGCCCCGGAGCAACCTCCCGAAATGGTTGCCATGGGCGGTGCCGGTGGGTTCGTTCTTTGCTGCTCTTCTCGTGGGCGCAATCGTTTTGTTAGCAACGGGGCAGAACGCAATCTCGGTCTATGGCCGAATCCTCGATCGCGCCTTTCTCTCCGAGGGTGCGTTCACCGGAACTCTCATTTCTGCCACGCCTCTTCTGTTCACTGGCTTGTGCGCGGCAGTTGCTTTTCGGATCGGCTTCTTCAACATCGGGGGCGAAGGCCAGTTCGTTATGGGAGCGATCTTTGGGTCCGGCATCGCCTTGAAATTGGGCGCCGATGCTCCTGGAATTGTTGCAGTGGTTGCGATGGTCATCTTCGGCGCTGTTGGTGGAGGGCTTTGGGGATTAATTCCAGGAATCCTCAAAGCAAGATTTAGGACCAATGAGATCATTACGTCGTTGATGCTCAACTACGTCGCAGTAGTGATCGCGACCTATCTCATTTTCGATTCGAACTCATTTTGGAGAGAACTCACAGGCAGTGGCGCCGTATTCCCAAAAGGCAAGATCCTTCCCACCAGTTCGTGGTGGCCAAATCTTGATTTCGGTTCGATCATCGTTCCGTTTGGCTTTGTTCTTGGAATGGTGATCGCGGGCTGGCTTTACGTTCTGCAACGTAAGACCCGGTTTGGATTCGAGATGCGTGTTGTCGGCGGTGCGCCGACAACTGCCCGTTATGCGGGAATGAAACCGACGCGAGTTGTGGTCGCAGTCGCGGCGCTGTCGGGTGCTCTTGCTGGAATAGGTGGTGCTGCCGATATCGGTAATTTTCGCCACGTCCTCGACCCGAAGGGTCTCCAACAGTCTGGATTCGGGTACGCCGGAATTGTCGTAGCAGCGCTTGCGAGACTGAACCCCGTTGCCGTTGTGTTCGTTGCGGTGTTGTTGGGGGGAATCACGAATGCGGGATATGCGCTTCGAGGTCCTGACTTCCCAGCCGGACTCGTCGGGGTCCTTCAAGGTTTGATCCTGTTCTGCACGTTGGGCGGCGAAGTCCTCGCTCGGTACCGCATCACCCGTTCGGTGCGCACACCTGTGGGTGCAAGCATCTTGGAAGCATCATGAGTATTAATGACAATCTTTTCGTCATCATCATGGCGTCGGCCATTTTCTATGGCACTCCGCTCGTCTTTGCGAGTCTCGGTGAACTGCTTGCCGAGCGCAGCGGTATTCTTAATCTGGGTGTCGAGGGAATGATGCTTCTCGGCGCAGTTGCGGCGGCTTGGGTCTCTACGAATGTCGGCGGGCCCGCCATCGTTGTGCTCCCGCTTGCAATCGTCGCAGCGATGATTGCAGCAGGTCTTGGCGCATCGATTCACGCGTTCCTCACGATCACTCTGCGGGTGAATCAAATCATTTCGGGCCTAGCGCTCACTATTTTCGCCGGCGCCGCCGGACTCTCGTCCTACCTAGCCGGCATCTGGCACCTCGGTCAGACGCCGGTGAAGCAGCAGTTCGGCAAGATCGACGTCTTTGGTCTCTCCGGAGTTCCGGTCGTTGGCCCGATTCTTTTCCACCAGACGTTGTTGACATATTTGTCGTGGGTCCTCGTGGTTGCCGCCTCGGTCTATTTGTTCCGAACGCGAGCTGGTCTGCATCTTCGTGCCGTTGGCGAATCACCTCAGACCGCTGATTCGGTAGGTATCTCCGTCTCTCGGTACCGCTATTTCCATGTCATCTTCGGTGGATCATTCGCTGGTATCGGCGGAGCTTGTTTCTCACTAATGATTGTTCCGACATGGGTCGACGGGATGACCGTAGGGCAAGGCTGGATCGCTCTCGCACTCGTTATTTTCGGTTTTTGGCGTCCCGATCTGACACTGATCGGTGCGTATCTTTTCGGTGCGCTCTCCAGTCTTGGGCTCACATTGCAGGCGCGTGGGATTCATATTTCAACTGCGCTGCTCACGGCGTTGCCGTATGTGATGACAATTGTGGTTTTGGTTGTCGTCTCGAACACGGCATCACGAAGGCAACTTGGCGCCCCAGCCGCACTCGGTAAACCATATGAACGCGAAGAGCGGTAACTCGTCAGTCGTGTATGTCGGACTCGTGAGGGTTGACCAGCGCTGACTTGTTTGACCAAGGGAAGTCGATCCAGCGATCTGTGTGGCGCCAGACGTAGGTGCAATCAATGACAGAAATGGGCTTCTGGTAAACGACTGCAGTCCGAACTTCACCCACCTGCGAGGCGACATGTTCCACAACCATCTTGAGCGTGTGGCCGGTATCGGCCACATCGTCGCAAATCAGCACCTTTGACGATTCAATATCAACCAATGTCAACGGTGGCGGGAGGATGACTGGGAACTCCAGTCGCTCACCCTTGCCGGTGTAGTACTCAACGTTCATTACGTGCGTATTTTTTACGCCGAGTGAATAGGAGAGGGCACCGCCGATGGGTAACCCACCTCGAGCAATCGAGAGGATTAGGTCGGGGCGATAGCCGTCATTGTCGATCATCGTGGCCAGTTCGAAGGCTGCGTCACCGAACAGGGACCAAGTGAGAACTTCCATCTCGCTCATACCTTGAACTTACACAACCGTGGTGCCCCATCATCACGTCGGCACCGCAAGTACGGTGGGCTCATGACCTTCGATGACAGTGTTGCGAAAGCTTCGCCGACAGAGCTTCGCCCACTCATGCACACCGGTGGCGAACTGATGACAAGAGAGGAGCGTCGTCAGCAGGGTCGGTCCCGTCGAAAGATCGCGGCGCGTTCTTCGCATTCGGGTTGGACTGCACCGACTTCTCGTCGAAGTCCGATGGCGATTCTCGAGGATCAGAATCGGCGTCGCTTTCCTGATCTCATCCCCCTTCGATGGGG
This sequence comes from Acidimicrobiales bacterium, assembly GCA_037620085.1. Taxonomy (GTDB): domain Bacteria; phylum Actinomycetota; class Acidimicrobiia; order Acidimicrobiales; family Acidimicrobilacustridaceae; genus Acidimicrobilacustris. Next base: position 80,295 of record JASJMB010000017.1, on the reverse strand, counting down.
GAGGATGGTCGCTTCTCCCTTCACGTACTACCGAGGTGCGGCAGCGGTCATGGCCGCTGATCTCGCACCGTCCCCAGTCAGCGGTCTTGATGTCCAAGTCTGTGGTGATGCCCACCTTCAGAACTTCGGACTTTTCGCCTCGCCAGAGCGCAATCTGCTTTTCGATGTCAACGACTTTGATGAAACACTCCCGGGCCCATGGGAGTGGGATGTGAAGCGCCTCGCAGCGAGCGTCGAACTCGCTGCTCGCGACAATGGCTTCAGTCCAGCGGAAGCAACATCTGCGACCATCCAGTGCGTGGCGGCGTATCGCATCTGGATGGCAATGCTGGCTGATCAGTCACAACTTGATGTCTGGTATTCGAAGATCGATATTGACAAGATTCTTCCGATGTTGCCGACGACAGAGGAGCAGAAGCGCTCGTTGAAATTTGTAGAGCGCGCTCGCCGACACACGACTCTCCAGGCGCTCGACAAGTTGACCGAAGTCGTGGATGGACATCGCCGAATTGCCGACAATCCGCCGATCGTTGAACACCTTCCGGAGCTAACGACGTACCACGCAGTCCATATGGTTTTGGATCGATACAAGGAAACGCTCCAAGAAGATAGGCGCATGCTTCTTGAGCGGTTCGAGATCATCGATATCGCTCGGAAAGTTGTCGGTGTCGGCAGCGTCGGAACGCACTGCTGGATCGCGTTGTGTACCGCTGATCGAGAAGATGATGATCCATTGTTTTTGCAGATCAAAGAAGCAAATCGTTCTGTGATGGAACCGTGGCTAGGTTCGAGTTCCTATACAACGCACGGCGAACGAGTTGTTGTCGGTCAGAGGCTCATGCAGGCAGCAAGCGACATGTTCCTAGGCTGGACAAGATTTCGCGAGCGACACTATTACATCCGACAATTACGAGACATGAAAGGCTCGGCCGTCGTTTCGACGATGTCGCCAACGATGCTCGGGACATACGCAGGAGTTTGTGGGCTGACTTTGGCTCGAGCTCACGCTCGTACCGGGGACCCGATCGCGATAAGCGCGTATTTGGGAGCGAGCGACGTATTCGATAAAGCGATTGTCACGTTCTCAAAGGACTATGCCGACCAAACCGAACGCGACCACGCCGAACTACGGGCGGCAATCGATTCCGGAAGAGTCGAAGCTCTTGAAGGATTATGACCTTTAGTTAGTGGCGCTACCGCGAAGGTCGGCGAGAACCGCTGCAGCAGCTCGTCGCCCAGAGAACAGCGCGCCTTGGGTCGAAGCGGTGTCCCGATGATCGCCACAGACATAGCGATTGTCGCCAGCACGCACGGTTCGTCGAGGGTCGAGCGGCGGCAATTGAAGGGGCTGTCCATGAGGGATGACATCGACACGGATTGTCTCCCACTTAGTCGATCCTGGATGCCATCGTTCAAGTTGCTTCCGAACGTCAGGCTCGAGGCTCGACGTCAGGGCGGCCGGACCTGGAATGGCGGCGACGCACAATGTTCGTCCTTCGGGCGCGTACTCGGCAGCGACGTCGGTCATCACGACAAGATTCTTCATGGGCCCAGATTCGGCGCCGTCGAGGAAGATCTTTTTGCCATGCAGTGGTTCACGCGTTGCATCAAACCAGATCGCCGCGACTGGACGTGAACCGGGATCTGGCAACTTGAGTAAGTCCGCTGCATTTGGCCCGTGCGTAGCAACCACGAGAACTCGTGCTTCAACGCGTTCCCCATCGGCAAGAAGCGCTGTAGTGCCGTCGAGTTCGACAACATGTCGTCCGCACTGCACCACCCCGTTAGGGAGACCGGTTGCCATCAGTTCGCTCAGCACGCCCATTCCCATCGCCGGAACAGCACTGTCGCCAACAGCCAGCATACGGAAGATCACTTCGAACCTCCGCGACGAAACCTCAAGATCGGGATCAAGTTGAATCCCGCTGAAGAGTGGTTGCAAAAACCGTTTGATAAAGCGTTGCGAGAATCCCAACTGCTCGATTTTCTGATGCGTCGACATGTCAGCGCGGCGCATAATCTCAGGAACGGAACCTCGTCGGACTGAAGCGATCAGTCTCAGCAGCCGAAGTTTGTCGGCCAACGAACCAACGTTTGAAAGTACCGTCGAAGGGAGATCTCGTGGGCTTCGAAGGGGATCGCCAATTGTCGTGAAGGCAGAGCCGGTCCAGATCGTCGCTCCGGCTTGGAACCGCCGGAGTTGGAGCGCGTCCATGTCGAACCAGCGGGTGAGTTCTGGATAAGCGGTGAGAAGAATTTGAAAACCGCGATCGAGGCGAAACCCGTCGAGCATGTCGGTGCGGACTCGGCCACCAACTCCATCGGATGCCTCCAGGAGCCGCACGCTCAGTCCCGCAGATGTCAGGGTACGCGCGCAAGCCAATCCCGCCAGTCCGGCTCCAATCACGACTACGTCTGCTCTCACTCGCAGCACGATAGTGACATTGCGCTGAAATCGCCTATGCGGAGTGAGGCACATGTGTGTCGGAGATCCTCCTAGCATTGGCACATGAGCATCGGCGTGGATTTCGATCACCATGAATGATCGCGATCAATCTGGACGCCGAATTCTTGGGCGATCGTCCTCTAGTGACGCTCAGGGGAGTGAGTCAACGCCGAGCATTCCTGCTCGACCGATTTTGGGCCGCAGTTCGAAACCATTAGGTGGAAGCGGCGCTTCGGAATCGCTAAAGGGATCGAATAGCAGCGAGCACGCCACATCTGTACCGGTGAGTCCGCGAAGCAAATTCCGCCCTCGTCTGCGGACAGTCATTGTCGGTTGCGCGGTGTTGATACTTCTGCTTCCGGTGGCCGTCGTGGCCTTCGGTTGGTGGCAGTTTTCGCGAATCCCCACCGTGAATGTCGCATCAGCACTGAGCGCGCGTGGTTTGCGAAACGGAACTAATTACTTGGTCGTAGGCACTGATTCCCGAGCGGGGATTTCAGCCAATGATCCGAACGCCGGGGCTTTTCTCTCCGGCGAGGTATCTGGCGCTCGGACCGACACCATCATGGTTCTCCACGTCGACGACGCGACGACCCAACTTGTATCGATACCCCGAGATCTGTGGGTGACTGATCCAGCGACGGGACAGAAGGGACGCATTAACGCAACGTTCGCGAACGGTCCTTCCAATCTCATCAAAGCGGTGGAGGGGCTCGGGATCCCCGTTGATCATTACCTTGAAATCAATTTTGTGAGTTTTGGAAAACTTGTGGACTCCGTTGACGGCATCACCATCGATGTCCAATACCCGGCCAAAGATGATCACTCTGGATTGACGATCCCAAAGGCGGGCGAGACCCAGCTAAACGGAACTCAGGCACTCGCCTATGTCCGCAGTCGGTACTACGAGGAATTGGTCGATGGGAAGTGGCGCGTTGATGGGACCGCCGACATTGGACGCACAGAACGGCAACGATCATTCCTGACAGCTCTGATGCACAAGGTCGCTGGTGAGCGCAACCCACTTCACCTATTGGAACTCCCCAGTTCTTTGGACTCCGGAATGAAGCGTGACACCACGTTCGGATATTTCGATGCGCTGGGCCTGGCCTGGACCATGAAGGATGCTTTTCCCGAAGCTGTGGCTCTCCCAGTGACGCCACGTCGAACTTCAGGAGGTGCAGATGTACTCGAGTTGCAGTCATCATCGACAGCGGTGATCAGCGCGTTGAGTTCATAGCTTTCGTCATGGCGCCTTCAAGGCGGGCGCACATGACGGCGCCGCTCCTGATCAGCACCTGATCAATCAGCAACGGTGAGAAGCACATGATCGGGCTTTGTAGCCGCCGACTCAAAGACTTCAAAAGCGTTCTCGACGATGCTGACGAGATCGGGGTATCGACGAAATTGTTGCGGATCGAGACGTCGGAGTCTGGTGATTGCTCCGGTGACGTCGTCGATGTCGAGCCAACCCTTTTGCCCCCAACCGAAGCGGCTAAGGAGTTGCTCAAATGTGTCGCCGCTCAGATGTCGCTCGGCGAGTGTGAGCAACTCCCGTCCGCGTGCGAGGCGGCGGGACTCGGTTGCGTGCCATCCGAGCTGCGGTAGACCACGCCTGAGTGCGTCGGGAAACTGAATGGATCGAGTTGGAGTGAGCCAAGGCGCCATGAGCACTCGATACCAGTCGACGAGATAGGTGTCCTCGCATGCCCGGTACCAATCCTCTGGTGAAGAAACAACAAGTGTCGCGAGGTAGTCATGGACCACTGGATCGACACCATCCCAAAGTTGCACCGCACGATCCCTAACAGCGACGAGGCCCTCTGGCCCGCGAAGCCGGTCCTCGAAATCGTGGTGGAAGGCGATCGCGTCGAGCATCCAGGATTGGTTGGTAAGTGCCACGGACTCGACTCCTTCCCGATAGACCTGTTGCCATTTTCGCTGCGCCGGACGGCTAGTGCGCGGATGCTTTGGGAGGAGAATTGAGAAAAGTGACGAGTTGGTCGAGGACTGGGGCAAGTGGGGGAGCAGGGTCCGCTTCTATCGATTCCATTTCGCAAAAGACATCTGTCCCATACGCTCGGCCTTGCAGCGTCATGAGTACGGAGCATGAGGGGCCATCCTCGAACCGAACGATTACCTCAAGAAGTTCGTTCGTGCGATCGACATGACCGATTCCGCCAAGACAAGCCGCTGCGTCGAGGAGGCGCTGGTAGGCCTCATCGGGTGGGGCCTCAATCCAGATGGTGTCGCCGTCGTGGTTCGCAGCCACTGCTGGGAATGAGTGGCCGATCTTCGGTTCTGAATCCTGCCGAAGTCCACCGTTAAAATCAGCTTTGGCATCGGCCTTGCTGATCTCAGCGACGAAGACTGCATAGGCCTCGGTGAGGATTGCGGGATCGAGAGCAGCACTGCCTGATGCGGAGTTGAGCTCCGCCACATCCGGATGATGCTGGCGCATTAGCTCGTGGTACTTGGATCGGACGAGTTCCGGCGAAGACTCTGGAGTTGCTCCTAAGAGCGCAATCGCCTCGAGAAGGTTCAACGCTCACCCAGCATTGTCGGACTGTTCAGAAACGCGGCAAGGAGTGTCGCGAATCTTGCGGGGTCAACCACGCCGGTTAACTCACGCGCAGAATGCATCGAAAGTTGAGCCACTCCGATATCAATCGTCGCGATTCCCAGTTGTGCTGCGGTAATGGGACCGATTGTTGATCCACACGGCAAGTCATTGCGGGAGACAAAGGTCTGCATCGGCATCTCAAGTTGCTTGGCGAGCGCAAGGATGCGTGCTGCTCCCGGGGCGTCAGTGCCATAACGAGCGTTGGCGTTCCATTTCACGACAGGTCCACCATCAAGCAGCACTAGGTGGTCTGGTTCATGGCGCTCGGGCCAGTTCGGGTGCGTTGCGTGTGCTCCGTCTGCAGAGACGCAGATTGACGCAGCGAGGGATGCGAACCATTCATCTCGGTTCAGGCCCGATGCGATGCAGATTCTTTCTAAGGTCGCCGGGAGTAGTTGTCCGGCAGCGCCACTTGCCGTTTCACTTCCCACCTCCTCGTGATCGAAGAGGCACAGGACCGGCACGGACGTGAAGCCATCGGCGCAACTATTTTCGAGAGCGACAAGACCGGCGTGACAGGAGAGCAAGTTGTCGAGCCGTCCGGAGGCGAACATCGAACCGTCCACTCCGATTCGGGTAGGCGGGGTCAGGTCATGAGCCATGAGATCCCATGCGCCGATCGCCGAAGATGAGACCTCGAATTGTTGGGCGAGCCATTCGTTAAAGAGGGGGACTTCGCCTGGGGCGGAACTCCACACCGGTTGCAGATGACGCTGCGGATCGAGCCGAAGGCCGTCGGTCGTGACTGATCGATCAAGGTGGATGGCCAATTGAGGAACCCGCAGGAGCGGTTCATTGACGTGGAGAAGTCGGGTTTCAGTTTTGCCGCCATCGCCCATGAGGGTTACGCGACCGGAGAGGCCCAAGTCGCGGTCGAGCCAAGAATTGAGAAGAACGCTGCCGTATATCTCAACTCCAAGTTGAGCCATCCCCGCTGAACGGTGATCGGGGCGAGGTCGCAGTCGGAGATTTGGCGAGTCGGTATGGGCGCCGATGATTCGGAATCCGGCGTGGGGGTGTGCCCCGTCGGCAGTTGACCATGCCACGAAGGCTCCGCCACGACGAAGGAAGTATCTGCCGGGCTGAGGCGGCCAGGAAGTGGATTCCTTGATTTCGATGAATCCAAGCCGTTCAAGGCGTTCTGAGGCCATCGCTGCAGCGTGGAACGGCGATGGTGACCCCTCGATGAAGGCGGCCAAATCGGCGATGTGGCTCTTGGGGTCTTGATCAGGCCTTTGCACGCTGAAGACCCTACCGGTGCAGATCTGTGGGTGTCCTGCCCTCGGAAACCGATCCGGCTCTCGGCGGGAGAATCCTCGCAATCTCCGTGTACGATTCGGTTTCGGCTCAGGGGCCAACGTCGTCCCCATCGTGAGCGTGTCAACACCCCAGCCCTGCCCCAATGGGTCAGATCTGCTGGTCATCGCAACGTAGGAAGACGTATGTCAACTCTTCGCCCCTCCGGGCTCCCCAGTGCACAAGGTCTCTACGACCCCCGATTCGAACACGACGCCTGTGGCGTCAATTTCGTGGTGCATATGAAAGGTGAACGCAGTCATCAGATAGTGCGTCATGGTCTTGGTGCGCTTTGCAATATGGATCATCGCGGTGCGGCTGGCTCAGAGGTAAACACCGGCGATGGCGCCGGCATCCTTCTGCAGATTCCCGACAAGTTCTTCCGCTCTGTTGTGCCCTTCGATCTTCCACCCGAAGGCAACTACGCCACAGGGCTCGCCTTTCTGCCCGCAGATGCAGCAGCAGCGGCGTCTGTTCGGTCATCGATCGAGGCCATTTTTCTCGAAGAGGGATTAACTGTCCTCGGCTGGAGAGAGGTCCCTGTCGATGACTCAATGATCGGGTCACAGGCGAAGGGAGTAGAACCTTCCTTCTCTCAGCCGTTCATCGTCGGTGAAGGCCTCCATGGCCTCACTCTTGATCGGCATGTGTATCTCGCTCGCAAGCGTTCGGAAATCGAACTCGGTTCCCTCAGCGATGGGGGCGTGTACTTCCCGTCGCTTTCCAGCCGCACGTTCATCTACAAGGGAATGTTGACAACAACGCAGCTTGGTGCATTCTTCACCGATCTCAATGATCCCCGCGTTGAGTCGGCACTTGCTCTTGTTCACTCCCGTTTCTCAACGAACACCTTCCCGTCTTGGCCGCTGGCTCACCCCTTCCGATATATCGCTCACAACGGCGAGATCAATACGGTGCAAGGCAACCGCAATTGGATGCGAGCACGCGAAGCGTTGCTGCACTCCGAACTCCTGCCTGGCGATCTTGAACGCATCTTCCCCATCTGCACGCCCGAGGCCTCAGATTCGGCGACTTTCGACGAAGTTCTGGAACTTCTGCATATGGGCGGCTACGACCTCCCTCATGCAGTTCACATGATGGTTCCCGAAGCTTGGGAGCATCAGCCATCGATGCCGCGAGCAAAACGCGACTTCTACCGCTACCACGCATCACTCATGGAGCCATGGGATGGTCCAGCTTCCATAGCCTTTACCGATGGCACCGTGATTGGCGCGCTTCTCGACCGCAACGGTCTCCGGCCTTCTCGTTATTGGGTAACGACTGATGATCTCGTGATCATGGCGTCCGAAGTTGGAGTGATCGACATCGACCCCGCACGCGTCGTACAGAAGGGCCGCTTGCGACCTGGTCGAATGTTCCTTGTCGATACCGAGCAGGGTCGAATTATCGACGACGAAGAGATCAAAACCCGTCTTGCCGAACGTCATCCCTATGGCGATTGGCTCGCTGCAAATCAGATCGAACTTCATTCTCTTGCATCTCAGTCGCACACGTTGATGCCGCATGATGCAGTGATAAAGCGTCAGCAACTATTCGGTTACACCTACGAAGAGATGAAGCTCATTCTTGAGCCAATGGCGAAGAACGGTCTTGAGCCGATTGGTTCGATGGGAAGCGATACGCCAATCGCTGTCCTTTCGTCGCGCTCGCGTCTTCTGTTCGATTACTTCGCTCAGCTTTTCGCGCAGGTGACAAACCCCCCGCTTGACGCAATCCGAGAGGAACTTGTCACCGCAATCAGCGGCACGCTGGGTTCCGAGGGGAACCTCCTCAATCCTCAGCCTTCCTCGTGTCGACAGATCGTGATTGAGCGCCCAATTCTCGACAACAACGAACTCCGTACTCTCGTGCATATCGCCGACAACGAAGGTGCATCTGATTTTCGAACTGTTGTGATCCCTTGTCTCTATCCAGTTGCTGCTGGGGGAGAAGGACTCGAGAAGGCGTTGGCGAATGTGCGTCGCTTAGCGAACGACGCGATCGAAGCCGGAGCAACCATGCTCGTGCTGTCCGATCGGGGTTCCGATGCCGAAATGGCACCGATCCCTTCGCTTCTGTTCACTAGTGCTGTCCACCATCATCTGATTCGCCAAAAGACGCGTACCCGGGTGGGACTTATCGTCGAGGCCGGTGACGCGCGCGAGGTACACCACATGTGTCTCCTGATTGGCTACGGCGCTGCTGCGATCAACCCGTACCTCGCCTTTGAGACGATTGAAGATCTCATTGCCGAGGGTCGAAGCGAGATGAACGATCCAATCAAGGCGATCTCCAACTACATCAAGTCTTCGAGCAAGGGTGTCTTGAAGGTCATGTCGAAGATGGGGATCTCGACTGTCGCGTCGTATACCGGTGCCCAGATCTTCGAGGCCATTGGTCTAGCTCGTGACCTCGTCGACGAGTATTTCAGCGGCACCGTCAGTCGTCTCGGTGGCATTGGTCTCGATGAAATTGCACAAGAGGTTGCGAGCCGCCACAGCTTGGCGCATCCGGTGAACCCGGCGGAACGCGCACACAGGTCTCTCGAAGCCGGAGGCGAATACCAATGGCGTCGCGAAGGTGAATACCACCTCTTCAATCCCGAAACCGTTTACAAACTCCAGCACTCAACCCGTTCTGGTCGTTACGACATTTTCAAGGAATACACCGCGCTGGTCAACGACCAGTCAAAGAATCTTGCGACTCTGCGTGGACTGTTTGAGCTCAACGTCAACGCGCGGCCCTCGGTTCCCATCGACGAGGTCGAATCAGTTTCCGAAATCGTGAAGCGATTCTCTACCGGGGCTATGTCCTACGGTTCGATTTCTGCCGAAGCCCATGAAAATTTAGCGATCGCCATGAACCGAATCGGCGGAAAGTCCAACACTGGCGAAGGTGGAGAAGACGCTGAGCGTTTCATTCCACTAGCCAACGGCGATTCAAAGCGTTCGGCCATCAAGCAGGTCGCTTCGGGTCGATTTGGTGTGACGAGCGAGTATCTCGTGAATGCCGATGATCTCCAGATAAAAATGGCCCAGGGGGCAAAGCCGGGCGAAGGCGGCCAACTTCCGGGGCACAAGGTATACCCGTGGGTGGCGAAAACTCGTCATTCAACCCCAGGCGTCGGGCTGATCTCACCTCCGCCGCACCACGACATCTATTCAATCGAGGATTTGGCGCAGCTCATTCACGACCTCAAGAACGCGAATAACGAGGCACGCGTTCACGTGAAGTTGGTGGCAGAGGTTGGCGTTGGAACTGTTGCCGCCGGCGTTTCCAAGGCTCATGCCGACGTGGTGCTCATTTCCGGCCACGACGGAGGTACCGGCGCTTCACCGCTTACTTCACTGAAACACGCTGGCGGACCGTGGGAACTCGGACTCGCAGAAACTCAACAGACCCTGTTGTTGAATAATCTTCGCGACCGAATCGTTGTGCAGGTCGATGGGCAGCTCAAAACAGGTCGCGACGTCATCGTCGCCGCGCTACTGGGCGCCGAAGAGTTTGGATTTGCAACAGCACCTCTCGTTGTCTCCGGGTGCATCATGATGCGCGTTTGTCACCTCGACACATGTCCTGTTGGTGTCGCCACCCAAAACCCCGAGTTGCGCGCTCGATTCAACGGTAAGCCGGAATTCGTAGTGAATTTCTTCGAATTCATCGCTGAAGAAGTGCGGGAACTTCTGGCGGAGCTTGGTTTCCGGACACTCGACGAAGCGATCGGCCAGGTCGAACTGATCGACGCCGTGCAGGCCGTGGAGCATTGGAAAGCATCCGGGCTCGATCTTTCGCCAATTTTCTACCTTCCTGAGATCGCCAAGGGAGCGAGCCGACGTTGCACGACGACCCAAGACCATGGTCTTGAACTTGCTCTTGACAACGAATTGATCCGTCAGGCTGCTCCAGCGCTCGATCGACGTGAACGGGTCGAGATTGCCTCACCAATCCGCAATGTCAATCGGACTGTCGGAACAATGTTGGGTGCTGAACTCACGCGGCGCTTCGGCGGTGAAGGACTTCCCGACAACACGATCACAATCGCATTCGAGGGCTCAGCCGGTCAAAGCTTTGGAGCGTTTTTACCAAAGGGCATAACGCTGAAACTCGAAGGCGATGCCAACGATTACACCGGCAAAAGTCTGTCCGGTGGTCGGATCATCGTTCGTCCCTCGAAGACTGCGACGTTTGCCGCCGAGGACAACATCATTGCTGGCAACGTTGTTCTCTATGGTGCGACTGGAGGCGAGATGTTCCTTCGCGGAATTGTCGGCGAACGCTTCTGCGTACGAAATAGCGGAGCGGTTGCGGTGGTCGAAGGAGTAGGTGACCACGGCTGCGAATATATGACCGGCGGAAGGGTCGTGGTCCTCGGTCCTACCGGTCGAAACTTTGGCGCCGGAATGTCCGGCGGCATCGCGTTTGTGTACGACCCAGATAGTACGTTCCTACTCCGAGTTAATCCGGAAATGATTGACCTCGATCCACTCGATAGTGATGATCTCGAATGGCTTCGAGATCGTATCGAGCGCCATCGTCACGAGACAGGCTCCGTTGTTGCCGAGAAGATGTTGGAGTCTTGGTCAGATCTCGGAGCGAAGTTCGTCAAAGTAATTCCGAAGGATTTCAAGCGAGTGCTCGAAGCTGAACGCAAAGCACTCGCCGATGGCACCGACCCGATTGATGCGGTCATGGCCGCGGCGAGAGGATAAGGAGGGATCGACATGGGTGATTCAAACGGTTTTATGAAACATGATCGTGAACTTCCGTCGAGACGAGAGGTTCCGGTACGCCTGCGCGACTGGCGCGAGGTCTACGAAGATTTCCCGATCGCAAAGGTGCGGGAACAGGCAAGCCGATGCATGGATTGCGGAATCCCGTTCTGCAATAACGGCTGCCCTCTCGGAAATCTGATTCCCGATTGGAACGATCTCGTCTTCCACGATCGGTGGCGAGATGCCATTGATCGGCTTCACGCGACGAACAACTTCCCTGAGTTCACCGGGCGACTGTGTCCTGCCCCTTGTGAAGCGGCTTGTGTTGTTGGCATTAATCAGGATCCTGTGACCATCAAGCAGGTTGAGGTCGAGATCATCGATCGAGCTTGGTCCGAAGGATGGATTGAACCTCAGCTCCCGACAGTGCACACGGGCAAACGAATCGCTGTCATCGGATCCGGTCCTGCTGGTCTAACAGCGGCTCAGCAATTGGCTCGAGCCGGACACGATGTCGTGGTGTTCGAACGTGCAGACCGGCCTGGTGGGCTCCTCCGTTATGGCATCCCAGAATTTAAGATGGAAAAAAGCCATCTCGATCGGCGGCTGGCTCAACTCGAGGCCGAAGGCGTCGAGTTCCGTTGCGATAGCAACGTCGGCGTTGACATCACGGGTGAACAACTTCGCGGCGAGTTCGATGCGGTGGTCCTCGCAGGAGGAGCTACAGCGGCCAGAGATCTTGCAATTCCGGGACGCGAGTTCAACGGTATTCACCAGGCAATGGAATTTCTCCCCTTGGCCAATCGTGTACAAGAAGGCGATCTTGATCGCAGTCCAATCCACGCCGAAGGGAAACGGGTTGTCATTATTGGTGGTGGCGACACTGGTGCCGATTGTCTTGGTACCTCTCACCGCCAGGGTGCTGCCTCTGTGCATCAATTTGAGATCATGTCTCGACCGGGCGATTCCCGGCCCAATGAAAACCCATGGCCGACGTGGCCGATTGTCTATCGCACATCGTCAGCACACGAAGAGGGCGGCGATCGGGTCTACGCAGTCAACACGCTTGAATTCCTTGGCGATGATCAGGGCAACCTACGCGGCCTTCGCGCGGTCGAAGTGGTTTCCGCAGTTGTCGATGGACGACCGTCATTCGAAGCCGTTGAAGGCTCGGAATTCGAGCTTCCCTGTGAACTCGTCTTCCTGTCTATGGGCTTCGTGGGACCCGAACAAGGCGGCCTGTTAGACCAGCTCGGTGTCGCCATCGATGAACGTGGCAACGTCGCTCGCGACCACACTTGGGCTACCAACGTCGACGGCGTTTTCGTCGCTGGCGATATGGGCAGAGGGCAAAGCCTCATTGTCTGGGCAATCGCCGAAGGGCGTTCGGTTGCAGCCTCTGTCGACAATTGGCTGACTGGAAGTACAACACTTCCGGCTCCGATCGACACCTTTGCGGTACCACTGCGCTAATAGTGATTGCTCGCTGCACGCGAAAAGGCCCCTGTCGAAGACAGGGGCCTTTTGTAAAGCAAGAGCTCAATCAAGCAGCGATGGGATCGCCGTTGAGCTGCTTATACGCATAGCCAGTAGCGATTTCGGTAACACCGATTGCCAGACCACACGTAACGATATTGATGACAACGACAACGATTGCAAAGACAAGAACATCGCCTGCGTTCTTGCTTACAAGGTTGAATGAATTCTTTATCGCGTCGACTGGTTCGTCGTTGCGCTTGGGGTCGAGAACGTAAAAACCCCAGAACAGCATGAACAATCGAACCACTACGTAACCGATACAGCACACCAGAATGCCAACGAACGACAAGAGGGCTACAACGACTGCTCCGATTGCGAATGGAACAAGTCGTTCTGTGGAGAACATCATGCTTGCTTCTGGAGGGCGACCTTCAGTGATCGCCAATGCCGCGCGGATGAGCCCGGCCTCGATCATGAGGCCGACAAAGACGGCAATCGCGATGACGACGCCCGTAACGAGCAGGCCGCTGATGAGTCCGTTCGGCCGGAGGAACTGGACGATGATGTTGAAGACCACCTGTACGCCGAAGAAGATGGCGACGATGAGGATCATCGTGCTCAGGTTGGCAACGAATTTCTCCCATCCGAACGAGAGAGCAGCCCCGATATCAAGTCGACCGCCAGCAGGCTGAGGTGCTGCACCGGGGGCTTGCTCCGGTGGGTACCACTTGCCGTCCGAGGCTTGCCACCAGTCCGGACCCTGGGATGTGTCGCTCATGGACGCTCCTTGTGTTGGGTGAGCCCGGGTGAAAGTTCCCGTGCTTACGAAATATCACTTCCGCTTAAAGAAGTTAGTGCGGATCTCGCCAGATTTCCGGAATTGGGTACTCACGATGAAATGTGGCCTTGGCTACTCACGTGTGAGCGTTCAGTCCTGAGTAGAGAGGAAGCTGAGGGCGGCGTCTATGAAGCCGAAATCTTTGGGCGTAGCGAAATGGTCGACGTTTCGGAGCGTGACGAGGCGAGATCCGGGTAGAGCGTCCATGAGTGGATCGGCCGGACCGGCGAAGTCTTTGTCGCCTAGAACAACGAGGACAGGGCAGGTGATTCCACCTAAAAGTTCGGGAGTGATCGGAACGGCGGAAGGACGACGCATGAACGCAGCGAGGGCCAAGGGATCTTGGTCGGGGGCCTCTGCCAGTTGCACGAAATAGCGAACAGTCGGGTCGTCGCTGTTACCGGTCCCGTCGATGGCTGAGGCGATCGAGTCGCCTGTCGCATCGCGTTCGAAGAGGTTTCGGCCTACGCCGGCGACGATAAGCGAATTAAATCGATCGGGATGCAGGGCTGCCAAGGTGAGGAGCGTCCGAGCACCCAGCGAGAATCCGATCGCGTCGACTGGCTCAGACGGAAAACGGTCGAGCAGATGCTGTTCAAACATTGCATACGCCGCAGGATCGTGGGGCTTCTCGCAGGAGCCTGAACCAAGAACGTCGAGAGCGAACGCGGTGCGGCCGATGTCAGCGAGCAGATCGATCCAACCGTTGTCTCCCCAAGTTCTCGAGGCAGACGTCGCAAAGCCAGGCACGAGGACGACTGGTGGTGCCACTATGCATGCCCCTTGTGGCGGCGAAGGGCGTCTTCTGCAAGGGGAGTGAACGTTCCTAGTGCGGTGGCTGTCCACGTAAGTGTCGCTGCGTGCTGGAGCGCTCCAGCTGAGAGTCGATCACGCAACGTTGGGTCGGTGAGTATTGCGACCAAGGACTCGGTGAGTTGGCGTGAAGAGCGCGCGAGGAGACCCGACAGATTCGGAACCACTGAGTCACGATGTCCGGCAATATCGCTGGCCACAGAAGGTGTGCCGCAGCGGGCGGCCTCAGTGAGGGTCATTCCCCACCCTTCAGCGATTGACGCACTAGCGACAACCCAAGCTCGTCTATACAGCGAAAGAAGTTCCTCGTCTGAGACTCGTCCGGCGAGACGGATCCAAGACTTTGCGCCGAGTGCGGCAATCTGCGCCTCCAGTGCGGGACGCTCGTAACCATCGCCAACGATGACAAGTTCAACGTTGGGTACCGACCGTCGTACTTCGACAATGGAGTCGATGAGATCGTCGAACCGCTTCGAAGGCATAAATCGACCAACCGAAACAACGAGCGGAGTGGCGGATTTTTCACCGCTGGGGTGAAAATGTTCGTCGATGCCAGGAGGAACGACACGTACGTTGGCTGCGGGGAGTCTCAGATACTCAACGATCTCTGACCGGCTTGATTCAGAAAGCGTGACGATGGGCGTGCGACGGTAAAGCAGAGGCGCCAGCCGATGTTCGAAGAATTTGCCAGCCTTCGCTAAGCCGGGCTCAAGGACGATCTCCCACATGTCACGGTGTACGTGATGAATCCATGTTGATCGTGGCCCGCGCGCCCAGAGGGGCGTGAGGTAAGGAACACCGTTCCAGATCTCGACAATTGCGTCTCGAGGCCCGAGGCTGCCAAGAATCTCGCTGATGACCGTTGTTGGAAAGACCATGAAACGGCCGTGCTTGCGAACGATCCGGTATCCATCGCGAGTGCCCTCGTAGGGGTGGCCTTGTGCATAGGAGGTTCGCATAGACACCTCAAGGCCGGCTTCTGACCAAAGCGACAGCACTCTCGCTGCGTGCAGCTCAGAACCGCCCGCTTCGATATCGACAAGGTCACGCCACGCAAGAACATGCACTCGCTGGATTCCTGCCGCGACTGCGAGTGCTGTGATGTCGTTGACCGAAGCTGCGGCGCTCATTGGATGGTCAGGACGGTGGTTGATGGACGGGGTGATCGCTCTCGAACGCGTCTCGGTCGATGACTGGAGCATCTCGACCCGTACCGGCACCGGAGGCCGGAGCCTTCTCCTCGTGATATTCCTCGTCGACATTGACTTCCCACACGTCGTGGGAAAAGCCGTTCACGATATTTTCGACCGTGAGCATCGCTGTATACATCGAATGGTCTTGGTTGTTGTAGCGATGCATGCCGTTTCGTCCAACGGGATGCACGTTTGGAGCACAATCATCAAGCCACTCACGAAGCCTCTGAACGTTGGCCTTGTAACGCTCGTCGTAGAACGGATAGGCCTTGGGGACTCGCACGACATAGCCAGCCTCGACTCGACCGGATTCAATGAGACCAATCGATTCGAGTTCGCGAGTGGCGAGCGCTACCAGGTTCTCGTCGGAGGTGTTCCAAATCTTGTCGCCTTCGAAAACAAAGTATTCGAGGCCGAGGCAGGTTCGGCCTTCTTGCACCATGTAAGGAGACCATGACCCGAAGTTCTGAATTCGACCGACGATCACGGCTGGTGAGTGGATGTAGATCCAGTTATCGGGAAACCCGACGCTCTCGGGGACAACGAGAGCAACAGTGAGGAAATCTCGATAACGAAGGTCGTTGGCCGCAAAAAGTACGTCTGCAGGTGGCGGCGGATCCATCGCTTTCAGAAGCGAGGACATCGGCATCGATGAGATGACCTCGTCACACTCGAATGTTGTCGTTCCGCTCGCACTCGTTGTTGTGACCGAAATAGCTCGGCCCTCACGGTGTTCGATACGCGTGACCTTCTGTTCCATCAGAACGGTTGAGCCTGCGGCGACGACTTTGTCTCGTGCGGCTTCCCACATCATCCCGGGACCGTATTTGGGGTATTGAAATTCCTCGATTAGTGAGGTGATGTCGGTTGATTTTCCAGCGTGGACAAATGGGACCCAACTGGGGATTGTCTCGAGGATGGCGTTCATCCCGGCATTCCAGAGAGACATGTTCTTGATGCGTTGCGCAGCCCAGTCGGCCTGCAGGGCGCTCGCCGGAACTCCCCATACTTTTTCGTTATAGGTCTTGAAGAAGTGGTCGAATAGGCGCTTCCCGAAGCGGTTCGTGATCCAGTCTTGGAGACTTGTCTCGGGCTTATGGCGACCAAGGAGTTTGGAGAGGCTCACCTTCGCTCGGGCCCAGAAGTACGACGCGACGCAACGAACGGCTTCGAGTATTCCGAGGTTCTTGAGCGCGTTCGATGCTTTAAGCGGATAGTCGAAGTACTTGCCGTCGTAAAAGATGCGGCTCATTCGGGGTCGCATGAGGAAATCTTCGTCGGGAAGAATTTCATGCCAGAGGTCCTCGACTGGTTGAACCTTGGTGAAGAACCGGTGGCCGCCGAGATCAAAGCGCCAGCCATCGCGTTCGACGGTGCGAGAAATGCCTCCGACCATGTCGGTCGCCTCAAGCACGGTGCTCAATCGACCAGCCTTCGAGAGTTCGAACGCAGCGGTGAGTCCTGCTGGCCCGGCGCCGATAATCACGACCGATGGGTGCGTTCGAATGCTGGTTTCGGGGGCAGGCGTCATCAGGCCACTTTCGCAATGAGGGACGGGGTTGAGTGTAGTGAACGTATCCTTGACTAGTGACGACCGGGGTGGCTGTCCAAGGCAGAGTGCGGCGGTACTCTGCGCAGGTATGCAAGACGAGGAATATGGTCAATCAGTGGTGACTAAAGAGAATCGGGCGCGGCCTGAGATCATCGCTCTCGCCGCTATCGCGATAGCCGTGGGCATCTTCACCCGCTTCGTGACTCGTTCCTCTCTATGGCTTGATGAGGCACTTTCGGTAAATATCGCCAGTGCCCCGCTCGGCCAGCTGGTTGAGCACCTCAAACATGACGGTCATCCGCCGTTTTATTACCTCGTGCTTCACGGGTGGACAGGCGTCTTCGGTTCTGGAGATCTTTGGGTTCGCGGTCTCTCTGGGCTGTTCGGACTCCTTACCCTCCCGCTGGTATGGGTAATCGGTCGACGCAAGGGCGGTCCCACCTTGGGTTGGGTCGCCGTTGCTGTCGTCGCAGTTTCACCCTTTGCGGTGCGCTATTCGAACGAAGCGAGGATGTATTCGCTCGTAATGCTCCTTGTGGTCATTGGTTGGTTGCTGATTGACGATGTGATCGACCGAGGCAAGGCAACCCTTCCTCGCTTTTTCGGAATCGCCGTTGTCGGAGCAGTGCTTCTTTACACCCACTATTGGAGCCTCTGGCTGCTCGGGGCGATTGGTCTCACAGCTCTTTGGAAGATGGGGAGGGCCCCAGACAGCGCAGCCCGCCGACCGTGGCTGGGTCTTGTTCTGGCACTGGTAGCCGCAGGAATCGCGTTCGCTCCCTGGCTTCCAACGATGATCTACCAGGCCGCACACACCGGCACGCCATGGGCAAAGGCCTCACGGCCGACTGCAGCGCTTGGAGTGATGTTGGCTGATTACGGGGGAGGCGCCTACGCCGAGCAATCCTTGGGGGCTGCGATGATTGGCGTCGCTCTCGTCATCGGAGTTTTCGGTTTCACCATCGACCGCAGAACCACGGGGCTTGATCTGAGAACTCGTCGTGAGTTCAGGGGACCGGCTTGGATCGCGTCGTTCACCTTCCTCGTTGGATGCGCAGTTTCCTTCCTCGGCCACAGTGCATTTGCTAGTCGCTACACAGCTGTACTTTTCCCCCTCATTGCGCTCCTCGTTGCTGCTGGCATTTGTTGCTTTGAGTCGAGGTGGGTTCGCTTCGTTGTAGTGACTGGAATGTGCCTCGTTCTGTCTGTTGGAGCATTTTGGAACGTCGTCTACCACCGCACGCAGTTGAAGGCGGTTGCCGGAGCAGTTTCGAGTTCTGCCACGCCTGGAGACATCGTCGTGTTTTGTCCCGACCAGCTTGGTCCTGCTGGGGTGCGTGTGATGCCCTCGGACCTCATGTTTATTTCCTATCCGAGTTACGACGACGGTCGTTTTGTTGATTGGGTTGACTACGCGGATCGAAATCGCTCTTCAGATCCAGCAGCATTCGCGAGCCGTGTACTCGCCGACGCTGGTCCGAGTCACGCGATCTATGTCGTTTGGAGCGATTCGTATAAGACACTTGAAGGAAAGTGCAGCGGATTGATCGAGGCTCTTTCAGCGAGTCGGCAGCCACAGCAATTAGTAGGCGCGGACGGCGAACGGTACTTTGAGCATGCATCTCTGACCCGGTTTGCTCCGCCGAAATGATGACTACCTTCAAGATTCGAGCACGAGGACTTCTTGGTGATCTTCGGGAAGTCGCTCTTCCGTGGCTAACAACGCGAGTTTTGATTGCGGCGGGTTTCATCACTGCATACGCAGGGTCTGAGCACCTCGTTCCAACAAAAAAGCCCAATGTCCTCAGTGAAGGTCTCATTGCTTGGGATGGCACGTGGTACCGCGATATCGCAATGCATGGTTACGACGCTGTTGCACCGGACGGCCTTCGGTTCTTCCCTCTCTTCCCGTTGCTCGGGCGCGTCGCGTCGGTCGTGACCCTGGGCCGAGCTGACCTCGCACTCGTACTCGTCGCAAATATCGCGTCACTTCTGCTGGCTGTTGCTATTCGTCGATTGGTGATTTTTGAGCGGGGGTCCAAAGATCTCGCAAACCGTGCGGTGTGGATGGTGTGTCTTTTCCCCGGAGCGTTCGTGTTGGCTTGGGGATACGCCGAATCTCTGTGGATTCTTGCCGCCGTCTTTGGTTTTTGGGCGATTCGGACTCGACGATGGGGTTGGGCGATTGCCGCCGGGCTCATCGTTGGTTTCTCGAGACCTCTGGGCATCGTTTTTGCCGTCCCAGTGGCCATCGAACTACTCCGAGTGTGGCGCAGTGCCAAGAACAACGAGCGAGCAGTCGGCATGGCTGCTGTGTGTTCGCCTTTCGTTGCGACCGGCGCGTATCTGCTTTGGGTGAATCGTGTGTTTGGCGATGCGTGGCTTCCCTTCTCCGTGCAAAACAGTTTGAGGGGAACGGCGGTCAACCCCATCAGCAGGATGTGGGATGGAATATCCCAGATGTTCGGATCCACCCAATTCTCCGATGGCCTCCATATCCCGTTTGCTATCGCGTTCTTGGTTTTGTTGGCGCTGACATTCCGATGGTGGCCGGTGTCCTACGGAATCTTTTCCGCGATCATCCTGTGCGTGGCCTTGGGAGCCGAAAATCTGAATTCACTAGAGAGGTATGGAATCAACGCATTTCCGCTAGCGCTCACGCTTGCGGTGGCAACGAAGCACCCTCTGTCAGATCGAGTTGTAACCACGATCCTTGCCGGGGGAGTCGTTGCCCTCAGCGCGCTCGCGTGGACAGGCGCATACGTTCCCTGACTGTTACGACTTCTCCATCGCTAGTGCGCGATGATGTGTCTATGGGTAATGACCTGTTCGATACGGCACCACTTGATTTCGTTTGTCCTCGATGTGCCCTGCCTGCGAGTGCGCGTTTTTACGGGCCATGCGAAGATTGTCGCGATGCGATGCGGGCCACATTGGGGTCGGCACCACGTGAGGTTGAGGTCGACGCCTATGAGCCAAAGATGAATGTCGTTCCGAATGCGGTCGCCACAAAAGACTGACTATTCGGCCGCTGCGATCAGCTTTCGATTGCTACTTCTTCGATTCTCACCGTTGTCATCACGTCACCGACGGCAATTGTCTTGACGACTTCAAGGCCAGCAATTGTGTGGCCGAAGAGGCTGTACTGCTTCGGGAGTCCGGGCTGGTCGCCGAGACAAATGAAGAACTGTGAACCGTTGGTGTCGGGGCCGGAGTTCGCCATTGCTACGGCGCCATCTCGATAATTCCCTTGAACAGGTTCATCGGCGAATTTGTAACCAGGACCACCGGTGCCATTGCCCGTGGGACATCCACCCTGGATAACGAAACCGGCTACGACGCGGTGAAACGTAAGTCCGTCGTAGAAGCCGCTACGTGCAAGCGTGACGAAGTTGTTCACCGTGATTGGCGCGATGCGAGGATCGAGATCCATGACGATTTCGCCCTTTGGGGTAGCGATCGTGACGCGGTAGATGGTTGACGTGTCGATTGTGAATTCAGGTGCGGATGCCATGTCCGTATCGTGGCACAGACGGAGACCCCCTAGGCTCAAATCCATGCCGCTTACGCATCGAGCCGCCTCACAGGAGCTTGCTCGTCGGGACAAGGTCATGAAGGTGCTCGTTGAGCGACATGGATTGATGAAGATCGGAGCGGCACCTCCTGCTTCAAAAAGATTCGAATCACTAGCGAATGCGATCGCCTCGCAGCAACTCAATGGACGTGCCGCGACGTCGATCTGGGCTCGCGTGAAGGGCCTGATCGATGGGCCTTTCACTGCCGAGGCTGTCCGCACTGTTCCAGTCACGCAACTGCGGGAGGCCGGCCTGTCGGGCGCTAAGTGCGCATCACTTCTCGACCTGGCCGATCAGGTCGCCGATGGTCGGGTGCGATTGGATCGAATCGGCCGGTTAACCGACGATGAAGTGGTTGGACACCTCGTTGGGGTGCGCGGAATTGGCCCATGGACAGCCCAGATGTTTTTGATGTTCACGCTTCGGAGGCTTGATGTGTGGCCTGCGGGTGATTACGGAGTGCGAAGTGGCTATGGCCGAGCATTCAACGGCGGCGTTATGCCGAGCGCTCGCGAAATAGCGCCACTAGGCGATCGGTTCGCTCCGTATCGCAGTGTGGCTGCTTGGTATTGCTGGGCCGCCGCTGATGATCCCGAGTACCGGTGAACACGATTAGAGCGTGACTGGTGTACCTCGCAATGGGAAGTGACAGGCCACGTAGTGATCGTCACCAACTGCAGTCATTACCGGTTCGACCTGTGCACACAACTCTTGTGCGTTAGGACACCTTGTGCGGAAACGGCATCCGCTTGGGGGTGCGACGGGCGATGGGATTTCGCCTGACAACCCTGCGAAATCACCCTTTGGTGCATCGGGGTCCGGGTGGGGGATTGAGTCTAGAAGTGTCTTTGTATACGGGTGAGCCGGAGTTGAATACAAGGCATCGGGGACGCCGACCTCGCATACCTTTCCGAGGTACATCACGGCAACGCGATCGCTCACGTTCTTTACGACGGCGAGATCGTGGGCGATGAAAAGCATTGTGAGTCCGTGCTGCTCTTTTAGATCCTGAAGAAGGTTGAGGATCTGGGCCTGTACGGAAACGTCGAGAGCCGAAACTGGTTCATCGCAGATCAATAATTTCGGCTCAAGCATGAGCGAACGCGCAATACAGATTCTCTGACATTGCCCACCCGAGAATTCTGAAGGACGGCGAGAACGTGCTCCCTCGGGATCGATTCCGACCGATTCGAGAGTGCGATCAACAAGTTCGTATTGTTCGGCAGTTGTTCCGCGCTTCCAGATTTTAAGGGGTTCGGCGACGATGTCGGTGACCTTGCGGCGCGGATTGAGCGACGAAATCGGATCTTGAAAGATCATCTGCATCTGCGGACGAAGCTCTCGGAGATCGGACCCGGACAACTCTGTGAGGTTCTTCTGTTCGAGAAAGACAGAACCTGAGTTTGGTGAGGGCATCTGCATGAGGGCGCGAGCTGTCGTCGACTTACCCGAACCGGATTCACCGACAAGACCAAGTGTTTCCCCTGGAAGAAGATCCAAACTGACATCACTTACTGCGTGAACCTTTAACCCTGTTGAGCCGAGTGGAAACTCCACCACCAAGTTTTCGGCCCGGAGAATGGCCGCTGATGCGTCTCGCAAATGAGCGGTGCCCGATCCAGCCACTATCGATCACCCACTGACGACATTGATCCGGGTGCAGGAATGCCGACGGGAACACCAGCGGCAATATTGCGCGCAAGGGCTTCTCGATTCGAGTCAGTACCCACCGGATACCAGCAACGCCACGCGTGACCGTTTTCCGATTCGAGCGGTGGCTCGTCGACCAAGCATCGTTCTTGTACGTAACGACACCGAGGAGCGAAATTGCATCCGGTTGGGGGAGAAAGGAGGTTCGGTGGGCGGCCTGGGATGGCTTCGAGCCGAGTATGGCTCGGATCTTCGATACGAGGGATCGAACGCAGAAGTGCTTCGGTGTAGGGCATCCGGACATTGCGGAACAATTCGGATGTTGACGCTTGCTCCACGACCTTTCCGCCGTACATCACCATGATCTCGTCGGTCCGGCTTGCTACAACGCCAAGGTCATGGCTTACGAGGATCATTGCCATGTGGCGATCGCGCTGGAGGTCATCGAGTAGATCGAGAATCTGTGCTTGCACCGTGACGTCGAGTGCGGTGGTTGGTTCGTCAGCGAAGAGGACCTTGGGACCGCAGGCCAGCGCGATAGCAATGGTGACGCGCTGACGCATGCCGCCAGAAAGTTGATGCGGGTATTCACTGAGGCGACGCTCGGGCTCGGGGATGCCGACCTGTCGAAGGAGGGCAGTCGCCGTGGCATTGGCCTCGTCTTTGTCGACTCCGAGGTGATGGCGCAGAGACTCTGTTATTTGCTTGCCGATCTTCATGACCGGGTTGAGTGAGGTCATGGGATCCTGGAACACCATGGCCATCTCGGCGCCCCACACCTTGCTCATCTGCTTCTCGTTGTAGGAGATGACGTCTTCGCCTTCATAGAGAACGTGACCTTCGCGAATGACATTTCGTTTCGGAAGTAGTCCCATGATCGATCGGGCGAGAACGGTCTTGCCCGATCCTGATTCGCCTACGACACCGAGTGTCCTGCCTCGATCGAGAACGAAGGAGACATCGTCAACCGCATGGACGACGCCATGTTCTGTGCGGAACGAAGTCGAGAGGTTCTTCACTTCAAGTAGTGGTGAGTTCTGCGCGTGGGGAGAGGCATCGGACATGGTCAGCCCTCCTTTACATCGGTGTATTCGCGAATTCGATCACCAGAAAAGTTCAGGGCGAGAACTGTTAGAAACAGAACAGCGCTCGGAATAAGAGAAATCCATGGGGCCCCATTTTCGAGGGCCGGTTTGCCGCTCACGATCATGTTGCCCCAAGTTGCCGTTGAGGCAGCGTCGATCGACAGACCAAGGAACGACAGTCCTCCTTCAGCAACCATTGCCACGGCGATGGCAATGATCGAAAAGGAAAGCAGCGGCGGAACGATATTCGGCAGGATTTCTCGCCGAAGGATCCGAACGTGGTTCGCGCCGAGCAAACGAGCCGCCAAAACAAAATCCCGCTGGCCGTAGATGAGCGCGTTCGCTCGTACGAGTCGAGCAGTGGGAGCTACTGCAACGAGGCCGAGAGCAATCGAGACGGTAAGGATCGTCTTTGAATCAGTGAAGTTCACTATTGCCAAAGCGAGAAGCAGGGCAGGAAACGAGAGCAATACATCCATTGCCACCATCAATACTGTTTCGGTCTTGCCCCGCAGATAGCCGGCTGCGACACCAACGGCAGTGCCGATGACGCCGCCGAACAGAATCGACAGAAATCCAACTGCAAGAGATGCTCGGGCTCCCCAGATGACACGACAGAAAATGTCCCGCCCGAGGGCATCGGTGCCGAACCAGAACTGAGTGTTCGGCGCAATGCGGGGTCGCCCAACGATCTTTGCTGGGTTATTGATCGGAAGCCAGGGAGCGGTGATGGCAAGAACGACAACCACAATGAAGAACCCAGCGGCGCACCAGAAAAAGAGACCCAATCGCTTTTTGGGTCTCGCCCCGTCGATCTGATCGGGATCGAGTTTGTGAAGCGCTTCAAGATCATGCGCGTCACCATCGGCTATTCGCGTCACCTCGGTGGCGATGTCGCCACTTGCGGCAAAGACCGAATCTCCGGACGGTCGACCAGCGTTGTTAGGCGAGGGCGCGGGCATGACGAATCCTGGGGTCGAGGGCGGCGTAGAGAAGGTCTACGAGGAAGTTCACGAGCACGTAGGCGCAGGCGATGACGACGATGGCGCCTTGCACGGGGACGTAGTCCTGGCCCTGGATGGCAGCGTAGGTGTAACCGCCAAGACCATTGAGGCCGAAGATGACTTCAAGAATGATTGTGCCACCTACGAGTCGGCCGAAGTTCAGACCAATCACTGTGATGAGCGAAAACGTCGAAGGTTTGAACGCATGGCCGTACAGAACTCTGCGTGGAGACATGCCTTTGGCACGAGCCATAGCGATGTAGTCCTCTTGCATCGTGGCGATGAGATCGGTGCGCAAAAGACGCATGTACACCGCCATTTCAGCAACAGCGAGACAGATGGCTGGAATGGTGAGTGAGGCGAGACTCTTCAAGGGATCTTCGCTGAATGCCGTATAACCGGTTGCATTGCCAATCCCTAACGTCACTGGGAAAATCCAAATCAGTAACATGGCCATGACGAAGTTGGGGATTGCGAGCAGCATGAACAAGGTGCCGCTAGAAACTCGATCGAGAATCCCGCCGGCCCGTTTCGATGCAGCGAACGCTAAAGGTATTGACACAAGCAGCGCCAAGAACTGTGAATACAGGAGCAATTCAATTGTTACCGGCATTCGTTCGGCGAGTGCCTCTGATACGGGCTGAGCGTTTCGGGCAGACGCACCGAGATCGCCAGTTACCGCGTCACCGAGCCACCGCACATAACGAACAGGCATCGGGTCATTGAGATTAAACTCAAGACGCTTTTGGTCAACGCATTCTTGGCCACCGGCTCCAGCGCAAAGTCGCGTGGCAGTGTCGCCAGGAAGAAGTTCGAGAAGCAGGAACGAAAAGAAGGTCACACACAGCAGTACAACGATGAGTTGCGCCAGCTTCCTGCGTACGAATCTCATCGTGAGGCCTCAAGAGTGTGCGGAGCGGGTTTCGGTGGCATGTGTCTAGCGGTCTCGGGATGCAACTCACGAGAGCCAACCGCCCCCTGTGACTTGCGCCACAGACCGGAACCTAGGCACCGCCCTCCGACCTGTCAACTAACGCTGAGACTAGTTGACCTGCTGAACCGAGGGTTCCCCTTCCCACGAGAAAGATGTTGGCAGTCGAACCGCCTCCTTCGCCTCTTTTCACCTTTGCCCTCTCGACTCGAGAACCTCCTTTAGGACGGCTGGTCGGTCGGTCATGATGCCGTCGACACCCAGATCCAGGAGACGGTGCATTTCGACTGGATCGTCGATCGTCCAGACGTGCACCGGCAGGCCCAATCGATGTGCACGGCGGAGGAATCGATGATCGACGAGGGAAACCTTGCCTACGTGTGTGGGAACTTGGACACAGTTGTCGGCGGGACGTGAGCGGCCCAGGCCAAAACTCGATGCCCGCAACTTCGCGACCGCCCGAGGTCCCATTGATGTGCAAACGGACTCGCCGAATCTGTCGCGGAACTGTTCGATGCGTCGATCGGAAAAGGAACCGATGCAGACGCGATCAAGAGCATGAATGTTGTGAAGCAGATCGGCCAACGGTCCGACTACTTCGTCGTGCTTAGGATCGATATTGATTCGTAGGTCTGGCCAGGTGATCAGGAGGTCTTCAAGCAACGGGATGGGGGCGATCCCATCGATACGAGCGACTGACACCTCAGACCAAGGCATCTCAGCGATGAGACCAGTTCTGTCGGTGACTCGGTCGAGGTGATCGTCATGAAACGCAACGACAACACCGTCCGCGGTGACGTGCGCATCAGTTTCGACATAACGAAAACCGAGATCGACGGCCTGAGAGAACGCTTCCATAGAATTTTCCGGCCAATCTCCGGCGCCGCCCCGGTGGGCGAAAGGGATTGGCCCCTCATGGTCGAGATACGGGTGAGCTATCTGATTCATGCCCGCACCGTAGACCTCCATAAGCCGGGAAGTCGGGAAGTTGGGGAGGGCCGATACCCTCAACCTGTGGGAAGAAATGATCGTTTCACCATCCTCATGTCAAGCGACGAGAGTTTGATCAATGTCGACGAGGCTGCGTTCGTTCTGGCATCGCACTTCCACGAAGGCCTGATTGTTGAAGACCAGATGGCCCGACTCGATCAACTCGCAGATGGTTGTGGTTCCTCCCTCGAAGCAGTGAGAACACGAATCTTCGAAGATCTGCGATTCAACGGCAACTCTTGCGGTTACTACGACCAGAACAATTCATGTCTCGATTACGTCATCGAACAGCGTCTCGGAATTCCGATCACTCTTTCGATTGTCGTGATGGCGATTGGTCGTCGAGTTGGACGCACCTTCCACGGCATCGGATTGCCAGGACATTTCCTCACGCAGGATGCAGGTTCCGGCACGTACATCGATGCGTTCGACCGTGGCGCGCAGCTCGACGAATTAGGATGTCAGCAATTATTCAGGCAGTTGCACGGACCAGATGCTCCGTGGCATCAATCGATGCTTGCACCACTAGGTCCTCGAGGGATTGTCCGGAGAATGCTCAATAATCTTGCCCAAGTCGCGGTCCTCGAGCACGATCATCACTCGCGTGTCATCGCCACTCGTCTTCGGAGTTTGCTCCCCGATGCCTCGATTTGGGAACGAGCCGAACTTGCTCGTGCCTACGGGGCTTCGGGCGATTTTGAAAAGGCGTCATGCGTGCTTGAGGCCCTAGCCGCCGAGGCGCCTGAAGATGAGGCTGATGGATTTCGCTTCGCCGCTGCAGGGTTACGGGCCCGACTCAACTAAGTCCGCTCGCAATCAAATGGTTCGGACCTGAACTTGCGCACCGGTAGCGTGGAGGCATGACACGCCGCACGAAGATCATCGCCTCTATTGGTCCAGCATCAGACGATCCTCGTGTGCTCAAGGGGTTGATGCAGTCCGGTATGGACATCGCCCGAATCAACCTCTCTCACGAATCGCTGGAATTAGCGCTCGAGCGCTTTCACCGGATTCGCGCCGTAGCCGAAGATATCGGTCGTCCAATTGGCATCCTGGCGGATCTACCGGGTCCCAAGGTTCGGCTCGGCAAGCTTCCGGGCGATGGCGTGCTTCTTGTCGATGGGCAGGAGTTTCTTGTCACTCCCGGCACCGGATCGAGCACCGCTGAGGTCTTCCAGGTCGACTACGAGGATCTACTGACCGATATTCAAGAAGGAGATCACCTGGTCTTCGGCGATGGCGCGGTGCAAGTTCTCTCGCTCGGTCGACAAGGTGATCATCTCCGAGTTCGAGTGAATCATGGCGGTCATCTCACGGGTCGACCCGGAATTCACATTCCTTCTGATCGACTTCGTATCGCAACTCCAACCCCAGAAGATCTCCGATTCCTCGACGCATTTGTCGAAGTCGGCGTCGACATGGTTGCTCTTTCATTCGTTCGCTCAGCCCACGATGTACGCCGTGTCGGAGTTGAACCAGCTCCGCGAGGACCAATGGTCATCGCCAAGATCGAGACAAGGGCAGCGGTTCAGAACTTGGCCTCAATTGTCGAAGTGGCGGACGCCGTGATGGTCGCTCGAGGCGACCTTGGTTCAGAGTTCCCGATCGAAGAACTTCCGCATCTCCAGAAGGAAATCATCCGTCGTTGTATTGCAGCAGGTCGGCCTGTAATCACGGCGACACAGATGCTCGAGTCGATGATTCACTCTCCGAGCCCGACACGCGCCGAAGCCTCCGACGTTGCGAACGCGGTCTTCGACGGTTCGTCTGCGGTCATGCTCTCAGGAGAAACCGCCATTGGTGACGATCCGGAGCATGTCGTGGATGTCATGGCCAGAATTGCTGCTCGGGCAGATGAGAAGTTCGACTACGCCGGATGGCCGACGCTCCTAGCCTCCCTGCAATTGGCGACAGGCGATAGCGCCGGATCTCGTGTCACGAATGCAGTTACCTCGGCAGCTCAACGTGCTGCGAGCGAAATCGGGGCGGCGGCAATTCTGTGTATCTCGCAAAGCGGATTCACCGTTCGGTCGGTCGCACGTTTTCGACCGAAATCAAAAATTCTTGGATTTTCGTCAGATCCACGAACGATCAATCAACTGACCCTGAGCTGGGGTACCACCCCCTACCACCTTGAGGCCACGGGCAGTGCTGATGAGCTCACCGACGAGGCGATTTCTCTTGCCCGCTTGAAGGGCGAGATACATTCGGGCGATCTCGTCGTGGTCGTCGGTGGTTCTCGTTTCTCTAAGGGTCGAGTCACCGACACCGTTCGTGTTGTTGAGGTCCCGTAATTCGGTGCGAGTGAGAATTTGGCTTCAACTTTCGATTTCGAGAGCGTGTGAACTGTCAGAAGATCTCGTAGCGTGAAGCTGTGACTGATTCCCGACCGATCAACCTTTCAACCTCTGGTCCGCCCGAGGCAGTGCTCCCCGAAGAGCCGGCGGCGCTTCGACAGGCACTTGAACAGGCGCAAGGCAGCGATGAGAATCGCTTAGTGCTCCTCGGAGACATTGCGGGTCGTGCCCCTCGCTCGAGCAGCGTTTGGGCAGCGATGGGGGAGAACGCAACCTCAACCATTGAGGCCTATGCCTATTTCCGTGTCGGGTATCACCGAGGACTCGATGCGTTACGTGCAAATGGGTGGCGCGGTTCTGGATACGTTCGTTGGGCCAGCCCGTCGAACCGTGGCTTCCTGTCCTGTCTCGCCGGCTTGGCTCGCTGTGCTGCTTTAATCGGCGAGCACGATGAAGCCGAGCGTTGCGAATTATTTCTTCGTCAATGCGACCCGTCGTGGCCACCGGCTGACTTCGCGGGTTGATCGTTGGCGCCCGTGCAGTTCACCGGCGCTGTACTCACGGGTGGAGCATCAACCCGGATGGGTCAAGACAAAGCGTTGCTTACGATCAATGGCGTCGAGCTGACGTCGATCGTTGCGAACGCACTTCATGGCGCAGGAGCTCGCGAGGTTCTCACCGTGGGCGGCGACCTTGCTGCTCTTTCATCTCTTGACGGAGTGACTCGGTCGGTACCTGACGATGACCCAGGTGAGGGTCCGCTCGCCGGAATCCTCACAGCCATGCGCTATTCGATTGACGACGTTGTTGTGGTTCTCGCCTGCGACACGCCGGGCATCACGTCGGATGCACCGATCACGCTCGTAGCGGCATTGCTTTTGGATCCTGAAGCAGCGGTTGCATTTGCTGAAGTTAACGGCCGCGTACAACCGCTCACCGCAGCATGGCGAATAAGCCGCTCTTGGGATCTCGTTTCCGAAGCGTACGCCGGCGGAGAGAGGGCCCCCCGCTTCGCGTTTGCGAACTTACGGACCATTACAGTCGAAGGGGTAGTCGCCTCAGCTGTCGATGATGTCGATCTGCCCTCGGACCTTCGACGCTACGCTGCAGACCCGTTGAGGTCTTCGACTCCGAATGAGGGTTCCCGTTGAGCACAGTTCCTGAAATCGATCTGACAACGCTAGAGCTGCTTCTCGCCGAACCTATCGTTCTGGTCGACGTTCGAGAAGATGACGAATATTCCGACGGGCATGTGTCGAGCGCTGTGCACATAGCTCTATCGACGGTGCCCGATCGTGTTGACGAAATTCCTTCCGACGGTCCGGTCTATGTCATTTGCGCCCTTGGTGGACGCAGCGGCAAAGCGGCTGAGTTTCTTCGGACGAAGGGGATCGATGCGATCAACGTTGCTGGAGGCACCAACGGCTGGGTCGACTCCGGACGTCCAATCGTCTGCGGAACATCGCCAGTTTGATGTTGTCACGTGACTGACCCTGACTTTCGAATTGTCGATACCGAGAGCGATTTTGCTCGAGTCATAGAAATGCTTCGCGCTCAACCCTGCTACGCGCTCGATACAGAATTTCACCGGGAGCGGACCTATTACCCAAAGCTCGCTTTGGTGCAGATCGCTTGGCCTGGTGACTTGGTATTGGTTGACCCCTTGGCTGTTGATCTGCGACCGTTTGCCGAGATCCTTGAGAGTGACGCCGTTGCCGTCCTTCACGCAGCCGATCAGGACCTCGAAATACTTGAACTGGTTTGCGGAACTGTTCCGCGTGTGCTTTTCGATACTCAGATCGCTGCCGGTTTTTTGGGTCTTAGCACGCCGTCGCTCACGACGATTTATGAGCGGTTTGTGGACTTCCGTGTTGGCAAAGGCGACCGTCTTACTGATTGGTTGCAGCGACCTCTGACAGATGGACAGCTCATCTATGCGGCCAACGATGTCGCCCGTCTCCTTGAAGCGAAGGATCGCATAGTCGAGCAACTCGAAGCGCGTGGAAGATTGAGTTGGGCGTTGGATGAATGCGAAATCCAAAGAGTCCGTTTACGTGGTCAGCGCAACCCTGATGAAGCATGGCGACGAATTAAAGAGGCTCGCCAATTGCGTGGTTCGGCTCGGACTGTCGCAAGATCACTCGCCGCCTGGCGCGAGCGTCGAGCTGCTGCTCTCGATATTCCAGTGAGGTATGTCCTTTCAGATATTGCTCTCACCGGCATTGCGCAGCGACCGCCGAAGGATCGTCGCGACCTCGAAAAGGTGCGGGGGTTCGATCGGGGCACCCGCGAAGAGGTCGTGGGAGAGATCCTCGGTGCGGTCAAGGCGGGGATGGCCGATAAGAACCCTGTGGTTGATGATGTCGTCCCGGGGGGTGTCGAGAAGGACCTCCGGCCGGCAATCGCACTCATTTCAGCGTGGGTGTCCCAACTGGCCCGAGACCTCGAACTCGATGCTTCGATTTTGGCCACGAGGGGAGATATCGAGGCCTTCCTGAGGGGCGATGCCGATGCTCGTCTCGCCACAGGGTGGCGTGAGGCTCTCGCCGGCAGCCCCGTTCGCAGCCTCCTCGAAGGGGGCGCAGCCGTTGCTTTTGCCGGAAATGGCGAATTGGTGATCGAAGAACGATCCCGTAAACCCCTGTCATGAGGAACTCTCGATCTCAGATGACGCAGGACTACCTCTGGTACCGGTACACTCCCACGGCAATCTCACCGACGGGAGTTGACCGTTGAAAAAGGGTCGACATCGGCGTTTCGAGGAAGCAAGAGCCCTCAAACGCACCAACGAAAATCTTGACGCGATCCTCGATGCTCGCGATGCCGAACCGTGCCCCGAGTGTGGGGCCGATCCGGGCCATGACCATTCGTCATGGTGCATGTACGACGCAGAGGCCGATCGCGACGAAAGCGCCTGGCCCTCCTGAACTTCCATCGGTCCTGTGCCGGTGGACCGAACTGAAAGACAATCGTGCCCCCCACCTCTTCTCTTCCGTTGCGTAGCGTCGCGCTCGTCGCCCACGTCGATCATGGCAAGACCACCCTCGTCGACGCGTTGCTTCGTGCGACCGGTACGTTCAGTGAACATGCCGCTGTGGTCGATCGAATCATGGATTCGAACGACCAAGAACGCGAACGTGGCATCACAATCCTTGCCAAGGCCGCTTCTGTCACCTGGAACGACACTCAGATCAATCTCGTCGACACCCCTGGCCACTCCGATTTCGGTGGAGAGGTCGAACGCGCCCTCTCGATGGTCGACGGTGTCATCCTTCTTGTCGATGCCGCTGAAGGCCCCTTGCCTCAGACCCGTTACGTGCTCTCGAAGGCTCTCGCTCTTTCGCTGCCAACCGTTGTCGTCATCAACAAGGTCGATCGCCAAGATGCACGTCCTGAAGAGGTTCTCGATGAGATCTACCAACTTTTCCTTGATCTCGATGCCGATGAACACGCAATCGAGTTTCCCGTTATCTCCGCTATTGCCCGAGAAGGCAAAGCAGTTTCTGGAATAGGAATGCCGGGCGAAGACGACGATCTCACGCCGCTCTTCCAGGCCATCGTCGACGCGATCCCGGCTCCGACTGGCGATCCCGACGCTCCGGTGCAGGCGATTGTTACCAACCTCGATGCGTCTGAATATCTGGGCCGCCTCGCCATCGGTCGTGTGATGCAAGGAACGCTCCGTCGAGGCGAGCAGGTTGCACTGTGCGAAGAAGACGAAGGACAAAGCCCGCTTCGGCGAAAGCTGACCCAACTCATGGCGTTCTCAGGCATCGGTCGAGTCGAGGTTGATTCGGTTAGAGCTGGCGACCTTTTCATCGTGGCCGGTTTCCCTGAGGTCGAGATCGGCGACACGCTCGCTGACTCGGTGAACCCTGTTGCGTTGCCTCGTCTCACAGTCGATGAGCCAGTGCTGCGCATGACCTTTGGCGTCAACACCTCGCCCCTTGCTGGCAAGGAAGGCCAATTCCTCACGTCTCGTCATCTGCGCGAGCGGCTTGACCGGGAAATCCTCGGAAACGTTTCAATCAAGGTTGAACCTACAGAATCACCTGACATCATCGAGGTCTCAGGTCGAGGCGAACTTCAACTCGCTGTGCTTATCGAGACCATGCGCCGAGAGGGCTTCGAGCTTCAGGTCAGCCGACCTGAAGTCATCGTCAAACTGATCGATGGAACGAAGCATGAACCGCTTGAGCGAGCAGTCATCGACGTTCCCGACGAGCATGTCGGTACCGTCACCCAAGCTCTCGCCCCCCGCAAGGGACGCGTCACAGATCTTCGGCCAGGCGACACTGGTCGAACGATTGTTACCGTTGAGGCCCCCGCCCGCGGCCTCATTGGGTTTCGCTCTCAGCTGCTGACCGCTACACGCGGAACCGCTCTGATGCATCAGCACAACGCCGGTTGGGTGTCATGGGTCGGCGATCTCCCCACTCGTAAGGGTGGCGCCATGATTTCTGATCGCGACGGTACGTCCACTGGTTACGCGCTCGGAAACCTTCAAGAACGTGGCGAAATGTTTATCGGCACAGGTGAAGCGGTCTACGAGGGAATGATCGTCGGAGAGAACTCACGCAGTGACGACATGATGATCAACATCATCCGTGAAAAGCAGAAGACCAACATTCGTACCCATTCAGCGGACGAAGCGATCAAGTTGGTCCCACCCCGCGAAGTCACGCTCGAAACTGCGATCGAGTTCATCGGTGACGACGAACTTGTTGAAATCACACCGCAATCTCTTCGACTGCGTAAGCGCATGCTCAAAGAATCAGATCGTCGACGCACCAATAAGAAGTAAGAATCTTGTCGCTGCTTAGTCGGCTTTTGCGGCGGTGCGTTTCATTGAAGGATGCGGAAGGAACACTTCGGTTCCTTTTCGTTCAATGATTTCTACGATGTGGTCGTACGCGCCTTGCCCAACGAGAGCGACGATCTCGTCCTTGCTCGAAACATAGACTGGAACCTCGCCTACAAATGCGCGCGGGTCTTCGGTGCACCACCAGTGAAAGTCGTCTCCGCCTTCACCCCAGTCACGGCGCTTCCATTCCCGGAGAATGTTTGTTTCCCATCCGTTGTCGTCGATATGGAAATCGAGACGGACGGGGAGCTGCCAGCAGACTTCAGGCTTCCAATCGATGAAGTTCTCTCCGCGAGACTGCGCCGCTGTGTGAAATGCACATCCGGCTCCGCCTTCGAAGCCGGGACGATTGAGAAAGATGCAGGCATCTTCGTGGCGCCGTGTGACCCATTCGCCGTGGTCCTTGTGAATCGGGCCACCAAGTTCTGCAGCAACTGCTTTGAATTGCCACTCGTCGTCGCGTAGACGAGGGACGACTTCGGCTACTCGTTTGCGGTCTTCTTTGTCGGCGAAATGGGCTCCGTGAGAGCAGCATCCGAACATCTTCTCGGGCGCTGCTTCTTCTTCAATTCCTAAGCAACCGTCGCCGTAGATGCACTTCCAGTTACTCGTAAGCCAAGTGACATCGAAGGTGTAGGTCTCTCCATCGAGATCGAATGAGATCCACTCGTGCGTGTCGTCATCGGTGATCTCGCTTCGTTGCCCAGCCATCGAACCATCCGTTCACTATCGGGTAGAGAGGACGAGCGAAACTCTAGTTGCTCGCGCTGTCTCAACCGGTGAGTAAGGATACGGACATGTCAGGAGAATTTGACGAGCTACGAACTCGACTCGAAACGATTGCCGAAGAACTAACCGACCTCGCAATCATTCGCTTGCGCGAATCGATTGATGCTGGTGGTCACGAATTACCGGTAGATGAGAAGCGATTAACAAGGGCTCGTCGCGCCGTTGAGAAAGCCATCGTTTTGCTGAGTGAGCCCGACGACTCGATGGACTAGCTCAGACTCCGGCAAGACGTCCGTAGAGCGTCGTGCGCTGCACGGCGTTGCGGCCGATTGGGGCCACGAGTTCAGCAAAATCGGACGGTTCCATACCTTGGCCATGATCGGCTCCGGCGGCGCGACTGATGTTCTCATCCATCAGCGTTCCACCCAGATCGTTGGCGCCAGCCTGCAACGCCTGCCTGGAACCGTTGGCACCCAACTTCACCCACGAAGCCTGAATGTTGTCGATGAGGCCTCGGTAGGCGATGCGCGGAATCGCGTGCATGAGCATCGTCTCGCGGAACGTTGGACCTCTCCGGGCTTTCTTCTGGAGGTACAACGGAGTTGCCATATGCACGAATGGAAGCGGCACAAATTCGGTGAATCCACCGGTCTCTTTTTGTAGATCTCGAGTGCGGACGATGTGACGGGCCCAATGGATGGGTCGCTCTACAGAACCGAACATGATCGTGATATTGGAACGAAGACCAACGCTATGAGCGGTTCGGTGAGCCTCGAGCCATTCCTCGGTGTTGATCTTGTCCGAACAGATGATGGCGCGTATTTCATCATCGAGAATTTCGGCGGCCGTCCCTGGGAGGGTCTTTAAACCGGCGTCTTTAAGGCGGCGGAGGTACGAGTCGAGTGGTTCATCGAGGCGTCGTGCGCCTTCGGTGACTTCGAGAGCAGTGAATCCGTGAATGTGTATTTCAGGAACTGCTTCGGAAACGGCGCGTGCCACGTCGATGTAGTAGTTGCCGTCGAAATCCGGATGAATTCCGCCTTGAAGGCAGACTTCTGTTGCGCCGAGATCTGCCGCTTCACGACTTCTCGTCGCAATGTCGTCAAGGGTCAACAAGTAAGGAGTGCCGCGCAGATTCAGCGAAAGCGGGCCTTTGCTAAATCCACAGAATTTGCACTTAAACGTGCAGACGTTCGTGTAATTGATATTTCGGTTGTGTACCCAAGTGACAGTGTCTCCAACAGCTTCCTGTCGAAGTTCGTCGGCCAATTGCGTCACAGCTGCGAAGTTCTGGCCGCGAGCACCGAACAGTGTGACGATCTCGTCGAGACCGGGTTCTTGTCCTAGACGCACTCCGGCGATCACTTCAGCAACTGCGCCGGTTGCTCGTCCCTCCGCAGGAACAAGCGCAGGTGGGCTGATACGTGAACCAGCACTCCAAATTGTGGACCGCGGTCCGATCTGAAGGACTTCAACGCCGTCGTCAACCTGTTCAGGAGCAGCGGGTTTGAGCGACTGGACGAAGACGGCTCCGGGATCATCTCGGGCGAGTCCATCGGCGTCTGATCGATCCATCACCGAAAAGCGCAGACCTTCATCGATCCACTTGGTGTCGTTGCGCACGAATTCAGGATGGACAGTGAGACGAGGAGCAAGTTCGAAGCCCTTTGCTTCGGTAACTGTACGAAGTCGGTCGAGGTCCGGCCACGGGCGCTCGGGGTTCACGTGGTCAGCGGTAACCGGGGAGACGCCGCCCCAGTCGTCGATGCCTGCGTCGAGGAGGATGCCGAAATCATCCGAAAGATTTGGTGGCGCCTGAAGGTGCACATCCGGAGGGAGAATGATTCGGGCGAGAGCGATGGCGTCTAGGTAGACGTCGCTTGGACAGGCCGGAGCGGAATGCATTGCTGTTCCCTCTTTGGGGAGGAAGTTCTGAACGATCACTTCCTGCACGTGACCATGTCGAAGGTGCGAAGCAGCTATTGCTTCGAGCGCCTCGATGCGATCTTCGCGGTTTTCCCCGATGCCGACGAGTATTCCCGTGGTAAAGGGAATGGCGAGTTCGCCGGCCGCTTCGAGGGTCGCCAGTCGACGTTCGGGAGTTTTGTCAGGTGCACCCCGGTGACATTCAAGATCTGCTCGAAGCGATTCAACCATCGCGCCTTGAGATGGCGAAACTTTCCGCAATTGTGCGAGTTGATCGGCCGGCAGCGCCCCAGCATTGGCGTGGGGAAGTAGGCCCGTTTCGTCGAGAACGAGTTGAGCCATCGCAGCGACGTAATCGATCGTCGAGGAGTAACCATTGTCGGAGAGCCATTGCGCCGCGATTGGATAACGGTCCTCGGGAGCCTCTCCGAGTGTGAAGAGAGCTTCATGACAACCAACCCGTGCTCCGGCGACCGCAAGGGCTCGGACTTGAGCGGGGGAGAGGTACGGGGACTCAAGGCGAGCGGGCGGTTGCGCAAAGGTGCAATAGCCACAGCGATCGCGACAGAGCATGGTGAGAGGAATGAACACCTTCGGCGAATAGGTAACCCTGACGCCAAACGAGTTGTCGCGAATAGACCTGGCTCGCGCCATGAGTTCTTCGAGCGGAGCATCTAGCCGAAGCATGTCGGGAACCCTATCGGGGGGTTCGTGCGCCCATTGCCGCGTTGTCCACGAGCCAGATGAGGTTTGTTCCAGAGAGATGCGTGGCTGGCGCGCTCAGATCGCCGTCGAGCACCCGATGCAGGGCGTCGGTCTTGGCCGAGCCAGCGACAGTGACCACGACCGTCCTGCACTGAGAGATGGCCTCAAAGGTGAATGTCAACCGTTCGTGAGGATTGTTTGAGGACGGATCGCGATTCAGAACCACAAGACGACCCTTTGGAGAATCGAGCGCATCGGAACCTGGGAATAGCGATGCGGTGTGACCGTCTGGTCCGAGCCCTAGATGGATGAGGTCAATTGGGGGCGAGGCTCGAAGGAGTTCCTCATAAGCAACGTCCGGATCAGAGAGGTCTGGCTGCATCGGATGGACCGCAGCCAGGGGCTCAACGAGTGCGAGTAGAGCTTCCTTGACCAAGCGAAAATTGGAATCGACATCGGTGAGCTGAACGCAGCGCTCGTCTCCCCACCAGCCGGTGACTATGGACCAGTCAACCGCCGTCGAACCGGTGAGAGCGAGTTCTTGGTAACAGTCGCGTGCAGTGGATCCACCAGAGAACGCCAGCGAGTATGGCTCTGCCGGTTTCAAATTTGCCTGATCGACGACGAGTTGTGCAAAGGCCTTCGCTACGTCGTCAACGACAACGAGTGACCCGTTCACTTCAGAGTCTTTGCCTTGGCCTCAAGAGACTCGAGAAGGTCGTCGAACGACTTCGAGAACGACGCAACGCCCTCATCTTCGAGCTGCGCGGTTACATCTGCGAGTGAGATGCCGAGCTTGGCAAATGTCGCAAGGACTGCATGGGCGCCAGGTAGATCAGCGTCGACGGTTCGCTTGAGCGTCCCGTGATCATCAAAGTCATCGAGAGTCTTCTCAGGAATCGTATTGACGGTGTTCGGGCCGATGAGTTGATCAACATAGAGCGTGTCTGGATAGTCCGGATTCTTTGTAGATGTTGACGCCCAGAGTGGACGCTGCGGGCGTGCTCCTCGAGCAGCTAACGCGTCCCAACGGGGGCCACTAAACGTTTCGAGGAATGCCTCGTAGGCCACCTGTGCGTTGGCAACAGCAATCTTGCCCTTGAGTGCTGCAGCTTCGGGCGAATTCACGGCGTCCAGACGCTTATCAGCCTCTGAATCGACTCGACTAATGAAGAATGAGGCGACAGAAGAAACCGCAGAGAGGTCACCCTCGCAAGCTTCGAGGCCAGAAATGTAGGCCTCCATCACCTCACGGTAACGATCAAGAGAAAAAAGCAGCGTGACGTTCACGCTCACTCCTTCGGAGATCATCGACCGAATAGCCGGTAGGCCTTCTTTGGTGCCGGGAATCTTTATGTAGAGATTCGGCTGGTTAATGAGTCCATGTAGGTGTCGCGCTGCGGTAACTGTTCTCTCGGTATCACGAGCGAGCAGCGGAGAGACCTCGATAGAGACGTAACCGTCGATCCCGTTGCTTGAGTCATAGACCGGACGCAGCAGTGCAAGAACATGATTGATGTCGGTAACAACGAGTTCCCAGTACGCGTCAGTAACTGAGGTTCCGCTCGAAAGGAGTTCGCGGAATTGCCCGTCGTATGCATCTCCACCAGAAATGGCCTTCTGAAAAATCGTTGGATTCGATGTGACTCCACGAACACCGCGGTCGACCCACCGCTGCATCTCACCGTTCTCGATCCAGTCACGTCGCACGTTGTCGAGCCAAGGACTTTGATCTTCGGTTGCATATAAGTCGGCAAGACGAGACATCAGGGTTCTCCGAGTCAGTTGAGGACAATACGAACGTGTTCAATGACGTTCTCTACGGTCATGCCGAAGAGTTCCATCAATTCCGATGCGGGAGCGCTCGCACCGTAATGGTCAATCCCGACGCAAGCATCGGCCCACAGCGCCCAGCCGAACGTAGAACCGGCCTCGACAGAAACACGAGGGAACCCTTCGCCGAGGATCGCCCGTTGGTAGTCATCGTCTTGATCCATAAAGAGTTCCCAACAAGGCATCGACACGACTCGAGCGTGGATTCCCTCGGTTGCGAGTTGGTCGGCCGTTGCCATGCAGAGCGAAACCTCGGATCCGGTTCCGATCAGGACGACGTCTGGATCGGCTTTGGTTGAGCGGAGGACGTATGCCCCTCGTTCGACATCTGTATTGCCGGCGGTGTTTTCGAGAACGGGGAGGTTCTGACGACTAAGTACGAGTGCAGTAGGGCCACCCATTTCAATGGCAATCCGCCAGGCCTGAGCAGTCTCGTTGGCATCAGCGGGGCGAATCACCCGCAGTTTGGGCATCGCTCGCAGCGAGGCGAGGTGTTCGATCGGCTGATGAGTTGGTCCATCTTCGCCGACACCAATCGAATCGTGAGTCCATGAATAGATCACGTGCAGATCGGAGAGTGCTGCCAGACGCACAGGCGGACGCATGTAGTCGGCGAAGACGAAGAATGTGCCGCCGAAGGGAATGATTCCGCCATGGGCTGCCATGCCATTCATTACAGAACCCATTGCATGTTCGCGAACACCGAAATGGATCTGACGTCCGTCGCGATTCAATCGAGAGAATGGTTCAGCACCATCGAGTTCGACGCCGCAATTACCTGTGAGATCGGCTCCACCACCCATGAGGCCGGGAACGACCGGCGCTAATGCATTGAGAACCTTCTTGCCTGCGGCACGTGTCGCAACCGACGCGCCTGGTTCCCAAGTTGGTAAGGCGTCCTTCCAGCCCTCGAGACCCCGTCCTTCTAGCACCGCGTCAAGCACTGGTTTGTTCTCGGTCCAGTTCTCGTACATCGAGTACCACGCTTCGCGTGCCGGTCGGTTGCGCGTTCCAGCGGCTCGCATGTGCTCCAAAACATCTTCCGGGCACCAGAAAACTTCATCGGGCATTCCCACGAGTGCTTTCGTCGCAGCAATTTCTTCAACACCGAAGGGATTGCCATGCGCATGAGCGGTATCGGTGAATTTGGCTGAGGGGAAACCGATATGACTGCGGAGAACAATGAGCGATGGTTTGCCGTCGATGGCCTTTGCCCGGGTTACTGCGGCCTCGAGAGCATCGATATCTTCGCCAATTTCGCCGACGTTCTCAACATGCCATCCATAGGCTCGAAAGCGTTCCGCAGCACTATCTGAGAGAGCGAGTTCGGTGGGACCATCGATCGAGATGTGGTTGTCGTCGTAAATCACGACGAGCTTGTCGAGACCAAGGTGGCCAGCGAGAGAAGCTGCCTCGTGTGAGATACCTTCCTGAAGGTCTCCGTCGCCGCACAGCACAAATGTGTGATGGTCGAAAAGTTGCGGACCAAACTGCGCCCGCAATGCGTGCTCAGCAAGGGCCATGCCCACGGCGTTGGCGAGACCCTGACCGAGTGGCCCGGTTGTTACTTCGATGCCTGGGGTGTGACCTCGCTCAGGATGTCCGGCGGCGGGAGAGCCAAATTGACGGAAGTTCTTGATGTCGTCGAGCGTCAGACCAAAACCGGTGAGGTAGAGCATCGAGTATTCGAGAATCGACGCGTGCCCGCCCGACAGGACAAAGCGATCGCGGTTCGGCCATTCAGGGCAACTTGCGTCGTAGCGCATAACGCGGGCAAACAGGGCATAGGCCAATGGAGCGAGGGCCATCGCCGTTCCGGAGTGCCCGGAGTTGGCTTTTTGCGGAGCGTCCATTGAAAAACCACGGACGACGTCAACAGTACGGGCTTCGATTCTGCTGTCGGTCACGGCTGCACCTTAGTGGTGGGAACGCCCGAAGATGACTGCTGAAAATGGGGCGGAACAGAGCCCCGACTGACCAGCGCTCGGGCCGATGACTGACGCCGCGTGAATTCCGGCGTAGGCAGAGGTGCCGAGTGCTTCCCCGAGCATCCCAACCTCGCCTGTGCCGACGAGATCGGAGTCAGGATTGAGAGGTCCACAAGAGAAGACCAGTGCGCCGTTGCTGCGCGATCCTTGTAGTGAATGCTCGAGGTCAGCAAGCGGTCCAAAGCGATCTTGGCGGTGGAACGCAATGCGATCACCAGCGTGAACCGGGTGCGAAAGAGCGAGTGAATCACTCGTGCGGTCAGCACCAAGAACTCGATAAACGTCCACGACACGAGCAGTGTCGGGTTCTAGAAGCGCAACGGCGAGATCCTGCGCAGTAATCGCCCGACGGTCCGTTTCAATGGAGGAAAGGATGTCCTTCGCTATCTGGAGTGCACCCTGATCATCGATCTCGCACAACATTGAGCCCACGGCGTTCGTGACAACCATGGGGACGCTTAAGGCTGTCGTTCCGTGGGCCAACGTGACGGTCGCACCGAGTCCTGTAAATGCCAAAGCGAGAAGACTCGGCGATGAATCCGCTGCGCAATCAAGCAGCAGGCTTCCTTGTGAGGCTGCGAGCAACGCTCCGGAGACCGAGCGGCCATGCCTCAGATCGCAAATCTGATCGATCCACTTGGTGACGCGAGGCTCATCAGGGTTGCCGAAGAGAAT
The DNA here is from genome assembly GCA_037620085.1 of Acidimicrobiales bacterium. Lineage (GTDB taxonomy): Bacteria > Actinomycetota > Acidimicrobiia > Acidimicrobiales > Acidimicrobilacustridaceae > Acidimicrobilacustris. The sequence continues at coordinate 39,091 of JASJMB010000017.1, read as the reverse complement.
GACATCGGTTGCAGCATGCATCGCCTGCGTGAACTCACTGTCGTCAGCGAGTTCTCCGTCATCCACGTAGAACACCTGAACTGATTCATTCGCTAACGAATCCTCGAGCCACACTGACCACAGTGCGATCCCGCTGCCTGCTGTCACTTCACTGCCCGCACCGATGATTCCATCGGAGACAATAAAAACGAAACTATTTGGATGAAGAAGAACTCGAATTGTTTCGGCGATGTCCTCGGAAGTGCCGCCAAAAGCTGAAGTAGCGAAGGCAACCACTAAATCAGCAGGCGGCCGATCGAGAGCGAGAAGCTCTGCGATGACATCGCCTGTCGCGTATGCAGGAATCGGATGTGTAGAGAGCGCAGCCGCGCAACGCATCAGACCGTTGGCGGGAGCAACGTGAACGGCACGATAGTGACTGGTCCGAGATCAATTCGGCAATGCGCTTCGACGGTGCCGAAATCCTCGAAGGTCAGTTCTGCCCGCACGAGTCGGTAATTGAACTTGCCTTGCTCAACTTGGAGTGGCTGGACATTGCGAGCCAGTTGTTCCTCGCCTCTCCGGTACACCACCTCGAGCACGCCGTTGTCGCTCGAGTCGGGCGGGCAGTAGACGATCACGCAGAGGTGGGGCTCAACAGTGACAGGGACTGGCCCGGTGGCAGCCGCCGAGAACTGGACGCCGGTGATATCGATTCGCGTTGACGGACCTGCGACCTGACGAGTCTCAATTCCTTCAATGAATAATGCCGAGAGGATCTCCATGAGGAGAACGGTAATCGCGAACAACGTTCTGCTGAACGGGTCCCCGCTAACCTCTCCAGATGGTCGTTGGAGAAGGGAGTACCCCGACACGAGAAGTAATTCTCATCGAGGCGGAACTCTGCTTCGCCGAGAATGGTTTCGACGGCACCTCACTGAATGACATAGCCGGAGCCGTCGGCATTCGCCGATCGAGTGTGCTCCACCACTTTCCCTCGAAAGAAGCCATCTACAAGGAAGTGTTTGATCGAGCGTTAGCCGGTTGGATCATCCAGGTAGACGAGGCAACAGACTCTCCCGTTCAGGGATGGGAAAAAGTCGATCTAGTTCTCACTGCGGGTTTTCGGTTTTTCATGGAAAATTCGCAATTCGTCAGAATCGTGCGACGAGAAGCGCTCGACGGAGGTCGGCGTCTGGGTGTCGATTTAGGCGTCGCACTGCGGCCGCTTTTTGAAGGTGCTGTCGAGTACTTCACGATGGAAATGAACGCTGGAACTTTTCGTCGATTCGACGCGGAACAGGTGATGCTCACCGGGTACGGGGCACTCCTCAGTTACTTCAGCGACCTTCCATTCATTGAGGGTCTCTTGGACCGAGATCCGCTAGCGATCGACGCGTTGGAGCAGCGGCTCGAACACCTGCGAGCATTTTTTCGCGCAGCTCTACAATCATGAGCAGAACACTTTCCGAATCGGATTCGAAGGATTTGCTAGGCAAGTACGGGATACCGTTCCTTCCAGAGGTCCTCATTTCGCAGGCGGATCAGGTAGAGGCAGTCCTTGTCGGTATGACTGGTCCGTACGCGGTGAAATTGTGTGGACAAAACATTTCCCACAAGTCAGAACGGGGACTCGTTCGTCTAGGCATAAATGGTGTCGACGCGGTCAAACATGCGTGTCAAGAGTTGCTCGATGCCGCCCGTCCTGAGGACGGTGCCACCGGCGTACTTGTTGCTCCTATGGCGACAGGGCTCCGTGAGTTCATTGCAGGAGTGTCGGTAGATCCGATATTCGGTCCGACGATCGTCTTTGGGGTTGGCGGCGTGTTGGCAGAGGCAATTGCTGATGTCACTGTTCGTCTCGCGCCCATCCGTCGTTACGACGCGCTGGACATGTTGGGCTCACTGCGTAGTCGTTCGCTACTCGAGACGTTCCGAGGTGAGCCGGCCGTGGATCTAGAGGCGTTAGCCGATCTTCTCTGCTCACTGTCAGACGCTGCGATCAGTATCGAAGGACTCGAATCCATCGACGTCAATCCAGTCATGATCGTTAACGGTGCACCTGTCGCGCTCGATGCACTGGTTGCATTTTCGGCTACGGAGGGTGAGCCGTGATTACACCCGACCATTTCCGAGCACTGTTCGACCCGCGCGGAATCGTGGTTGCCGGAGCTTCAACTCATCCAGGAAAATTCGGGTTCGTAGCGCTGCACAACATTCTGTCGTGTGGCTATAAAGGTGAGGTCTTCGCAACGAATCGCGAGCGGGCCGAGGTTCTTGGACGACTAACAGTTGCTGATCTCACTGAGATTCCACACGGGAAAGCAGATCTTGTCTTTGTCTGCACCCCAGCGAGGTCAAACCCCGAAGTCCTCTGTCAAGCAGCCTCTGTCGGAATCAAAGCCGCCTTCATTGCTTCTGCCGGATACGGCGAGTCCGGCAAAGCCGGTCTCGAACTGCAGATGGAACTTGTTGAGCTCGCGAACGAACTGGACATGGTGATCGTCGGACCAAACGGGCAGGGTCTTGTCTCGACTCCGTCGTCCTTGTGCGCCCAAATCGTCGCGCCCTACCCACCATCTGGTTCGATCGGTATTGCGAGTCAGTCGGGCAACTTCGTTTCGTCGTTCATGAATCTTTCGCGCCAAAGCGGAGTCGGCATCAGCCGAGCAATCTCAGTCGGAAATGCCGCGCAGGTGGGAATCCTCGACATGCTCGAGTATTTCGCTGACGATCCGAAAACTTCCGTAGGTCTTGTTTACGCGGAAGGAATTACAGACGGTCGGGAGTTCGCTGATCGCCTTGAGAACGTTTGTCGGCAAATCCCGGTCGTCATTCTCAAAGGTGGTGCATCCGGTCTCGGAGCTCGGGCCGCTGCCAGTCATACAGGCTCTCTTGCGACTGACGACCGAGTATTCGCCGGACTCTGTCGCCAGGTTGGCGCTACCCGAGCATCTTCTGTCGCCGAAGCGTTCGATATCGCCGCTGCCTTTGCCACACTGCCGGCACCGCGTGGCCCGCGATTGGCTGTGGTGACCACAGTGGGAGGATGGGGCGTGCTCGCCGCCGATGCCGTTTCCACCACAAGTCTGGAACTCGTCGACCTGCCTGCCGACCTTCGCAACACGCTCGATGGTTTGTTGCCACCAAGGTGGAGCCGTAATAATCCGATCGATCTTGCCGGTGGCGAAACCAAAGACACTGTCCCAGCGGTGCTTAACGCCGTTGTTGGTCATGAAGACATCGATGCGACATTGGTTCTCGGCATGGGAATTCAATCGAACCAAGGGAGACTCGAGCGCGAGGGACCGTTTTACCCCGATCACGGTTTGGAACGAATTGTTGCATTCCACGATCGCCAAGATTCACGCTATGCCGAAGTTGCGCTCGCAGCATCGGTAGCAGCCGACAAGCCTGTCCTCATTGCCTCCGAGCTCGCCATCGGCGACCCCAACAACGCAGCGGTCGCAGCGGTCCGTTCAACTGGGCACTACTGCTTCGCTTCAGCGGAACGGGCAATCGTCGCCATGAACCGACTCTATGAACGCACGGTGTGGCTCGATTCGTTCGGACCGCCGAACGACGAACGGTAATGATGTCGATCGGTAAATCGATTTCTTCTTGTGCGTTGGCTCTCGCACTCCTGCTTTCGGTCTCGTCAACTGCCTCTGCAGTCGAAAAAGGGGAGCCCGCAGTCACGTCTCAAGTGCCAACCACGCCGGTTCTCTCCGTACGACGTTTCCCCGGAGTGCTTCAAGCCGCTTCAAGTGATTCGGAACTGATCGCGTCTCTAGGTCAATATCTCAACAAAGTCGTCGGGACAACTTGCGCTTTGGTTGAGCAAGATGGACGCGTGATCTTCAGCCACAAAGAGTCTGAGTCACTTTCACCCGCCTCAACGATAAAACTTGCGACTGCTATTGCGGCACTCGACATCTTGGGTCCCGATTCGACATTCACGACGAGGTTTGTTGCAAGCGAGGTACCGAAGAACGGAGTGATTGAGGGTGATCTCTACGTAATCGGCGGGGGAGACCCGCTCTTCGCAACGACGGGGTACAAAACCTCCTTCGATGACCCGGATCAGTTCTATGAGGATCTGACCTCGCTTGCGGACACTCTCGCCGATGCAGGGGTAAGGCAAATCTCCGGAGGCATCGTCGGCGACGAGTCGAGATACGACGCCACGCGCTGGGTGCCTTCCTGGCCGACTCGGTATCAAATCGGTGGCACGGTGGCACCTCTCTCCGCGCTCCTCGTCAATGACGGGTCTACCGGTTACTCAGATACGCCATCTGATTCCACGGCGAACCGTAAAGCTGGCGATTCTCCGCTTCTTTTCGCGCAGACTCTCCGCACTGTTTTAAACACCCGCGGCATCATGGTCGCTGGCGAAGCCTCGACCGGGCGTGCACCTACAGGTGCTTCAGAGATTGCCTCGTTTGAGTCGGTTCCGATGACCGAGGTCCTTTCAGAGATGCTTACGAACTCCGACAACACGACGGCCGAACTGGTCACCAAAGAGATCGGCTTCCAGGCGAAGGGGCAAGGAACAACCACAGCAGGGATTGACGCCATTAAGGAATCGTTGACCAGACAGGGTTTCGATCTCGCCGGTCTCGTCATGCTGGACGGTTCAGGGCTTGATCCAAACAATCGGATGACATGCACACTCGATCTCGCGTTGGTTTCCGCCATCTCGAAAACGCCGGAAGTTCTCGCCGCGCTGCCGATGGGTGGGCGCACCGGAACTCTTCGCAAACGAATGTTGGCAACTGCATCAACTGGGCGAGTGCGGGCAAAAACTGGCACCCTCAATTCCGTTAATGCTCTTAGCGGTTACGCCGATACCCCGCAAGGCAATGTCTTGACGTTTTCGTTCATTCACAACGGCAACGACATCCGTACAACTGGCGTTGCCGATGGCTTTACAGACCGCCTGATGATCTATGCGAAGGGTTCCAAAATCGCATCACTCGGACCTCTTCCAGCCAAATGAGCGATTTTAAAAACTTTGGAGAAAGAGAACTTCCAATGTTTCCTCTTGGGAGCGTTGCCCTCCCCGGGGTTGGCTTACCTCTGCAGGTATTCGAACCCCGATACCGCGCCCTTATTCTGACGAGCCTGTCATCCGATCGACTCTTTGGTTCTGTGCTGATCGAGCGGGGGAGCGAAGTTGGCGGCGACGATCAGCGCACGGGTTTCGGATCTTTTCTCCGCATCATCGACGCTCAAGAAGATATCAATGGGCGGTGGTTCATAACTGCGGTCGGGGTTGAACGCCTTCGAGTGCTCGAGTGGCTCGACGACGACCCGTTTCCCCGAGCAATCGTCGACTCCTGGCCCGATGCTGCTGGCGACGCAGACTTGCCACTTCTCTTGCAACTTGCCATTTCGCTGTCTCTCGAAGTGGGGAGGCGTTCCGAATCTGCCGCAGATCTACAAATGGCCCTCGATCTCCTTGATTCAGATCCGACCACCGCCTCATTCCAGCTTCTCGCCCTGTCGGCGTTGGGACCAAGCGATCAATTCGAAGGGTTATGCGCTGCGAGTACGTCCGACCGACTTGAGTTTCTGTGCGATTCATTGCGAGATCAACGTTCGGACCTTGATGCACTCGAGGCGTTGAACCGAAGGGATTCTCCTGACGAATAGGTGCTGGGAGGCTCAGACTTAAACTCCTTTCCCACTTCCACTAGCTGAGAGTGGGATACTTGGAGGACAAGCAGTGGTGCTTTTCCTCTTCCCCTGCAGTGAGACATCGAAGGAACCATCGTGGCGAGTTCAAAGTCGATAACGGAAACCATCCAAGATCTCTGGGACCTTCTCGTTTCGTACGCCAGACAAGAGACCCTCGATCCCTTGCGCAATATCGGTCGCTACCTTGCATTCGGCGTTGGTGGGATGATTGTGATCACTCTTGGAGTGTTTCTCTTCGGTCTCTCCGGGCTTCGTGCATTGCAGACACAAACCGGGGACGTCTTCACCGGCTTCTGGTCGTTTGTGCCCTACCTCATCATTGCGTTGGTCTTAGGGGGACTCGTCGCCCTCTCAATCTCAAGGATTGGACGAGGCGGAGTTGGAACTCAACCAGCCACCACCTCTCGGAAGGGCAGCAAATGAGCACCAACGGTCCGATTACCCGCGATCACATCGAAGAACGGTTTCGTTCGATACAGAACGAGATTGAGGGCGTCGAATCCGAGGCCCGAAGCTTCACGGCAATCGCCGTGGCCGCTGTGGCGGTGACTGTGGTGGTGATTGTTTTTGCGCTTGGAAGCCGGCGAGGCCGAAAGCGCCGAACATTTGTTGAGATCCGACGCGTATGAGCACCATTTCCGACCTGCGGCGGAGAGCTCTTACCAAGGGGGTCTTTGGTGGAAGCCGGGTTTGGCTCATTCTCGGTGTCGCCGCTTGGTCCTTCAGGGCACTGAAGTGGGCACTGCGTCCGGACCCTAAAACTGTCTACAAGGGGAGGCTCCTCTTGGGCGAGACGATGGTCCTCACCCATGAACCAGCTCCCCCAACGAGACGACAGCGACGGAAGGCAAAGAAGTCCGAGAGGCGCAGTCGGAGCAATGCCGATCGGCGCTCTGGTCGCGCCTAGGTGTTTGGGCTCTCGGCCTGCGATCATGTCCGGGTGAAAGTTCGACTCCATAACCCCCGCCGCGATCTCGAGATCGAGGGTCCCATCACGATCATCAATCTGTTGGCGCGTCTCGACCTCAACCGGGAAGCCGTGCTGGTTGTTCGAGATGGCGAACTTGTCCCTGGGGATGAGTCCCTCGCTGACGATGATGCGATTGAAATTCGCCCAGTTATTTCGGGAGGCGAACAATGAAGTGCGTTACGTGTCGCGGCCCAGCCATCATCGACATTCGGCGTCATAACTCGAATTTTTGCGCGGAGCATTTCATTGAGCAGTGTCACCGCCAAGTCCGTAAGGCAATTGAAGAGTTCTCTATGTTTGAGAAGTCAGACAAAATCCTTGTAGCCGTTTCCGGAGGCAAAGATTCACTGGCGATCTGGGACCTTCTTCTCGATCTCGGATACAGCGTCGATGGGCTTTACATTGGTCTGGGAATCGGCGACTACAGCGACACTTCTCTTGACTACGCCCGGGCGTATGCAAAGACTCGGTCACTCCACTTGATCGAAGTGGACGTCCCATCAACCTTTGGTTTCGACATCCCAAATGGATCGCGTGCGGCCAAGCGTGTGCCGTGTTCAGCCTGCGGACTCTCGAAGCGTCATCTCTTCGACGAAGAGGCGATCAAGGGTGGATACGACGTGCTCGTGACGGGACACAACCTTGATGATGAAGCGGCAGTTCTGTTTGGCAACACCTTGCATTGGCATACTGAATACCTCGGCCGGCAACTGCCGGTGCTGCCGGCTAGGGATGGTTTTCCCCGGAAGGTAAAACCGTTAGTCCGGCTAGCTGAGCGCGAAACCGCGGCGTATTGCATCGTTAAAGGTATTGATTACATTGTCGATGAGTGCCCTATGGCGGCGGGCAACAAGCATCTCGGCTACAAAAACGCGCTCAATGAGATCGAGGCCGGTTCTCCGGGCGCCAAACACTCCTTCTATTTTGGCTTTCTCGATCGGGCGGCAGAGTTCTTTGCCGCTGAAGCTTCCATCGATCGCGAAGGACTTGGAGCCTGCGCATCATGTGGGGCACCCACAACATCTGAAACTTGCGCATTTTGTCGACTTGTTGAACGAGCTGGTGGACAACTTCCCGAACGAACCGGAGTCAACGCTGTGTCTGTCGATCTTGGACCTACCGGCTCAGGAGTTGTCCAATGAGCCGCACGTTTGCGGTCGGCGACAGGGTGCTACTCATCGATCCGAAAAAGCGCCGGTATCTGATCACGCTGAAACCCGCCGGTGAATTTCATTCACACTCAGGTTTCGTTCTCCATGATTCGCTCATCGATTCCCCCGAGGGCATAACGGTTCAATCAACGAAAAATGTCGGCTATCTCGCAGTCCGACCGACGCTTTCTGATTTCGTCCTCAAGATGCCTCGCGGCGCTCAGGTTATTTACCCGAAGGATCTCGGTCCCATACTGATGCATGCCGACATCTTTCCCGGAGCGCGAGTGCTTGAATCAGGCATCGGCTCCGGGGCGCTCTCGATGACGATGTTGCGAGCTGGAGCGGACATCGTGGGCTACGAGTTGCGAGAAGACTTTGCTGATCGTGCGAAAGAAAATGTCGAAGCGTTTCTCGGCGCTGAGGTCCTCGATCGCTATCGGATCGAATTGCGCGATTGTTACGACGGTATCGATGAAACCGATCTCGATCGTGTGGTTCTCGATCTCCCAGAGCCATGGCAGGTCGTTCCCCATGCGGCGAAAGCCATGCATCCCGGTGGGATCCTTTTGGCCTACACACCAAGCATCGTGCAGGCAATGCAATTGCGTGAAGCCCTCGAACAAAGCCCATTCGACATGCCTGAGACGATCGAGGTACTGAACCGGACATGGCACATCGAAGGAGTTGCGGTACGGCCAGATCACCGAATGGTGGCCCACACTGGTTTCCTCACGCATGCGCGTCTGCTCGGCGGCTGAACACTTGGTAGCAATGACCACACTGCGGATCCTCCTTTGAGCTTTCTCGACATCGCTCTGCTGGTTGCGATCGCTCTAGCAATCCTCGGCGGCTACCGGTTGGGACTCATCACGAGAGTCGCTTCGTGGCTTGGCCTCGCAACTGGTCTGGCACTTTCCGTCTGGCTGTTGCCTCGATTCCTCGACCAGCTCGAGTCCACCAGTCACGGACTTCTGCTCGTACTTTCCATCGGCCTGCTGCTCGTGGGAGCGACACTGGGGCAGGCCATCGGCTTCATCGTGGGAGGACGCCTTACGCCTCGGCGGCGCGATGGTGCCTTTGGGGCTGTTGATCGTGTGCTCGGAGGAGTGGCGGGACTCGTAGGTGTCGTCATCATCCTTTGGCTGGTGATTCCCGTGTTCATTGCGAGCCCCGGATGGTTGGCTACACAGACATCGAATTCGTGGATTGCCCGAACCGTTGAGAACTCGCTTCCGCCTGCACCTGACGCGATGCAAGCGCTTCGGGCGGTTGTTGGTGAAGGCTCGTTCCCCGATGTCTTCGATGCTCTCCGTCCGACTCCAAATCTCGGCGCTCCTCCTGAGTCGACCGGTCTTTCTTTCGAAGTCGCAGTTCGCGTGGCGCGGTCTGCGGTGAAGGTGGAGGGACCTGCCTGCAACAAATTGCAGGATGGGTCCGGTTTCGTAATCGGCGATGGTCTCATCGCCACGAATGCTCACGTTGTAGCGGGCGAGCGGTCTACAAACATCCTTCGTGATGATGGGCGTCGATTCGATGGCACAGTAATTGCGTTCGATCCGGCTCGGGATCTCGCCATCATCCGCGTGGCGGGTTTTGACCGTCCACCTCTTGTCTTGTCGAGCGCCAAGAGCGAAGGAACGACTGGGGGAGTCTTTGGCCACCCTGGTGGGGAGCCGCTTCGCATCGCAACCTTCAAAGTCGCTCGTCTCATCGACGCAACCGGTCGAGACATCTACGGCAACAACAAGACGGAGCGGAAGGTGCTCGAATTATCCGCAACCTTGCGACCGGGAGACTCAGGTTCTGCGCTGGCAAACGGACAAGGCGAAGTCGTCGGGATTGCCTTCGCCATTGCACGCGACACTCCGAATGTCGCGTATGCGTTGACTCCGTCGGATTTACAAGAAACGCTCGCGACGGCGGGAACGACTGCCGTTAGCACCGGCCCCTGTCTGACCTGACATTGGCTCCGCCGAGGCGCAGCAACCGATTGCCTGTCTTAACGAGAATGAGCCCCGGCGAACCGGGGCTCATTCTAAAGAACTTCACCGTTTCGGTGTGTCTTACTCAACTTCGATGAAGATGCATTCTCCGGGGCATTCCTCTGCCGACTCGATAACGCCATCGAGTTGACCTTCAGGAATGTTGGCAAGGCCAGCAGCGCCGCCTGGGTCAGAGAACACCTTGTCGCCCTCCCTCACGTAGGCAAGACCATCGTCAAGCAGTGTGAACACGTCGGGGGCGATCTCTTCGCAGAGTCCGTCGCCTGTGCAGAGATCCTGATCGATCCAGACCTTCATGTGTCACTACACCTCTTCGTGAGCGGGGGGATGGGAACGACGAAATCATAGTGGGTGGGAGGCTCAACATGAAACAGGGGGGCCGAAATACCGGTTCTGATCAATCGGCCATCTCGCCGATTTTAAGCGGTAAGCCCACATCTCGCCCGAGGCGGACCGAGGCCTAGTGCTCCCGATAGGGTCCCAACACGAAGAGGAGGACTGACGAATGAGCCCCCAAGAAGCCGAAGAGAACAACAGATCTTCCGACGACGACCTTCGCGAGCAGTTTCGTGTTCTTGAAGAAGAGGTCGCATCACTGCGTCGTCGCCTCCAGGACGCCCCGAAACGGGTCAGAACACTCGAGGAGCGACTTCTCGAAACGAAGGGTCAGTTGACTCAGGCCGCCAGCCAGAACGAGAAATTGTCCTACACGCTGCGAGAGGCTCGTGACCACATCGCTTCACTGCGTGAAGAAGTCGAAAAGCTCACGCAGCCACCCGCTGCCTACGGAACTTTTCTAGGCCAGAACGACGACGGAACAGCAGACGTTTTCTCAGGTGGCCGAAAAGTGCGCGTCTCTCTGCATCCAGACATCAACGCAAGGGAACTCACTCGCGGGTCCGAAGTCGTTCTAAACGAATCGTTAAACGTTGTACTTGCGAGATCTCCAGAGCGCACTGGTGAAGTTGTCACGTTCAAAGAACTTCTCAGCGATGGTCATCGGGCGATGGTCGTCGGGCGTGCAGACGAGGAGCAGGTGGTTGAAATTGGAGCGGATCTCCTCGGAGTGAAACTGCGATCAGGGGATTCGGTCCTGCTCGACGCTCGAGCCTCAATGTTGCTTGAGAAACTGCCCCGACCCGATGTTGAAGAACTCGTCCTTGAAGAAGTGCCCGACGTGTCCTATGAAGACGTCGGTGGCCTCGACTCACAAATCGAACAGATCATGGATGCGGTCGAACTTCCGTTTCTGCATCACGAGCTTTTCGCCGAGCACAAGTTGCCTGCGCCAAAAGGAATCCTTCTTTATGGTCCGCCCGGATGCGGGAAGACACTTATTGCGAAGGCGGTTGCCAATTCGCTCGCAAAGAAGGTTGCTGAAGTCTCCGGCGACGAACACGCACGCAGTTACTTCCTAAACATCAAGGGACCAGAACTCCTCAACAAGTACGTCGGCGAAACCGAGCGCCAGATTCGACTGGTCTTTGAACGAGCGCGCGAGAAGAGCGAAGAAGGCTGGCCAGTTATCGTTTTCTTCGATGAAATGGATTCGTTGTTCCGTACTCGCGGAACTGGAATCAGTTCTGACATGGAATCGACGATTGTGCCGCAACTTCTCGCGGAGATCGATGGTGTTGAAACTCTTAAGAACGTAATTGTGATCGGGGCCTCAAATCGAGAAGATTTGATCGATCCAGCGATCCTCCGACCAGGACGACTTGACGTGAAGATCAAGATCGAACGGCCCGATGAGAATTCTGCGGGCCAGATTTTTGCTCGTTACCTCACCTCCGATCTACCTCTCGATGCGACAGAGATCGATTCACTGGGCGGCGGGGATCCTGAAAAGACCGTGCGAGTGATGATCGAGCAAACCGTTGTTGAGATGTATCGCGCCGATGAAGCGAATCAGTTTCTCGAGGTCACTTATCAAAATGGTGACAAGGAAATCATGTACTTCAAGGATTTCTCCTCGGGAGCAATGATCGAAAATATTGTTCGCCGAGCGAAGAAACTCGCAATCAAGCGTTTCCTTCGCACCAATGAACGCGGTATTCGCTTGCAAGACCTGTTTGACTCAATTCATCAGGAATACAAAGAACACGAAGATCTTCCCAATACGACGAACCCCGATGACTGGGCGAAAATCTCTGGCAAGAAAGGTGAACGGATTATTTACATCCGAACACTGGTCAAGCACTCAGACTCGGAAACCGGTGGCGGTCGGTCCATCGAGCGTGTCGGAACCGGACAATACCTTTGACTGGTCCCTCGCTCAGAGCCAATCGGTAGGCTCACCGCGTGGCGATTCGGAAGATCTGCGGCATTGAGACCGAATACGGCATCGTTCATCGTGGGACAGACGACCCCAACCCAATCACGGCTTCGTCAGTTCTCATTAACTCGTATCTAAGCGACCTCAATCGTTCTGGAGGTTCGGCTCTAGGTGTGCCACAGGTTGGTTGGGACTTTGAATTCGAGAGCCCGGGCAGCGACGCTCGCGGAGCAGCACCAATTGGTTCGATGCCTCCCGAAATCGAAACGCATCTCACGAACGCGGTTCTTACCAATGGAGCTCGCTACTACGTCGACCACGCCCATCCAGAACTCTCGACACCCGAATGCGGTGACGCCTTTTCCGTCGTCACATTCGATCGCTCGGCTGAAGTCATTCTGGAACGCTCAATGCTCGCCGCCGATGCGTTCCTACCCGATGGCCAATCGATTGTGATCTACAAGAACAACTCGGATGGCAAGGGAAACTCGTATGGATGTCACGAGAATTACCTTGTCGATCGAGCACTCCCGTTTGGTCGGATCGTTGCTGAAGTAACCCCTCACTTCATCACTCGCCAGATCTTTTGTGGCGCCGGGAAGGTCGGCAGCGAGATCGGATTCTCTGCCGAGGAAGTACCCTTTCAGATCAGTCAGCGAGCGGATTTCTTCGAAGAGGAGGTGGGCCTCGAGACAACACTGAAGCGACCGATCATTAATACGCGCGATGAACCGCACGCTGATCCTCAGAAGTACCGACGGCTTCACGTCATCATTGGCGACGCGAATATGAGTGAGGTGGCAACGTTCCTCAAAGTCGGAACCACTGCCATCGTCTTGGCCATGATCGAAGACGATTGGATCAAGGCCGATTTTCGATTCACATCACCCATCGGGGCGCTCCGTTCCGTCAGTACGGATCTGTCGATGTCGGCTGCTCTTCCACTCGCCAGCGGTGGGTCGATCACGGCTCTCGAGGTGCAACTGCACCTGCTTGAACGAGCAATCGACTGGACCGGTCACCACGGATTCGATCTTGTGGGCACACAGGCAGGACCAGAGATACTCAAACGATGGGGCGAAACGCTTGTGGCCATCGAAGCCGAGAGCTCCTCACTGGCATCGACCGTTGACTGGATTGCCAAGTATCGACTGATCGATGGGTACCGCGAGCGACACGGACTTGCTTGGGGAGACGCTCGATTACATGCGCTCGATCTGCAATATCACGATCTGCGTCCAGAAAAGTCCCTGGCTCGACGGGTGGGTCTCGAAACCATCTGCACAAAGACTGCGATTGAGAAGGGCATTTCCAATCCGCCGGAAGATACTCGTGCCTATTTCCGTGGTGCCTGTCTCGCGAAGTTTGGTTCTGACATTGTTTCCGCGAATTGGGACTCATTGGTCTTCGATATCGGAGGTGATTCGCTTCGGCGAGTTGCCATGATGGAACCCTCCCGGGGGACCGCTGCCCATGTGGCTAGCGTGATCGAGTCATGCCAAACGGCTGCCGAGTTGCTCGATCGACTGGGCTCGTAAAGCGAGCAGTTAGGGTTCGCCGAGATTCGCTCGTCTTGAAAAGAAGGAGGTGCCATGCCTGAACGTGAACAAATCAGACGAACTCCAGCTGAGCGTCCCGAGACATCAGTGGATGACGCTCCCCAGGGTTCCGAAACGGGCGAAAAGCTCAAAGCAGAACTCGATGACCTTCTTGACGAGATTGACGAGGTCCTCGAGACAAACGCGGAAGACTTTGTGCGCAGTTTTGTGCAAAAGGGTGGGCAGTAGTCGCTTGGGTTGTGCTGGCCTCGAGCCGGTAGCCTTTCGGTGTGACTATGCCGTTCTTTGCTCCCTCTGACGATCCCGGTCCCGACTTTGCCGCTCTGGCGAAAATCCAGGGGCTCGTTCCGATAGCGCCATCATCTGCTGTCGACGATCGACTCCGGATTACCCATGCCACAACGGTGGTCGCAGTTCGGTATGTCGATGGTGTTGTCATGGCCGGTGATCGGCGAGCAACTTCAGGAAACATCATCAGTCATCGAGCCATCGAGAAAGTGTTTCCGGCCGACCGCCATTCAGGTGTGGCGATTGCGGGGGCTGCTGGACCAGCGATGGAGATGGTGAAGCTCTTCCAGCTCCAACTCGAACACTATGAAAAGGTCGAAGGCTCGCAGCTTTCTCTCGAAGGTAAAGCGAACCAGCTTGGTCAGATGGTGCGCAACAACCTCCCGGCAGCGATGCAAGGCCTCGCAGTCGTGCCGATCTTCGCTGGCTTCGATGTACGCCGTCAGACAGGTCGACTTTTTCAGTACGACATCACCGGCGGTCGTTACGAAGAGTCGAATTTCGCAACCAGTGGTTCAGGTGGTTCGCTCGCCGGATCCGTCGTAAAGATGAAATTCCACGAGGGACTCACCCGAGATGACGCAGTCGATCTTGTCATCACCGCGCTCTTCGAGGCTGCCGATGAAGATTCAGCCACCGGAGGACCTGACATGGTCCGCGGTATTTATCCTGTCGTGGCCACCATCACGACCGAAGGATTTGAGCGAGTCCTCGACACCGAAATTGCCCAACGTTTTGTCGGATTGCTCGATGTGCTCGCCTCCCGAGATGGCGGCGGTCGGATTTCTGAAACGGCGTCCGAGACCTCAGGAGGTGCAAAATGAGCATGCCGTTCTATGTCGCTCCAGAACAGGTCATGAAAGATCGGGCCGACTATGCCCGCAAGGGCATAGCGCGTGGTCGCTCCCTAGTTGCAGCTCAATTTGCGGACGGTATTGCGATCGTCGCCGAAAACCCTTCGACAACGCTTCGCAAAGTCAGCGAAATCTATGACCGTATTGCTTTCGCTGGAGTAGGGAAATACAACGAATTTGACCAATTGCGAATCGCTGGCGTTCGTGCTGCGGACCTCAAAGGGTTCTCCTACAGCCGTGAAGACGTCGACGCTCGAAGTCTGGGCAATCAATACGCGCAAATCCTTGGCCAGGTTTTTACCCATGAGATGAAGCCCATGGAAGTCGAGATTCTCGTCGCTGAAGTTGGCGCCTCGGAATCAAGTGACCAGTTCTTCCACATCCTTTACGACGGCACAGTCATGGACGAGGACCGATTCACCGTTTTAGGAGGCGACGCTGACTCCATTGCAAGTCGCCTTGAAGCCACATGGACACCAGGCCTCGATCTCGTTTCGGTTCTCGCTGTTGCGGTTGCTGCGGTGGCGGGGCCTGATCGTTCGTTAGTCGCTTCCGACCTTGAAGTTGCAGTTCTTGACCGAGGTGCCCAGCGCCGATCATTCCGGCGAATAGAACGAACAGAATTGCCAGACTTCCTCCCTCAAGCCTGATTTGTGGCGGAGCACACTCGCCCGGAGCTTCGCCGGTAGCGTGCCGACATGGAGCGCAGGATCTTCGGACTCGAGAATGAGTATGGAGTTACCTGCACGCTCCGCGGGCAACGACGACTGAGCCCGGACGAGGTTGCAAGATATCTCTTCAGGCGAGTGGTCTCGTGGGGCAGGAGCTCAAACGTCTTCCTCCAAAATGGAGCTCGCCTGTATCTCGACGTTGGCTCCCACCCCGAGTATGCGACTCCCGAGTGTGATTCGATCCACGATCTCGTGGTCCACGACAAAGCGGGGGAGAGAATCCTCGAGCAGCTCTTGACGTCGGCTGAGAACCGCCTCGCAGATGAGGGCATCAAGGGCGATATTTATCTCTTCAAGAACAACACCGATTCAGCCGGCAATTCATATGGATGTCACGAGAATTATTTGACTGGTCGGACAGAGGACCTTGCCCACTACACAAATGCATTGATTCCATTTTTGGTGACTAGGCAAATCTATGCAGGAGCGGGCAAGGTTCTTCAGACCGCTCGAGGAGCAATGTTTTGCATCTCACAACGAGCCGAACACATTTGGGAAGGAACGTCTTCCGCTACGACTCGTAGTCGTCCGATTATCAATACTCGAGACGAGCCCCACGCCGACGCCGAGAAATATCGACGTCTTCATGTGATCGTGGGCGATTCCAATATGAGCGAATACGCGACGTTCCTGAAAGTTGGAACGACGGCAATTCTCCTTCGGATGCTCGAGGAACCAAATGTGATCCTGCGGGACATGACGCTTGAGAACCCGATCCGGGCCATTCGAGAGATCAGTCACGACATAACGTGCACACGAAAGGTTCGACTCGCAAATGGTCGAGAGGCGACTGCCCTTGAGATCCAGAGCGAATACCTCACCAGAGCTCTGCGCTATGCCGAACGACGCGACCTCTCTCCCCTAGAGAAGCAAGCACTCGGGATGTGGGAGAAATCCATCACAACGATCGAAAAGGATCCACTTGGCCAGGACCGAGAAGCCGACTGGGTGATCAAATACAAACTGATCGAAGCATTCCGCGAACGCCATTCTCTTGAACTCACCGATCCAAGGGTGTCGCTCCTTGACCTCCAATATCACGACATCAATCGCAAAAGAGGCGTTTTCTACCGCATGCAGGATCGTGGATTTGTTGAGCGAATTTGTGGAGACGCCGAAATAGACGAGGCCATTGAGACACCACCACAGACAACTCGAGCTCGACTTCGGGGGGAATTCATCAAAAAGGCCAAAGAACGAAAGCGCGACTACACCGTCGATTGGGTGCATTTGAAGCTCAACGATCAAGCGCAACGCACGGTGCTTTGCAAGGACCCGTTCCGTTCACACGACGAGCGTGTCGAAAAGTTGATCGCTTCGCTTTGATGGCTTTAGCGACCATTCTGATGGATGACCTATGACTCCGATCGATAAATCAGCGGAGAAGTTTGAGCGACAGATGAATCTTCTCGCTGCTCTCAGCGACACCACACAGGGGATTCGCGCAGCTGAGATTCAGCAGCGAGTTCCCGGGTACAACCCGGACCACGATTCATTCCGCCGAACTTTCGAGCGCGACAAGAAGGACCTACTTAGTCTCGGCGTACCGATCGAAGTAGTTGTTGGCACAACCGCCGAACTCACTGCGTATCGGGTCGATAAGTCGAAGTACGAACTTCCCGATCCAGGTCTGGAGAGCGATGAACTCGCGGCGTTGCATCTCGCGCTCGAAACCGTTGCTGTTGGGTCCTCGCAAGCAGACATGGCGAGAGCGATGTGGCGACTCGGTGGAGTGGTCGATGCGGCAACGAGTGATCCTCTCGGCGTACCAGTCGGAGAACTGACCGAGATTCCTAGCGACCCCTCGCTTGTGCCACTTTTTCGCGCCGTGACAGAACGGCGGACCGCAACCTTTGTCTACGAAACAAGTGCAGGTACCGCAGAGCGGCGCGTGGAACCTTGGCACCTGGATTTCAGGCGTGGTCGATGGAGCCTTTCGGCTTTCGATAGTGAGCGCGAGGACCAACGAAATTTCCGACTTGACCGAATACGAGGCGATGTTGCGATTGGAGACGCCGCAAGCCAATCCCATGTAGCACCGAAGACGGTCGGCGAACAATCTGATCCATGGGAATTCGGAGACACTGACCCCGTCATGGTCAGCGTGAGGTTCGACGCTGAGGTTGCACTATTCGCGGGTGACTCATTGCGTTCATGCGACTCCACCGCGGCGCCTGATGGCTCGCTCATTTTCCACGTGCCAGTCACGAATTGGCCAGCATTCCGGTCCTTCGTGCTCAGTTTCCTCGATCATGCCGAGATTTTGGAGCCGCCTGAGTACCGAGTAGCGATGGTTGACTGGTTGTTGCTCATAGCGGGTGAATCCAATGGCTGATCTCACTGCTGCAGAGAGGCTCGACCGCACTTTGGCGATTGTTCCGTGGGTAGCAAACCAACCGAATGGAACCGCAACGCTCGACGAAATTAGTGAGCGGTTCAATATAGGCGCGGACGATCTGCGGGACTGCCTTGTCATAACTTCGATGGTCGGAGTTCATCCTTATACGCCAGACGTGCTCATCAACGCAATCATCGACGCCGATACTGTCACGATCGAGCTACCGGATTATTTCCGTCGGCCGTTGCGGTTGACTGCGGAGCAAACGTTTGCCCTACTTACATCAGCGAAGGCGTTGCTCTCGGTCCCCGGCGCCGACGACCGCAGCGCTCTAGCTCGTGGTCTCGCGAAGGTTCTGCACTCTTTAGGTGAAGCCTCTGAAACCGCAGTAGAGATTGGAATCGACACAGCTTCCGACGCAATCACCGAACAGTTGCGAGTTTCGGTCGATTCCAAATGTTCCGTGAAGATCACCTATTACAGCTATGGGCGAGACAACACCGGATCGAGAGTTGTGAATCCGTGGTCGATCCATTCTGAAGGCGGTCATTGGTATCTGCAGGGTTGGTGCCATTCGAGTAACGCTGAGCGAATTTTTCGGATTGATCGCATACGCGAGGTCACTCACACCGATCAAGCATTTGATATTCCAGATCCCATTCCAGAGTTCCGACTTTTCGACAGCGCCGACGCTCAAGGACGAGTCACGCTCAGACTCAAACCGATGGCAAAGTGGATTCTCGAGTATTATCCGACCGAATCTGTGGTGCCCGAACCAGACGGGGGGTTCACGGTTGAACTTGCCGTTGGCTCCGTTGCCTGGTTGGAACGACTGCTTCTTCGTCTCGGACCCGACGCCGTAGTTCTTGATGCGTCTGATGGCCTAGGAGCGATCGCGGCTGCATCGGCCCGGAGACTGCTTGCTACTTACAGTGACTAGTCTGACCACTCGGCCTGAATGTAGAGGCCTTATTTCCGATCCGAAAGTCGCCTAGTGATAAGCCCTGCAGTCGAACCCGTGGCTTCACATCGCCCCTCGCGGTCTCGCCGACGGTTCCTTGAGAAGTGGTTTGGTCCGCGAGGCGCGGGCATGATCGAGTGGTTCATTGTGATTGTCGGTGCGATCCTGCTGGCCCTCGTTGTAAAGCTCTTTCTGCTCCAGGCTTTCTTTATCCCGTCGCTCTCGATGTACCCGACGCTGCACGTAGGCGATCGTGTTTTGGTCAACAAACTCAGTTATCGCATGCACGACGTGAATCGTGGGGACGTGATCGTCTTCGAACGACCGGCGTCAGAAACCTCGAGCACTATTCCCGATCTCATTAAACGGGTAGTGGCGACTTCGGGGGAATCGGTGGTGATTAAGGACGGTTCTGTCTTCGTCGATGGAACCCGACTCGACGAGAACTACCTCCTCGATGGCACCGTCACCAGCACAGCAAACGCCCCGAATAAGTGCACAGAACCGGCCCCTTGCGTCATCCCCAACGGACAAGTTTGGGTAATGGGAGACAATCGCGGCGATTCGAAAGACAGTCGGTACTTCGGCCCCATCGATAAATCTTCAATTGTGGGACGTGCATTCATCACTGTTTGGCCTCTGGGCCGCTTCGGTCTCCTCTAACGCATTTTATCGCCTAAGGCGTTTCGCCTCAGGATGATGCATTCGTTAGCGCACTCATCATGACGTCAACGTGGTCGCTATAGACCCCGTCGATTCCTGCATCGAGGAGTTCATCCAGAATCCGTTCGAACTGTGCATCCCAGCCAAAGGCGAGGAGTTCGAAGCGGTGCACCATTGCTATGAGACCGCCAGTCCAATCCGAGTGGTGGAGGTTCAACACGTCAACGCCCATCTCCGCACTGCGGGCGATGTGGAGTTCAGGACTGCTTTCAAATCGAGCGGCTCGGGTCGACTCAACGAGATTGACGTCGGGTGAAAGAGCCCTCCAACCACAAAGACGTTCACGCGATGGATGACAAAGCCAAAGTTGCGACTCGGCGCTGGCATCGCGAGCACAAGCGATCACCTCTGCGGCTGCCGAAGGATCTTTTACGTCGAGTGAAAACTCAATCGAGGCGCCCACAAGTTCGTAGAAGTTGCGGAGCGTCGGAATATGGTCTGGAAGCTCCGAAGAATGAACCTCTGCGATTCGCCGGCGTCTTGGTCGCCGTCCGACGACACCGTCGTGGTCAAGAACCGCCACCCCATCAGATGTCATCCAAACATCACTCTCGATCCCCGTTGCGCCGAGGCGCACTGCGAGCTCGAATGCCTCGATCGTGTTCTCAGGAGCATTGGCCCTCGCTCCGCGATGCGCGAAGCCGATAGGCGGCCGAAGGGATGGAAGGCGGGTCACTGCTACAGAATGCCTCATGGGACCTCAGTGAGGGCGACACGAGCCTTGAGGTCCATGGTCGAGGTGCAGGGGTACGATGCGACCCATGTTCAATGTGGGAGGCAGTGAGATCATCGTTGTCCTGCTGCTGGCGTTATTGCTTCTCGGTCCGGAGAAACTGCCGGACACGGCTCGAAAGGTGGGCAAGTTTCTCGCTGAGGTCCGACGGGTGACCTCAGGGTTCGAAGAAGAAGTTCGATCGGCGATGGACCTCGGCGATACCCGCAAAGTCGATACCGCTCTCGACCGCACGACTGAAGGGCCTCGTCTTGTGGCTCCGGTTGATCCCGCTATGCCGATGGGCCCGGCGGCTGCACCCACCCCGTTCATCGGCGACTTGTCCTCTACGCACCCGGCTGACGACGGTTCCGGGACGGTCTGAAGCTAGCGATGACCACAGAAACCAAACCTGCGTCTTCCGAGCACATGACGTTGTGGGAACACCTGGCTGAACTACGAACCAGGCTCTTTCGAATCTCGTTGGCCGTTGCCGTTGGTGCCCTCCTCGGATGGTTTCTCTACCCGTACGTATTAGCGATTCTTAAACATCCGTTTAATGAAGTGCAGCCGGGCCAGCCCTTCATCGCAACTGAACCTCTCCAGGCTTTCGGGCTGCGACTCAAAATGTCCGGGTACATCGGCATCGCAGTAGCGATGCCGATCATCGTCTGGCAAATTTGGCGATTCGTAACCCCTGGCCTTTATCCGCACGAGAAAAAGTACGCCATTCCGTTCACCTTGAGTTCAGTGGTCTTGTTTCTTGGTGGCGCAATGTTGGCCTACTACGTACTGAATCCAACGCTTGAATTCCTTACGACTATCGGGGGCTCGGAAATTGAGCCCTTTTATACGGCTGACAGTTATGTGACATTGATCGTCTGGATGATGCTCGCGTTTGGTGTTGGTTTCGAGTTCCCGGTTTTGCTCGTCGCTTTGCAGATGATCGGTGTGATCACGCCGAGACAATTGCTTCGATGGTGGCGCCAAGCGATCGTCGTGATCGCCGTGATTGCCGCAGTGATCACACCTAGTGGCGACCCGATCTCGATGACTGCGTTGGCCCTTCCGATGCTCCTGCTCTATGCACTCTCGGTTGCCCTCGGAGCCCTCATTCTCGCTTTGCGGCGTCGTTCAACGCGGAAGGCTGCGGTGAGCGACTCCGATACAGTCGCCGATTGACGTGAGCGAATCATTTGAACTAGATCGGTTCCAGCTTGAGGGGATCGCCGCGATCGATCGCGGTTTTTCAGTGCTGGTCTCTGCCCCCACCGGCTCCGGCAAGACGAAAGTCGCCGAGCACGCTCTTGCCCTCGCCCTGAAGTCGGGGACTCGAGCGTTCTACACGACGCCTATCAAAGCGCTATCGAATCAGAAGTTCCATGATCTGACCGAAGAGCACGGTGAAGCGTCAGTCGGCCTTTTGACTGGAGATACCGCCGTCAACGGCGACGCTCCTATCGTCGTCATGACGACCGAAGTTCTGCGAAACATGATCTATGCCCGTTCCCCGGGTCTTGACGCCCTTGCCTGGGTTGTGCTCGATGAAGTGCATTACTTGCAAGACACCTACCGAGGTTCAGTATGGGAAGAGGTGATCATCCATCTACCCAAACATGTTCGGCTCGTATGTCTCTCAGCGACAGTTTCGAATGCTGATGAACTTGGTCAATGGATTAGTGCCGTGCGGGGGCCAACCGAGGTGGTGGTCGAAACGAAACGACCCGTCACGCTCGACAACTGGTACCTCGTAGCGGATCGCCAGGGAGACGGCCTCGTTCTGCTTCCCACTCTCGCTGAGGGGAAGGCCGATGAGCGTGGCCACCGATACGATCTCGATATCCGTGATCGCTCCAGCGGCGGCCGCCGGCGCTACGCAACGCCAGGTCGAGTCGAAGTAGTTGAGTTGCTTGCTGAGCGTTCGATGCTGCCAGCAATTTTCTTTATCTTCAGCCGAAACGGTTGCGATGACGCTGTTCTTTCGTGCACGCGAGCTGGCCTCACTTTCACCGACTCAGATGAACGCGAACGAATTCGAAATATTGCCGAGTCTCACGTACAAGAACTCAGCGACGACGACCTGAAGGTTCTCGATTATGGACGTTGGCTTGATTCCCTCGAAAGAGGAATTGCGAGCCATCACGCAGGACTTGTTCCACCATTCAAGGAGGCGGTCGAGCAGTGTTTTGTAGAAGGTCTCGTTCGAATCGTCTTCGCTACAGAAACCCTTGCCCTTGGCATCAACATGCCGGCACGAACTGTCGTTATCGACAAACTTACGAAATTCACTGGAGAGGGCCATGAGTTCCTAACTCCAGCGCAGTACACGCAACTCACTGGACGGGCAGGAAGGCGGGGGATCGACGATCACGGAAACGCCGTTGTCCTCTGGTCTCCGTTTGTCACGTTCGATGATGTTGCGACGCTGGCCGCGAGTCGGAGTTTTCGACTCACGAGTTCTTTCCGTCCGACCTACAACATGGCTGCAAATTTGGTCCGGAGGTACGACGCAGGGGAGGCGCACCGTTTACTCGGAAGCAGTTTCGCCCAGTACCAAGCCGACGCCGATGTGGCGCGAGAGGAACTCCGAATCGCCACTCAGTTCGAGAAACTTGAGCGGCTCACCGAAGATGCCACTTGCGACAGGGGGGACGTCGTTTCCTACAAGGATTTGCTTGATCGGGAACGAGGCGTGCGGCGCTCCGGTAACGGCGGGAGTGCGGTAGAGCGGGCGCTTTCAGAAATGAAACCCGGTGACATCCTTTGGCTCGAGGGAAGCGGGGGTCACGATCGCGTAGCAGTACTGTCTGTCTCGCATCGTAAAGGTGGTTCAGTACGAGTGAAGGTGTTGAATTCTCGGCGCAATGTGCTGCAACTCGGTGCGAAAGATTTTGATGAGGCACCGACCGTGGTGGGACATATCGATCTTCCCGTTCCATTCACGCCCATGAAGCCCAAGTTCCAGAAAGCAGTCTCGATCGAACTCGATCGTGTTGCCGATCGAGTCAGGTCACTCGCTCCCGAACCTAACGAGAACGTTGACCGGGATCAGTGCGCGGAACACCCAGTTCACGATTGCCCTCAGCGCGACCAACACCTGAGATCTTTGCGCGATGTCGAGCGCGTTCGAAAGGACATCGAGGGCCTCGAAAAACGGATCAGATCTCGAACAGGCTCACTCGTTGAGCAATTTGATCGGATCCTGCAGATGCTCGAAAATTGGGGCCACCTCGACGGTTGGCAGCTCACCGATCGCGGTGAACGATTAGTGCGGATTTATCACGAGTCTGATCTCGCTATTGCCGAGGCGATCGAAGAGAACCTTTTCGATGATCTGACGGCTCCAGAACTTGCCGGTCTCGTGAGTTCCTTCATCTACGAGTCACGGGCATCGAGCCCCGATCTTGGTACGTGGTTTACGCGTCGGTTGCTCGCAGAACGCGCTGATCAAATTTCTGACCTTGCTTCTTCGATTTCCCAGGACGAGATCCGGCTCGGGCTTCCAGGCACGCGCACGACAGATCCTGCCTTCTTCGCGCTCGCTCACGCATGGGCTTCGGGAGACGAACTCAACCACATGTTGGGAGACGAGGAAATGCCTGGCGGCGACTTCGTTCGTACGATCAAACAACTGGTCGATCTCCTTCGCCAGATTTCAGAAACCGAAGCGTCCTGTGCAGCTACTGCTTCTGAAGCTTCAGATCTGCTTCATCGTGGAATCGTTGCCGTTTCTGGTCGGGGTCGGGTTGCTTTAGAGCAGAACGACGATTCGTAATGACGATCAAGAAAAACAGGGATTACGGCAGAGCCGCAGCGTTGCCTCCGGGGTCTCCGATTACCTCTAGCGATGCAGAACTCCGAAACATCGTTTGCGCCGCCAGATCCGAGCATCGCTTGCCGGTCACAGTCGGACTTCTCGCTGGTGACCTCTGTCGAACGCTTGGTGGTTCCGGCGACACCACTCGGCTGCTTGGCCCACAGGCACTCACCGTTCCCGTCGATCTGCCCATAGCCCTTATTGACGGAACGGAGTATCCGTTTGTCGCGCACCTGTTGGTCGGACGTCCGTTCGCCAACGACTTCGCGGTCGTCATGAACGCTCAATGGCTTGGAGCACTTGATCTTGGCCCTCGTTCTCATCCAGGCGATGGTCTCATCGATGTAACGACGGGCACGCTTCCTTGGACGCAACGGCGCCTGGCGCGGCGTCGGGCTCACTCCGGCTCACACCTTCCACATCCGTCGTTGGTACACCGTCGTACCTCTCATGAACGCTTCATTTTCTCCTCGCCTGTCTCGGTGCAGATCGACTCGGGTCTCCGACTAAAGGCCGAGAAAATCGAGATCCGAGTGGAGCCAGACGCGTTCTTCGTCGTGGTTTGACCAGCCGGACCGAGACGTTCGCCATGTAGCGTTCAGGCATGGATGTCAACGAGGCAAAGCGACACGCCGTTGAAGTGATCGATGGTTGCAGCGATCTACTTCTTGAGGTCTCTCACTCCATTCATTCACATCCAGAAGAGAACTATGCCGAGCACCATGCCCATGACGTTCTGACCGCAGCCCTCGAGTCGCACGGCCTCGATGTTCAGCGAGGCGCATACGGCCTACCAACGGCGTTTGAAGCATCGACCGGAACCACCGGGCCAGAGATCGCAGTCTTTTGCGAATACGACGCGCTACCCGGAATCGGACACGCTTGCGGTCACAACATCATCGCGGCGGCTGGTCTCGGAGCGGCGCTCGGTGCCAGCGCGGTTGCAGAAGAGCTTCGCGGTCGATTGCGAGTGTTTGGGTCTCCGGCCGAAGAGGGAGGGGGAGGCAAGGTCTTCATGCTCGAACGCGGAGCCCTCGATGGAATCGAAGCGGCAATGATGATCCACCCCGCCGATGCTGATCTGCGTTGGATGACGACCATTGCGGTTCAGCAATTAATGGTGACCTGGCGCGGCGAGGCAGCTCATGCAGCAGCCCAACCGTGGAATGGGCGAAACGCTCTCGATGCAGCCGTCTTGGGCTACATGAACGTGGCTGCTCTTCGTCAGCACATCCGTCCTCAAGAGCGGATTCATGGCGTGTTCACGAACGGGGGCGATAAGCCCAACATCGTCCCCGCCTCGGCAGCGATGCATTGGTTCGTGCGTGCCGCAAATATTGGATCTCTCGAGGCGCTTAAAGCTCGTGTCCTTTCTGCGTTGCAAGCAGGAGGCGACGCAACCGGCTGCTCGACAGAGTTCTCGTGGCTTGAGCCTTCCTACGCCGAACTCGTTCGGAACGATCCATTCGAAGAGCTCTATGCGTCCAACAGCGCAGCGATCGGGCGGTTTGTTTCAGAGCCAAGTGGCGATCTGAACGTGGTGGGATCAACCGACATGGGAAATGTCAGCCATGTCGTGCCTTCTATCCATCCCATGATCTCGGTTGCTCCTCGCGGAGTCGGAATCCACACAGAGAAGTTCACCGAGTTCGCAGCGTCAGCCTCTGGCGACGCAGGTGTACTTGATGGGGCAAAGGCCATGGCGATGACAATCATTGACCTGTGGTCCTCTGCAGAAAAACTGCGATCGATAACCGCCGCATTCGACGCTCGTCACAAGCAGTAGCTCCCCACAGCGGCATCCGCGGTCGGGAGCCCTCAACGCCTTACGGTGGTTCGCCGTGAGCGTCTACATCGCAGAGGAGTTCAGCCCAGAAGAAGCCGACGTTCTGCGTCGTTATTTCACGAACCTCTACGGACCAGTGTTTGCACTGGTAAATCTTCCCGAGGTTGTGAAAGGCGCGCTGTTCGCGAGGTATTCAAGAACTCACAAAAGTCTGCGAAGGCTGTTTCTCGACGAATTCGTCGGAGAACTCGACATCAGCGGAGACGCCTCCATAGATGCCACGATCGGGCTGCGTCGGGCCGAAGAACTCTACGAAAAAGTTTTTTTCGAGTATGGCGATGACTCTGTCGCTCAACTCGGGGGAGTGCATCTGGCCTGTGAGCAGGCCTCGAACCTTTTGACCAAGGTTCTTGAGTGGGGTCGGCTTATGGCGTACCTCGAGCAATCGACTCGCTACATCGCCTATGACGCCCGCATTGGCGGCCGCTATCGGTTCTACCGCCCGCCGGATGTTCTTCAGTCAAGTCTGGGCACTCGCTATGTCGGTGACATGGACCGGCTCTTCGACACCTACGGCGAATTACTGCCAATCCTCGTCGACGACATTCGCGAGAGGATCCCAAAGGATCCATCAGATAGTGATTTCGTCTACCGCCAAGCAATTCGTGCAAAGGCTTTCGACTCAATTCGTGGGCTACTTCCTGCCTCTTCGCTTTCGAATGTCGGCGTTTACGGCACTGGCCAGGGCTACGAAATGCTGTTGCTTCGGATGCGCGCCCATCCATTGCCTGAAGCTCGTACGTACGCGGACCTCATGCTCACCGAGTTGCGCAAAGTGGTTCCCTCTTTCCTGAAGCGAGTAGATCTCGACGACAGGGGAGTGAAGTGGAGCAATTACATGAGTTCGAGCCGCCATGCTATGGACGACATCGCCGGGCGTCTCTTCGCCGGCGTTGAAGACATTGAACCGGCACCTGTCGTCACCCTTGTCGATTTCGACCCCGATGCGGAAATCAAACTCGTCGCCGCCGCGCTCTATCCCCATCTTTCGCTACCCGAGCGCCAGATCGAGGATCGAGTTCGGCTGATGAGCACCGAAGAACGCGTGGCAGTTCTCGACGCCTACGAAGGCGAACGAGACAACCGGCGACATAAACCCGGTCGAGCGCTCGAACGCCCCTCGTATCGATTCGACATCCTCGCCGATTATGGCGCATTTCGAGATCTACAACGTCACCGCATGTTGACCATTGATTGGCAGAAGCTCACGCCGCTCCACGGCTACACCCGCCCGGCGGCAGTCGATGACGCCGGCGTCGGTGCAACCTTCGACGAAGCGATGGAACGTTCGGCATCGCTTTACGAGGCTCTCGAGGAGCGCTTCCCGGCTGAGTCTTCCTACGCCGTCTCACTGGCGTATCGAGTTCGGTTCTCGATGCATATGAACGCTCGAGAAGCAATGCATCTCATCGAGTTGCGCACGACGCCCCAGGGGCATCCTGCCTATCGGATCGTTGGTCAGGAGATGCACCGCCTCATTGCAGAGCAGGCCGGGCACCATGCCATTGCGGCCATGATGCGCTTTGTCGATCACAGCGCCGAACCTGAACTTGAACGCCTTCAAGCCGAACGAAGGTCCGAAAGTCGTCGTTTGGAGCCGTAAATGGGGTGTCGTTTGTCACCTTTCACCATTTGCGGCACGTATGGCACCAACACGACCCCAGAACGTGCCTATCATCCGCGGCACGAATCACCTTGGCCTCGCCCTGCGAAGGCCCTAACGCGAGGACTCCATGGCTGACGATCCCATCGAAGAAAAATTCGACGAGGAAGAAATCGACGTAGATCTCGAAGGTGAAGACCTCGAGGGCGATCTTGTCGAAGACCTCGAAGAGGTCCTCGACGATGTGGTCGTCGAGGACGAAGAAGACGAAGAAGCAGTCGCTGATGCCGCGCTTGCTGCGCGTCCCAAGCGTGAGGACGAAGATGACGAGGAGGAAGACCTCAACCCCGACGACGTCGAGGCCGATCTCGATGCGATTCTGAAGGATCGAATTGCCGCTGCCGACGAAGAAGAAGAAGAAGATGAAGAGGTCGTACCTGAACCTCGGGCTCCTGCTGATATCGCGGAAGGCGTGACGCCAAAGAAGGCAAACGAATTCATGTGCGCCGGATGTTTCCTTCTGGTCAACCGAGGACAGTTTGGTTCCCCTGGTTCGATGCACTGTCCAGTCGGTGAAGCCGAGTGTCCCGCAATCGTGCACATCGAATCTGGGGCACTGGATCGGCAAGTAAAAGCAGCAACGAAAAAGGCGCCAGCCAAGAAAGTAGCCGCGAAAACGGTGGCTGCAAAGGCGCCCGTTACGAAGGCGCCCGTTACGAAGGCGCCAGCCAAGAAAGCACCAGCCCAGAAAGCCAAGGGCTGACGTGTCGACGTCGACGAGCGAATCGGCCTTCGATCCTGTCGAGCAGCTGCTCGACATGTTCCTCTACGCGCCAATCGGATTTCTATCGAAGAGCGCCGAGTCTGTGCCCGAACTCGCAAAACGTGGTCGAACACAAGCTGCTAACGCTCGCGTGATTGGGCAGTTTGCGCTCGGAACCACGAATGCGAAAGCCCGATCGGCCTTCGCCGAAGCCGAACAGCACGTGCACGCTTTCTTGAGGATCATCGCCGAGTCGTCGAAGCCATCCCGACCTCAAGCTCCCGCCGAAACTCCCAGTTCGGGTGCGGCCGGCAATGACAACACTTCCGTTCTTGCTGGTGTGATCGCCGACTACGACGCTCTCACCGCCGTCCAAATCCTTCCGTTGTTGGCCACGCTTTCGCCGGCAGAGCTTCAACAAATTTCTGACTACGAACAGGCTCACCGCGCTCGAAAGACAGTCCTCGCCCGAATTCGTCAGTTGCAGAGCTGAGATGTCAACGACGGTCCGCCCCGCGGAACAGTCGGACCTCAACGAGTTGACCGCGTTAATGGACACAGCGTTACTCGAACTGCGGAACCAGCGCGGGGGAGAGGCACTGGCGTCGGCGCTCGACCGCGATGCCTCCTCGTTCCACACACTTACTTCTGCCCTCCACGCCCCCAACACGATGCTGTGGTGCGGTCTTTGGGAGAACGTCCTCGTTGGCTATGCGATCGCCTCGGTCATCTCTGAGGGCGACGAGCAGGTCGTCTTGATCACCGACGTCTACACCACACCCGAAGTTCGTGACGTGGGCGTTGGTGAACTACTCCTCGAATCAGCGATCGCCTGGGCGACGGGTCTCGACGCAGTGGCGATTGACGCCTATGCACTCCCTGGAGCGCGTGAATCGAAAAACCTTTTCGAACGCTTTGGGCTCACTGCACGACTGATCACCGTACGTCGTCAACTGCGCTAAGCAGGCGGCGAGTCGCGACTAACAGCCTTTCCATTCAGGAGCACGCTTCTCGATAAATGCATTGAGGCCTTCGGTCGTGTCTTCAGAAGCCAAGACGCGGCCGAACGCAGCTCCTGTCTTTGCGATAATTGTTTCCTCATCGTCCCAGTCAGCTGCGATCACGAGAGTGCGGCTTTCCCAGACTGCGAGTGGGGCATTGACCGCAATCGCATTCGCCAACGTCATTGCGCCCTCAAGGGCTTCTCCTTCGGCGGTGATGCGATTAACGAGACCGAGCTCGTAGGCGCGCTGTGCTGAGAGGGGTTCGCCCGTGAGAGCCACTTCGAGAGCGATATTCTTTCCGACAATTTTTGGAAGTCGATAAAGGCCACCAGCTCCGGCGACAAGATTGCGCTTCACTTCAGCGAGCCCAAACTGTGAAATATCGGAAGCGACGATCATGTCGGCAGCCAAAGCGATTTCACATCCGCCTGCGGTCGCCAAACCATCGACTGCAGCAATGATCGGCTTCGTTCGAGGGAAGGTTGTGAAGCCCCCGAACCCGCCTTTCTTTGTGGCGAGATCGCCAGGTCGGCCCTCGCTGATGACTTTCAGATCAGCGCCGGCACAGAACACAGGCTTCTTGTGCCCGGTTGTATTCGCTGTCAGCACGCCAACCCAAACTTCGGGGTCGGCCTCGAATGTCTCAAGGTGCGCGGTCATCGCGTTCGCGACGTCGCCGTTCACCGCATTGCGGGCCTCGGGACGGTTAAGTGTGAATACTGCGACGTGTCCGTGGACTTCATATTCGACCATGTCGAAACTCTAGCGAGTTCGCCGATGGCCCTCCGTTTCGTCACGTGACGAAACTACGAGTGGTGCTTTCGCATCCACTCGAACTCCTTGAGTTGTTGGCCGACTAGTTCAGGCGGATTCTTCGCCGTCGGAAGTCGGTTCGTCGACAGCGTCAGTTTCACTCGATGCTGACTCCACTGCGTCTGAGGTCTCCGCTGTCGGAGTCGCTACCTCTTCGACAAGAGGTTCCTCTGTTGTCTCGGTCGGAACAGATTCGGGCGAAGCCTCGGTGGCATCGGCCGCTGCAGGTGCTACCGCGTCGGTGAGTTTCGGCTTCGGCGGACGAGGCTTTGCTCCTGAACGTGGCTTCGAAGGCGTAGCGGCCGCAATGCCAAAGAGCAACCCAATCTGGGGGAGCCGTGCAGCAACCTTCTTGACTGCGGCGAGAAGTTCCGGCGATGGTTCCGCCGGAATCCCGAGCGGAGTCACCTGCGTACGGACCGGCGAAAAAGCCAACGCATCAAGCACTGTTGCGTAACGATCCTGTCCAGTCTCTGGAGTGAGGGAGGCAACCGTCGCTTCGGTGAGTTTCGCAGCGAGTTCCGCAGGCAGAGGTGAACCAGCCTTGGGTGGGCGAGAACTCACGCGCAATGCGCGAACCGCACGACCACCGGCAAGAAGTTCGGTGATCTCCGTGAGCCATGCAGTTTGTTCCGATTCCACTCGCTGCGTGAGCCCGGCTTTCAGCTGCTCCGCAATTGCTCGGGAGTCATCGTCGCGTGCACCAGCATCGGCAGCCACGATCACCGAACGCAGATCACGAAGGTCGAGTTCAGCGAGGTCGGCCAGTGCCGCTTCAGCTTTGTCGAGCCATTCGGCAGACCGCAGAGCCGGCATCAGTTGCTCAGCAAGTTGCAGAAGCGGTGCAGGGCTGATTTCTGGTTTGCCTTCCACTTTATTTGTTTCGTTCTGCTTCTCGACCGCGAGACGAACGGCGGGGATACCGCCGCGGAGTACCTGTTCAGCGATCGGCTTCTGTTCTGGAGCGAGCGCGGCGAGAGCGGCGTTGCGGTGGGTGCGTCCTGCACGTAAACGTTTTGCCTTCGGCTTCGGTTCCGGGGCAGGCGAGGTGGGGCGGTTCGGATGTGCAGTGCGAGTGCCACTCTTACGACGAGCGTCTTGTGAACCCTCGCCCTCGCCCTCGACGCGCGGCTTGCGGTCGCGCGGCGGACGAGAATCTTTGCGATCGCCATCGCGACGGGGCTTGCGGTCGCCGCGGTCGCCACGGCCCTTCGGTGCAAGTTTGGTTGTGACGAGCGGTTCGTCGTCGCGGCGCGGTGTACCAACAATGACGATTCGTTCCGGTTCTTTACGCGCACCCTTCGGTGGAAGTACAGCGATGATGTCAATGCCGTCCATCATGAAGTCGGCGTCAGCACGCACCACATCGCCAACCTTGGCGGCGGCGAATAGCAGTGAACCGTTGAGTTCTCCCTTGGGCAACTTGGCCCCGGCAGCACGCCAGGTCCAGGTTCCGTCTTCTCGGGTACTTGTGAGTTCAACTTCGATGCGGCGTGACATAGGGGTGACACGCTAACGCTGAGCGTGTGGGCAGAGCGAACGAGGACATTGGAGGGTCCTCGCTGCTACGTTCCCGCACATGGCAGACGAAGAGGTTGAGTACGGACAACGCCCGTTTCAGGCGCCCCCCGGGGCCACCGAAGTCTTCCTCGTTCGCCATGGCCAGTCAGCCGCATTCAAAGAGGGGGAGCCGTTTGACCTGGTCGATGGGCAGGGTGACCCGCCCTTGACTGCGCACGGCCATTGGCAGGCAGCACAGGTCGGCGAACGGCTTCGGCGCGTGGATCTCGCCGCCGTGTACGTAACCACCCTTCAGCGCACTGCGCAGACAGCAGCGCCGCTTCTTGTTGCTATCGGTCAGACCGCCATCGTTGAACCCGACCTTCGAGAGATCCACTTGGGGGAGTGGGAGGGCGGCATCTTCCGCAAGAAGGTGGCCGAACGCGACCCAGCCTTCCTCGAGGTCGAACGCACACAGGACTGGAGCGCCATTCCTGGCGCTGAATCGTTCGCAGAACTTCAAGAACGTGTCGTTGGGGCAATCACCCGGATCCATGCCAACCACCCCGGAGAGCGGATCGTGGCGGTGAGTCACGGGGGAGCGATCGGAGCCGCTCTTGCCCATGCAACGAGTTCCAAGCCGTTCGCATTTGCTGCGACCGACAACGCATCGATCGCTCACCTCATCGTGCTTGGCGATCGATGGATTCTCCGTCGATACAACGATACGGGTCATCTTGGCGGCGAGCTGTCGGCAGTTGCGGAAGGACTCACCTGAGTCCAAGTCCTCATTGCCTTTCGCCTGTTCGGTTGCCGATAATCCTCGTTATGTAAAGTAGTTGGACGATATCACCACAGGCGTGAAGCGCTTGCGGATCAGACAATGGTCGCCATCCGAGGCTCAAGCCTCGCGGCAACCAAGGGTTCAGCATTCTCCATGAGCCATGTCAGAGCCTCTGAGAGGTCCTGCACCGTGGATGATGCCGCAAGATCCCGTTGAACATCTTCAACAGCGGCCTGGAGGCAATAGAGCAATCCTTGAAGTTCCTCGATCGCCGATCGATCGACAATCACATCGTCGTCGCCGAGTCCATGGCTCTTGGCCAACTTCCTCGCCATATAGGACTGCTGACGACAACCAGCCCGGCAAAACGACCGAGGCCGACCCGGACCTTCGCGAGGTTCAACGGGTCGACCGCACCATCGACATCTGTTGGTCGGTTTTGCTCGGCCACTCTCACCCATCGTTAATTTCGTCACGTGACGATATTAACGATTCTCAGCCTGTAAAGGTGGGAACTGCTGGCGGCGCATCTGTCGCGGGCTCTGCAGGAAGCACTGCCGGGAGCACCGGAAACGGGAAGGCGGTGAGCGTCAGCCCCCAGAGTGCTTGGTAGGTCGACATCAGGTCTGGGGAATTGCCGGCTTGGTAGCTGAAAGCGCCAAGATCTTGGCCTGGTGTCGTGACTTGCCAAGTCGTCAAGATTGAAACGGGCGATGAACTGCCTACTGTCCACGCTCCCCCCGTAGGCGATTCGCCTGCAGCAACTAAGGCTTGGATAACGAGCGCAGTGGAGTTTGAGTCAGGAACTCCCCCGGTGAACCAAGGGAATCCACCGGCCTGTGTTCCGGACGCGGTCTGGGCAGCGTGCAAAAATGTCAATGCAGCCGGTTTCGCATCCATGCTTCCTGCGGCGATAAGCGCTTGCAATGCGTAGGCGGTCTGGTTCGTATCTGCTCCGACGTAGGACGACGGATCGGGAGCATCGCAATCGTTAAGAATGTTGCCGGTGCTCACGCGAAATGCTTGCCATCCGCCAAGAGCACCAGCCGGATTGGTGCCACCGATGCACTGTTGATCAGCGATCCACTGCACCGCTGCAGAAGGCGGAGTGATACCTGACGCGAGTAACGCCATCACGACGACAGATTGGTCCTGCACCGCCGAATACGGCTCTTGGAAGCCGTAGAAGCCGGCGGCAGAAATGCCGTACAACGCCTGCGCGCGAGCCAAAAGATTTGTTGCGGGACTACCGAATGATGCTGGGTCTCCCCCGACGGTGTGCACCAACAAGATCAAATAACCGAGTGCTCCCGGGAGATCCGAACCGATCGGGGCGAGGCGCCAGGTGGCGTCGTTCACAACCCATTCATCGACGTGCGAACCGATATAACTCATCGCTCGGGCGAGCGCGTCTCGATGCTGACCAGACGCAGCGAGGCCGAGGGCGACGTACATCGTTTGCGTGGTTGTTGAGGAGGTCACCCCCGGCACATTCACCGCGCCGTCGGCGCCGATCTGTGCGGCCAACCAATCCGAAGTTCGAGTTGATTCAGTGGTGGTCACCGCGGAAACCTGCGAAACGGAAACGGAAAAAGAAAGATATGAGAGTGAGGCAACGAGTAGCACTACCGTTCCGCGACGGAAGAGCTTTATTGCACGAGTGAAACGAATGTTCATTTTGTCCTTAGGTTGGACCGCAATTTCATCGGTGCCGACCCTGGACGAACGCCAATAGGCGCACAACTCCGGGACTCGACACCGCATTCCACGACGGTGAGGTGAGTCTCGCTGCCCTGTTCGGTGTTCCGACTCGGTATGTCCCAGAAAGGCAACACACCACACGGTTGCGGGACAGCGCCGGAATCTCACCGGACTTCCCCTCACACGGCAGCACTTTGTTGAGCCCACAGATAAGCATCGTTTCTTCGCTGAATCAAGGACTGCATAGAAACCGAGGTCAGACGTAGGATCGATTCATCAATCAGGGGTCACACCCGTACCGAATGGAGAGCTGCGATGACCGCAAGCCTCGATCCCGACAACTTTGGCGTCGTGCGCGGAGCGTCGAAGCCAATCCCCTACGACATTCCGGTGTTCGCCACGCTCGAGGAAGAACGTCAACATCGCAAGGAACGGCTCGCCGCTGCATTCCGCCTCTTCGGAAAATTTGGTTTTGGCGAAGGCGTCGCCGGTCACATCACCGTGCGCGATCCAGAGCATCACGATTGTTTCTGGTTGAACCCAATTGGCATGGACTTCCGCCTCATCAGCGTTTCCGACCTCATCCTCGTCGACCACGAGGGCAACATTCTTCACGGCGACTACGCAATCAATCAGGCGGCCTTTGCTATCCACTCTCAGATCCACGCCGCTCGGCCCGATGTCATCGCCGCCGCTCACACACACTCCATCTATGGCAAAGCATTCTCGACTCTGGGCCAATTGCTCGATCCGCTGACACAAGATGCGTGTGCCTTCTATGACGACCATGTTCTTTTCGACGACTACACCGGTGTCGTTCTTGACTCGAGCGAAGGTCGCCGTATCGCCGAAGGTCTGGGCATGAAGAAGGCGGCAATTCTTCGTAACCACGGTCTTCTCACGGTCGGACATTCCGTCGATGAGGCCGCTTGGTGGTACATCACGATGGAACGCAGTTGCCAGGCGCAACTCCTCGCCATGGCCGCGGGCACACCGATCTTGATCGACGACGAATGTGCAGCGATGACCCATGACCAGGTCGGACTCCCGTTCGCCGGTTGGTTCTCCTTCCAGCCTCTCCATTCCACGATCGTGCGCGAGCAACCAGACCTTTTCGACTAGGTTGATTTACACAATTGACGCTGATCACCGCATGCGGGAGAGATCACTCGAGTTGCTGAGGGCCTTTGGGTCGGAACATTTCGAGAGGCGCCGAAGGAGCAACCCCCCGGGAAACTCTCAGGCTCATGTACCGCAAGCGTAGGCAACTCTGGAGAGCAGTCATCGCTCACGCGAATGACTCACCGACGGGGCAAGTAGAGACCAACAAGAGTTCGCTCTCGGAGGTTGAAGCGAAACTCTCAGGTACCACAACAGAGCGGGGTCCCGACTAGTGCGCATATGCGCCACAACCATCGAGGCCGCCATGACCGATCCACGTCCGTCCCTAGATCAGTTGATTGCTTCCGACCAATTCATTGGCCGACACATAGGTCCGTCCGATGCCGACGTTGCCACGATGCTCGCAGTTGTTGGACAACCAACGCTCGACGCTCTGATTGATGCGGTAGTGCCACCATCAATCCGATCAACCTCTCCCCTCGCTGTTCCTGAAGCAATCGATGAAGCAACAATGCTTTCGCGATTGCACGCAATTGGAGAATTGAACGTTGTTCGCACATCGCTCATTGGCTGCGGTTGGTATGGCTGCGTCACTCCCCCGGTCCTGCGCCGCAATGTGCTCGAGAACCCGGCTTGGTATACCGCCTATACGCCGTACCAACCAGAGATCTCACAGGGTCGCCTCGAAGCGCTGCTCATGTATCAGACCATGGTGTGCGATCTCACCGGCATGGATATCGCCAATGCCTCCATGCTCGACGAATCCACCGCGGCGGCCGAAGCCATGACGCTGCTTTACCGCTCGAACGGCAAACAAGGCGAACGATTCCTCATTGATCGCGACACTCATCCGCAGACGGTGTCCGTCATCCAGACCCGGGCCGAGCCGCTTGGGTTTATCGTCGAACTCGTCGATCCCGACGCTCCAATCGCCGACGATGTTTTTGGTGTCCTTCTTTCGCATCCGGGTTCTTCGGGTGCTATCCGAAACCTCGCTCCTGCCGTTGACGCTGCGCACATAGCTGGCGCACTCGTCGCCGTCACCACCGACCTGCTTGCGTGTTGCCTCATCACTCCCCCAGGTGAACTCGGCGCTGATGTTGTTGTTGGGTCATCGCAACGATTCGGGATCCCGCTTGGTTTTGGTGGACCAAGTGCAGGTTTCCTCGCTACTCGCGATGAATATCGGCGCGTTCTTCCCGGTCGTTTGGTGGGCGTCTCCATCGATGCCGCTGGTCGGCCCGCCTACCGACTGGCGTTGCAAACGCGTGAACAACACATTCGTCGCGAGAAGGCCACATCGAACATCTGCACGGCTCAGGTGCTCCTTGCGGTGTTGGCCGCGCTCTATGCGGCATGGCACGGCCCCGACGGACTCAAGCGCATCGCGACTCGCGTCAACCGCTTGGCTTCGGTTGCGGCGACCGGCTTACGCGAACTCGGTCTTGATCTCGTTAGCGAATCGTTCTTCGACACGCTCACCGTTAACGTGCCCTCCGGAGCCGACAATCTCGTGGTCACGACTCGCGCCGCAGGGATCGAGATTCGGAGAATCGATGCCGACACCGTGTCGTTCTCAATCGATGAGACCACTACTCCGGTCATAGTTGCAACACTTCTCGCGTGCTTCGGTGCGGTCGACGTCTCGGTTGTCAGCATTGATGAGCGCTCCGGAGCATCGATCCCCAATTTCGCCATCCGCTCAAGCACTTATCTCGATCACCCGAATTTCACAAGCCACCACAGTGAGACGGAAATGGTTCGTTATCTGCGCCGTCTGGCCGACGTTGATCTCGCCCTTGATCGGTCAATGATCCCGTTGGGTTCATGCACGATGAAATTGAATTCTGCTGCAGAGATGGAACCGATCACCTGGCCGCAATTTGCCAACGTTCATCCCTATGTCGATCCCTCAGATGCGCAGGGGTACCGAACGGTGATCTCCGATCTCGAACGTTGGCTCGCTGACATCACTGGCTACGACGCTGTTTCCCTTCAGCCCAACGCTGGTTCTCAAGGCGAGTTCGCCGGCCTCCTCGCCATTCGCGCGTGGCATCTCGGCAATGGCCATTCCAATCGCGATGTTTGCCTGATCCCTGAATCTGCTCATGGCACGAATGCAGCAAGCGCATCCATGGTCGGCATGCGCGTCATCGTGATTGCATGTGACGAAAACGGCAACGTTGATGTCGGTGATCTGCGGACCAAAATCGCAGAGTACGCAAACGACCTTGCCGCGTTGATGATCACCTACCCATCGACACACGGAGTGTTCGAAGAGGCAATCGGTGACATTTGTGCCGCAGTCCATGATGCCGGTGGACAGGTGTATCTCGATGGCGCCAACCTCAACGCACTCGTCGGTGTTGCTCGACCTGGACACTTCGGTGCCGACGTCAGCCACCTGAATCTGCACAAAACGTTCTGCATCCCCCACGGTGGCGGTGGCCCCGGAGTCGGACCAGTTGGAGTCCGTTCACACCTTGCTCCTTACTTGCCGAATCACCCGGTCATTACGACCGCCGGCCCAGTTCGAGATGCTTCTGTTGCCGGACCCCTCGTTGGAGCTGTCTCATCAGCCCCATACGGTTCAGCGAACATCTTGACCATTCCGTGGGCGTATATCTCCATGATGGGTCCAGCCGGCCTGGAACGGGCGACGCACGTTGCCATCCTCAATGCCAACTATGTTGCCCGGCGCTTGCAAGATGCGTATCCGATTCTTTACACAGGCCGCGACGATCTTGTCGCTCACGAATGCATTCTTGATCTCCGTCCGATTACGAAAGAAACAGGCGTAACTGTCGACGACGTCGCAAAGCGTCTCATCGATTACGGATTCCACGCTCCGACCATGTCGTTTCCTGTGGCCGGGACACTCATGGTGGAAAGCACCGAGAGCGAAAACCTCGCAGAGCTCGACCGTTTCTGCGACGCAATGCTCGCGATCCGATCAGAGATCAATCGAGTTGTCGCCGGAGAATGGCCAGCAGACGACAATCCCCTTCATAACGCTCCGCATACAGCGGCCGATCTCACGGCTGACTCTTGGACGCATCCGTACACACGAGAATGCGCAGGTTGGCCCAATGGCCATGTCGCAGCTCGCTATTGGCCACCCGTCAGCCGTATCGACGGAGCCTACGGAGATCGCAATGTGGTGTGCTCGTGTCCGCCAATTGAGGCATTCGCCGAGAACTAATTACTTGACGAACGGTGGCTTTACGACACGAGCTTCGAGCATTGTGCCGCGAACATCGATTTCAAAAACATCCCCTACAGCTGATTCAGGGGGGAGGAAGCCGAGCGCGATCCCATGGCCAAGTTCGGGCGAAAAATTGCCGCTTGTCACCACTCCGACGGCGACGCCTTCGCTCAAGATGGGAGATCCCTCTCGAGGCGGTCGGCGACCTTCAGTCACGAGTCCGAACAATCGGCGCGAGATGCCGCGGTCACGTTCATCGGCAAGAACATCCGAACCGCGAAACGGTCCCTTGTCGAATCTCACTGCCCAGCCCAGCCCCGCTTGGAGCGAAGTAATTCCTGATCCGAGTTCGTGGCCGTGCAAGGGCAATCCCGCTTCAAGCCGCAGCGTGTCTCGTGCACCGAGACCGGCGGGAATCACACCTGCAGCAACGATGGCATTCCAAAGTTCTTTAGCGTGGGCGGCCGGAACAGCAATCTCGACGCCGTCTTCTCCGGTGTAACCGGTCCCGGCAACGACAACACCAATTCCGTTCCATTCGAGGCGTCGCACATCGAAGCGAGCGATCGAAGCAATTGCTGGATCAATTGTGGCGAGCAATGTGCGCGCATCAGGTCCCTGCACCGCAAGGATTGCCCGTTCAGAGGTGACGTCTCCTGCTTCGACAGAAACCCCGCCCATGGACT
>JASJMB010000016.1:0-137409 GCA_037620085.1 Acidimicrobiales bacterium | reverse complement strand
AGCCTTCTTGGCCGGAGCCTTCTTGGCCGGAGCCTTCTTGGCCGGAGCCTTCTTGGCCGGAGCCTTCTTGGCCGGAGCCTTCTTGGCCGGAGACTTCTTCGCCGTTACCTTTTTGACTGCCACGGATGATCTCCCTTGAGTGGCTGTGGATCGGCGGAGGGTAAGGGCGCCACCCTCCCACGTCAACCCGCACGCACGGAAGCCGTTCAGCAACGGCGTACGCTTGGCCCTCATGCCATTCGGTCCCGTCGACCCAGATCTCAACCTTCCCTCCCTCGAACAGCGTCGTCTGGAGCAGTGGAAGGCCGATGACACCATCGCTGCGACCCGCCGTTTGCGGGCCGGTGGAGAGCCGTGGATCTTCTATGAAGGCCCTCCAACGGCCAACGGCCGACCCGGTCTTCACCATGTGTGGGCGCGAGTCTTCAAAGACATTTACCCCCGCTTCCAGACCATGCGTGGCCGAAATGTTCCCCGAAAGGGCGGCTGGGACTGCCACGGCCTCCCCGTCGAACTCGAGGTCGAAAAAGAACTCGGCCTCTCCACCAAACAAGAAATCGAAGAATTCGGAATCGCCGAATTCAATCAACGTTGCCGCGAATCGGTCCAGCGTTACGTCACCGATTGGACCGCACTCACCGAGCGCTCTGGCGTTTGGATCGACACCGCCGATGCGTACTGGACCCTCGACAATTCCTATGTCGAGTCGGTGTGGTGGCTCATCCGTCAACTATGGGACAAAGAACTCCTGTACGAAGGCCACAAGGTCTCGCCCTACTGCGGGCGATGTGGCACCGCATTGTCGAGTCATGAACTCGGCCAGCCCGACGTGTACCGAGACATCGTCGATCCATCGGTCTATGTGCGATTCCCCATTGTCGATCGTGATGTCGATCTCCTGGTCTGGACCACCACCCCATGGACACTTATCTCTAACGTCGCCGCTGCCGTTGGCCCCGACATTGACTATGTGAGAACAGCGTCTTCCGACGGAAGTCGTGACCTGCTTATGGCCGCGGCACTTGCGCCCGAAGACGCAATCATCGTTGAGCAATTCAAGGGCGCCGATCTTGTTGGATGGCGCTATGAACGCCCGTTCGACACGCTCGCTGCACCCGCCGGCGCAGACGGTTGGCGTGTTGTCGCCGCCGACTTTGTTACGACTGACGATGGTTCCGGCATCGTTCACCTCGCTCCCGCATTTGGCGAAGACGACGCTGTGGTTGGTCGAGCCGAGAAGCTTCCTGTATTGAATCCGGTCAACGCCGATGCCGCATTCGATGAATCCGTTCCGTTCTTGACAGGAACATTCGTGAAAGATGCCGACCGCGACATCATCGATGATCTTGATGCCCGCGGACTTCTCGTTCGTGAACAGGCCTACGAGCACAGTTACCCGCATTGTTGGCGATGCAGTACCCCGCTCATTTACTGGGCAAAAACCTCGTGGTTCGTGCGCACATCAGAACATCGAGATCTGCTCATGTCTGAGAACGAGCGCATCTCGTGGCATCCGGAATTCATTAAACACGGACGATTTGGCAAGTGGCTCGAAGGAAATATCGATTGGGCTCTTTCACGCGATCGCTATTGGGGAACCCCGCTCCCGATTTGGCGTTGCGATACCAGCGGCCATGAACACTGCATCGGCTCTGTCGCCGAACTCAGCGATCTCACGGCGCAAGACCTCACCGAACTTGATCTCCATCGCCCGCATGTCGACAACATCACCTTCGACTGCACGACCGATGGTTGCGCGGGAACGATGCGCCGCGTCGCTCCAGTTCTCGATGCGTGGTTCGACTCTGGATCAATGCCTTCAGCACAACGCCATCACCCATTCGAGAATGCCGATTCATTCGATGGCGCATTCCCTGCTGACTTCATTTGTGAAGCCATCGACCAAACCCGTGGTTGGTTCTATTCGCTTCTCGCAGTGAACTCTCTGGTCTTCGGTTCAACGCCGTACAAGAACGTTGTCTGTCTCGCACTCATCGTCGATGAGAACGGTCAGAAGATGTCGAAGTCACGCGGCAATGTCATCGCCCCATTCGATATTTTTGACACGCTTGGCGCCGACGCTCTTCGCTGGTATTTCTTTTCCTCAGGACAACCGTGGACACCACGTCGTGTGTTTCCTGATGGCATCCGTGAGGCCACACGCCAAACGTTGCTCACGCTTTGGAATGTGTTTTCGTTCTTTGCCACCTATGCCGATCTCGACGGATGGCAGCCCGAACCACAAGCAGCTCCGCCCACCCATGTGCTCGATCGCTGGATCCTTTCCGAACTTGATGACACGGTTGCAACCGTCACGGCATCGCTTGAGGGTTTTGATGCCCTGAGCGGATCCGGTCGAATTGCGAAATTCGTCGACGATCTATCGAATTGGTACGTGCGTCGGAGTCGGCCCCGCTTCTGGAAATCCAGCGATGCTGCCGCTCACGCCACGCTCTATGAGTGCCTCACCACCATTTCTCAGGTGCTGGCACCCTTCTGTCCATTCCTGTCCGATGAGATCTACACAACGCTCACGGGGGGCCAATCCGTCCATCTCACCGACTGGCCGGCAGCCAAAGACCGTCACGACCCAGTTTTGGCCGAGCAGATGGACGCGGCCCGGCGACTTGTAAGCCTTGGCCGCTCGGCCCGCACCGACGCCAAGATGAAAGTTCGTCAGCCGTTGTCCCGGGCTCTGCTCCTCCACGGCGGCACCGATCTCGACCCCGAGATCGAAGCGGAAATCAAAGTCGAACTCAATGTGAAGTCGCTTGAACGACTTGATTCACTCTCCGGACTGATGGGCTGGAGTGTCATCCCGAATTTCCGACTCCTCGGGCCTCGGCTCGGACAACGCGTCAATGAAATCAAAGCTGCCCTGGCTGACGCCGACGGGTCAGGGCTTCACGCTCAACTTGCAGAGCAGGGTTGGATCGAAATCGCTGGTGAGCGACTCAGTTCGGAAGAGGTTGAGGTCCGCGCCGAGAAACATGCCGACCTTGCGCTCGTCGAGGACGATGGGTGGGCAGTTGCCCTTGACCTCGAACTCAACGATGAACTTCGCTCCGAAGGAACGTCACGAGAACTTGTTCGCTCACTCAACGACGCTCGAAAGACCGCCGGTTTGGAAATTGCCGATCGAATCGCAGTAACCATCGATGCCGACGACAGCCTCCGCTCCGTCATCGAAACTCACCGTGACACGATCATGACCGAGGTTCTCGCCCGATCACTCGACTTTGGTGAAGGCGATCGT
This sequence comes from Acidimicrobiales bacterium, assembly GCA_037620085.1. Classification (GTDB taxonomy): domain Bacteria; phylum Actinomycetota; class Acidimicrobiia; order Acidimicrobiales; family Acidimicrobilacustridaceae; genus Acidimicrobilacustris. The sequence continues at coordinate 134,153 of JASJMB010000016.1, read as the reverse complement.
GCGATCGAGATCGAGGGCATCAGCATTCCAATCTCGATCATCCGCGTCGACTGACGCACACAACCTTCGGAAAACGTGCCCCAAAAAGAAAACGGGACCCCTCAGTCGTAGCTGAGAAGCCCCGAACGTTTTCTTATGTTCAGCGACGGTCGTCGTCGAAGTCAGCGTCGAAGAACCGGCGCATTGCTGCGTCGGCATCGTCGTCGTCTTCGGCTAGGAACTCGTCGTCAAGAGCCGGCACCGCTGTAGTGGCTGGGCCGCTGTCGGCCTCGTCGTCAGCAAACAATCCGGCGGAAGATGATTCAGGAGTCCAACTTGACTCGTCCGCCAAGACCGGCTGGAAAACCTCAGGTTCTGACACTCGGACCGGAGCCACAGGAGCAGGAGCCGGCTCTTGGATCACCGGAGGACTCGCGAATTCCACTGGCGGCGTTCCGACACGCAGAGCAGTCGGATCATCAATGACCGCCTGAATGCGTGACAGTCCAATGGCGATAACGGCGCGCTGTTCGGAGAGGAATGCTTCGAGTGCTGCATTGTCGGCTGCGAGTTCGCGACGGATTTTGTCCAGGTCACGCAATGCGTCATCGGTTTGCGTCTTTGCCGCGGAAAGGATGCGGCTGGCTTCAACCTCTGACTCAGTAAGCATCTGCGCAGCATTGGTGCGCGCCTCGTTGATTGTTGCATCAGCAGTGCGCTGCGCCATCACGAGAACAGACGATGCCTGTTCAGCGTCGATCGACGGATCGACCGAACGAATCGGTGCCACCACAGCAGGAGCGGGTGACGCGGCGACGCCTGTTTCGAGTTCAGAGATTCGTGCTTGCAGACGGCTCTCGTTACGCACAGCATCGGCGGCGCGGGCTTCTGCGGCTTCGGACGTTGACGTTGCCTGACGAAGTTTGTCTTGCAGCTGAGCGACCGCAGCGCTGACACGCTCAAGGAAGTTGTCGACCTCATCGGGGTCATAACCCTTGCGGCTCACAGAGAACCGAACGTCAGTAAGAAGGTGGGGAGTTCCGGGCGTGGTTTCCATGGCGGCGATGGTATCGGCCGAACGCTGCTCGGGTGTCAACGACCTGAGATTGGGCTCAGCCGGGTAAAAATGCCAGCAGAATTTGAAGCCCGATAAAAACAATCATCGGGGAAAGGTCGAGCCCCATTCCGCCTAAACGGACGGGGGGAAGCAAGGCTCGGATCGGCCCGAGGACTGGCTCAGTGACGCGGTAGAGGACCTGTCGAAGCGTCTCTATCGGTCCGGGGCCCGAAGGCGGAAACCAACTGAGGACGATTCGTCCAAGCAGACACAGCAAAAACAATTGAGCGACGTAATGAATCAGTACCCACACGGCAGTAGATCAGAAATCTTCGTCGTTTGAGCGGTCGGCAAGCAGAGCGCGTTCTTCAGCCGGAACCTCGACGCCAACAGGAAGAATCAGATACACGCTGGCCGCGACCTTCTCCATGTTGCCTCCGAGTCCGTAGCAAAGGCCGCTCGAGAAATCGATGAGACGACGCGAAAGATCGCGGTCGGCGTCATAGAGATCCATCGCAACGGCGTTGCCGGCTTTGAAGTTGTCGGCGATGTCTTGTGCTTGGTTAAACGATGTCGGTGTTACCAAATGTGGCCGCACCGACTGGCGACGAGGAACGGCACGAACTCGGGGCTTCGAGGCATCTTCGAAACTACGGTTTGCCGATGGCGCAGTTGGAGCGGGAACCGGGCGCACAGCCGAAGTTTCCCCGGTCTCCGGAGGAGTGGAAAGCACTGCACCTGCTGATGCAGGCGGGCGTGGTCGAACGGTCCCTGTGGGCCGAACTGTTTGACGAACCACCTGAGAAGGAGGTGACGGCAACGGGCGATCGTCCGGGGACGCCGCATAGTCGTCGTACTCGTCGTCGGGTCCAAGCCCGAGGTACACCATGGCATTGCGCCACATCGAAGACATCTGACCCTCCGTATGGGGGAACTCTCCCCCGGTCCGATACGGAAGGCTAGTTGCTCAGCGGCGATCGGGAACATTCACCGATTCGGCACCCCTAGGTGCCGTGGCTAACCAGCGCTCCTGGGCCCACGAGAACCAAATAGTGCGGTCCCTACCCGGACCATGGTTGAGCCTTCAGTCACCGCAAGATCGAGGTCATCAGACATCCCGATCGAGCGTTCTGGGAGCCCAAGTTCGTCAGCCAACTGCACGAGACGTCGAAACCCATCACGAGAAGTGGACTCATCCTCGGCCGCTCCCACTCCCATGAGGCCAACCACAACCAGACCGTTTCCTTGAGCGCTTCGAACCAGCGACTCGCAGTCGCCCAATGCGGCGCCGCCCTTCTGAGACTCGCCAGAGATGTTCAGTTGGATCATGACGCTTGCCCCTGCGGACCGACGCGCGATTTCTTCGATTAGTTCAACTCGATCGACGCTCTGCCATACCGACACGATGGGTGCGAGGGAGCGCACCTTGTTCCGTTGAAGCCGCCCCAAGAAATGCCACTGGATTTGCTCTCGCTCTTCTGGAGTCAGTTCTTCATGTTTCGCAATCAATTCCTGTGCGTAGTTTTCCCCCACCATCGTGAGGCCCGCCGCCAACGCAGCGCGTGGCGCGTCGACGCCGAATCCTTTTGTGACCGCCACGATGCCAACCGAGTTTTCAGGAGCAATGGCTGCAAGGTGCTGCCGCAGTGTGGAAATTCGTTCGGCCACAAGCCGTGCATCGAGTTCAGTACTCACGCTCTCTCGCTCCATACAACAAGTGCCTGCCGACCTGACTCCCCACGACCACGAAACGAATACAACTGGTGATCACAGGACGTACACGTGTCATCTTCAAAAATGATGGCCACATTCAAGCGGGCAAGTTCATTTCGAATTCCGCAGCGAACGTCGAGTGCAGGTCGACCATCGCTGGTGAGCGATCGAACACTGGGACCAAACTTCGCGCTCAATCGTTCAAGATCCACTTCACCGAATTCGTAGCACTCCGGACCAATCGATGGCCCGATGACTGCAGAAATGGGATCGGAACTTTTCGTTCGCAAAAGTTGGACACATGATTCGATGATGCCCGCCTCAAGTCCGCGCCAGCCTGCGTGCACCGCGCCGAGGACACCGTCTTCGGACCACAACGCAATCGGCACACAATCTGCAGTGTGTATTGCCAGCGCGAGATCGGATTGCGCTGTCACAACCGCATCAGCTTCGACCCCTGTTGCAGCGCCGACTCCAACCTCATCGCAATCGATGCAACGGTCACCATGCACTTGTTCAAGCCACACCCACCGACGGTCGGTGACGGCATTTCGGCGCTCATCTTGCTCAGACGACGCTGCGCCAATCGCCAGGTCACCGTCGGTTCGATCAGTCCACCGGACGCGTATCGAGCGCCCGTTACCGAGCGCTCGATCAAAAACCCGCACTGGGGCGGAGACGATGACTACTGAAGGAACGATGGGACGTCGAAGTTGCCATCGTCATCCAGGTCGTCGTCGGAGGAGAAGACATCACGGGCAATCGGTCGATCGTCGCGGCCGCGGCTCGCGCGAACCTCGCCGTCCCAGCGATCGAAGCCAGCAGCGATGACGGTGACACGGACTTCGTCGCCCATTTCGTCGTCGATTACGGTGCCGAAAATGATGTTGGCGTCGACATGAGCAACCCCGTGGATGATCTCCGCGGCTTCATTGACCTCGAATAGGCCGAGATCGCTGCCACCGGCAATCGTGAGGAGAATGCCACGAGCGCCTTCGATGGATGCTTCAAGCAACGGTGAGGAAATCGCGGCCTTCGCGGCGGCGACTGCGCGACCCTCGCCTGAGCCGTAACCGATTCCCATGAGGGCCGAACCAGCATCGCTCATGATCATCTTGACGTCAGCAAAGTCGGTGTTGATCAGACCCGGCGTCGTGATGAGGTCGGTAATGCCCTGGACACCTTGCAGAAGAACCTCGTCGGCCATCTTGAATGCATTGAGCACCGAGGTCTTGTCGTTCGAGACCGAGAGGAGTCGATCGTTCGGAATGACGATGAGGGTGTCGACTTTTTCTTTCAGCGTCTTGATTCCGTTATCGGCTTGGGTGGATCGACGTTTGCCTTCGAACCCAAACGGACGGGTGACAACACCAATGGTGAGTGCACCAAGACTCTTGGCTACCTGAGCGATAACCGGTGCGGCACCAGTGCCAGTGCCGCCACCCTTGCCAGCGGTGATGAACACCATGTCGGCACCCTTGAGGGCTTCTTCGATTTCGTCGATATGCCCTTCCGCTGCAGCCCGACCGATTTCCGGATCCGAACCTGCGCCGAGGCCCTTTGTGAGGTCACGGCCAATATCGAGTTTGATGTCGGCATCGCTCATGAGAAGCGCCTGCGCATCGGTGTTGACTGCGATGAACTCGACCCCCTTGAGACCGGCGTCGATCATGCGATTGACGGCGTTAACGCCACCACCGCCCACGCCTACGACCTTGATCACCGCGATGTAGTTCTGCGGACTAGCGACCATGGGGAGCTCCTTCGAGAGAAATGTAGGACGGACTTTGGAACGAGGTATGAGAACAGGTCTGAGGTTACTCGCCCTATGGGGCTATTTCGGGGTTCTCACAACCACAGGGGTCGTGGGATTGACCACATTGATGCTGGCAAGGTCCCGTTGGTCGACCTGACCCATCACAATTCGCAAGGAGTCGACCTTGGCCGGCAGGTCTGTGGGCGGGCCCATAATGACGATCCCCTGGGGGGTCAATGCCAGATTGAGTGATCCATCGGGAGCGGTGGCGATCCCGGCGATTCGGTTTCGCATCCCCGGCGTAAGCAACGACGCCACCTCAAGGGCACCAGAGACATTCTCAACCGACGTTCCGGGAGACCCAGCCTCAACGCCGATCAGCACCGTCTCCACGCCGTCACCAGCCACATGAGGCCCGATCACTCTGCCGGACCCGTCAATCAGCATCGCCCCACCATCGGCCCCCGCTGCGAGTGCGACCGGCACTCGTTCGGTCACGGTGATCGCAATCGTTCCATTCCAGTTCCGGACAACTGCTGCAGATTCGATGTGCGGAAGCTGACGAATGCGAGACGCAGACGCAGACGCGTCGACTTCGAGAAGTGCTTCGCCAGGATGGATTCCGGAGGCACTAATGATGTCCTCGGCCGTCGTCATAGTTGCGCCCTGGACCTTGATTCGATCGACATCAAGCAATGACGTGCGCGTAATAAACCATGCGCCCACAACGACCGCCACGACAATCGCAGCCACGAGCCACCAGCGACCGCGGCGTCGACGCTTTTCGTCCTTAACCGCGTCGCGTCGCGCCGCGATTCGCGGATCGATCTCCACTTCTGCAGCAGAACGATCAAGGACGCGACTTGCCATTAGTTGATCGCCTCGACTCGCCGGGCTCCAGCAGCGTCAGCTACTTCAGCCGAGAAACCAAGAAAATGGGTTTCCGCGTGGAGGTCAACACCTGTGCGCTCGTGCACCTGAGCGCGAACAAGGGCCATGAGTTCGGCGACATCATTGGCCGAACCACCGTCGTCGACCTGGATGAAATTGGCATGCTTCGTTGATACCTCCGCAGAACGGAGACGCAAACCTTTCGCCCCCGCCTCATCGACAAGTCGACCTGCCGAATCGGGAAGCGGATTCACGAAGACCGATCCAGCGTTCGCCCCACCTGGCTGGTTTTCGCGCCGCCATCGCACAATTTCTGAGATTTCCGACTCGGCGGTTGCTCGGTCGCCCGCCGAAAGCCCAAGTTCGACATCGGTGACAACCATTGAACGCCCGAGTGTCGAGGAACGGAATCCCAATCCGAGGTCGGCCGATGACATCTCTCCATGGTCGCCGCTCGCAAGATCAACAACGCGGACCCCGACGACTGCCTGCGCCATGTCAGAGCCGTGACCGCCAGCATTCATCCGAACCGCGCCCCCGATTGAACCAGGAACTCCAACAGCCCATTCAAACCCAGTGAGCCCAGCAGCTGCGGTTCTGCGACCAACCACCGGCAATAGGGCTGCGCCACCAGCGCGCACCGTGGTTCCGGTAATCGTGATGCCGGCCAAACCCTCGCCCAGCGTGACAACGATGCCGTGGAATCCCTCGTCGGCAACTAACAAATTTGAGCCACGACCAATGACAGCAAACGCCGAGCCGAATTTTGCGATGATCCGGCCAATCGCAATGACATCTTCAGGCGATTCAGCCCGAACGCGAATGGCGGCCCGCCCACCAACCCGATAGGTCGTTAGCTCACCTACACCTGCGTCGCGCACGACACGATCACCGAAATCGGTTTGTAACGCTTTGAAAACGGCTTCGATGGTCACAACGCGCTTCCTTGTTCAAGAAGCGGAAGAATTTCATCGGCAAGCACGGTGATATCGCCCGCGCCAAGCGTCAGGCACAGGTCGCCAGTGCGTAACTCCGAGGCAAGAACCTTTGCCAGCGATTCCCGTTGGGCGGCGTACATCACGACCAGTTCCGGATGTGCAGCCACGACCGCGTCGACAATGAGTTGCCCTGTGACTCCTGCACGTGGGGCCTCGCCGGCCGCATAAATGTCAGTGAGTACTAGGAGATCAGCATCGACGAACGCGTCGGCGTAGTCCTTCCACAGAGCCTGTGTCCGGCTGTACCGGTGCGGTTGAAAAACAACGACGAGTCGATCCCAATCACCATCACGACCAGCCGAAATTGCTGCTGCTATCTCGGTAGGGAGATGCGCGTAATCGTCAACAAAGACAACCCCGCTTGCTTCGCCTTTGGGTTCGAAACGACGGCCAACCCCACCGAACGCAGCGAGAGCCGCAACGCAGTGATCGAAGGACACGCCCAGTTGCAGTGCGAGTGCGATTGCCGCGCACGCGTTGAGCGCATTATGCGTGCCAGGAACAGGAACATGAACCCGCCCCAGTTCGTCTCCACCAACAACAATCTTGAAATCGACCCCAGAGCGCGAACCTTCAAGTCCAACAATGCGAACAGTCGCTTCGTTGGAGAGTCCGTAGGTAATCGCATTCATTCCACGCGCGATTTGAGCGGTATTGGGGTCATCTGCGCATAACACCACTGGTCCACTTGTCGACGCTATGAAGCGTTCAAACGCTCGATACAGATTTTCGAACGAGCCGTGAAATTCAAGATGGTCGGCTTCGATGTTGGTGACAATCAATGCTTCATGGTCGATTGAAAAACCTGAACCATCACTTTCATCGGCCTCAAGAACAAACCACTCGCCATCTGACCATTTCGCATTGGTGCCAAGTTGACTGATTTCGCCACCAATAAGGAACGAAGGATCCAGACCGGCGCCGAGAAGAATGAGAGCGAGCATCGACGATGTTGTTGTCTTCCCGTGTGTGCCGCTCACAGCAATAGTTCGACGCTCCGCCGCTAACGCTGGCAACAGTTCGGTCCGACGAACCACAGGGAGTGAGCGCGTTCGGGCTGCGACTATTTCGAGATTGTCTTCGGAAATCGCAGTAGATACTGCGAGGAATTCGACATCGACACCGATGTTGTCGGGGTTGTGGCCGAGAGAAACGACAACGCCTTCGGAACGGAGCCGATCGAGAACCGCTGACTCGACGATGTCGCTCCCCGATACGGAATGACCCATGCCCACGAGCGCCGATGCAATCGCTGACATTCCTGGTCCGCCCACGCCTAGAACATGAATCGACCGTCGCTGCGCGAGTGAGGGAACTGGGTCGCTCTCAATCGCGGCGGGCATGACGCTCCACGAGTTGGGCGACGCTGTCGGCAGCATGGGGTTGGGCCAACGTGTGCGCAGCAACGCCCATTCGCTTTAAACGATCTGGGGACCCGAGAAGCGGTTCGACTTCGGAGATCAGCCGATCCCCATCGAGTTCACGATCGGGAATGAGCACTGCCGCTCCAGCACGAACAAGCGCTGCGGCATTAGCGGTCTGGTGATCCCGAGGTGCCTGCGGAAGCGGGACAAGGACGCTGGCCACCCCGACCTCGGCAAGTTCGGCAACGGTCGTTCCACCAGCGCGGCCAATGAGCAGGTCGGCGGCAGCGAGAACGGTTTCCATACCGTCTTCGTAGCGCACCGCGACATACTCCAGACCATCGGTCTGCGGAAGCCTTACCTGAACCGAATCCCAGTCTCGTGAACCGATTACATGACGGATGGCGAGATCGGTTCGCGTCGACCACTTTGGTAGCGCGGCAAGGACCGATTCATTCACGTTGCGCGACCCAAGCGAACCCGTCACGACAGCGATGAAGGTTCGATCTGTGCCAACTCCGAGCGAGACTCTCGCTCTTTCGCGATCTGTACTCCGGTTTATGGCGAGCACTTCGGCCCGAACAGGGTTGCCCGTAACCACAATGCGGGGAAGATCGGTTTCAACAAAGGAAACAGCACTGGCTTTCGCGAATCGGCCAGCAATCTTGTTGGCCGCACCAGCACGCGCATTTTGTTCCATGACGACGATCGGCACTCGCCAAATGAACGCGCCGACTGTGCACGCGACGCTCGCATACCCGCCAAGAACAAGGACAACTCTTGGGCGGCTACGACGAACCAGAACAATCCCTTTCACGACTGCTCGCATCAGACCCCAGACAGCCGCAACATTTTCAAAAGTCAGCCGACGCTGGATACCGCGGCCCGGCAACAACGTCAGATCAAACCCCGCATCCGGCACAAGCGTTCGTTCAAGGCCGCGTTCGCTGCCAACGAAGTGAATCGTTGAGGCTGGATGACCACGATCGACAAGCGCTGCAGCCACCGCAAGACCGGGCAAGACATGTCCAGCAGTTCCACCGCCGGCCACAAGGACATAGGTGGCGGAATCGGCGTTAGGCCGACCCCCCATCAGCGTTCCTGACGGGCGATGTTGAGCAGAATTCCCGACGCCGCCATCGTGAAGATCAACGATGATCCACCTGCGGAAACAAATGGCAACGGAACACCCGTAATGGGGAGCCGACCCACACACGCACCAAGGTTCACGAATGCCTGGATGAGAATCCAGGCAGTTATTCCGGTAGCTAACAACATTCCGAAACGATCTCGCGCCCGCAGTGCGGTGCGAACGCCATAGAAAGCGAAGGCAAGAAAAAGACCAATGACCAGCGCCGAGCCAAGAAGACCGATTTCCTCGCCGATGATGGCGTAAATGAAATCAGTATGAGCTTCGGGGAGAAATCCCCATTTCGCTCGACCTTGACCGAGACCGGTGCCGAGAACGCCCCCATTGGCAAATCCCACTTGGCTTTGAATCGTCTGGAATCCACTGCTCAACGGATCAGACCAAGGGTCAACAAATGCCGTGAGACGGCGCAGACGATACGACGCACTGAACGCTAGAAGCGTTGCAAGAGAGACGAGCGAACCCGAAAAGACGACCAACGGCTTTACGGGAACACCTCCGACAAACAACATGATCAACACGATGGTCGCCAGGATGATCGTGGTCCCGAGATTTGGCTGGAACAAGAGCAACACCGCAAAGCCGCAAAAGACGAGCGCAATCGGTCGCATGACGGCTTTCCAATCGCGGATCTGGCCCACGCGACGAGTCAACGTGTCAGCTGCGTAAAGAATGACCGCGAGTTTGACCAATTCGGATGGCTGCATACGCAGTGGCCCCCAACCCAGCCAGCGAGAGGCACCATTCACTTTTACCCCGAGCCCCGGAATCAGCACGGCCGTCATCAATCCCGCTGTTGCAACGAGCAACGGCTTCATCCACTTCGACAATTGTTCATAGGGGAAGCGGCTCATGAAGAACATCGCTCCGCACCCGAGTACAAACCAAACAGCTTGCAATCGGAATTGATACCAAGAAGAGCCATATTTATAGAGCGCTGTTACCGACGATGCCGACAAGATCATCAGAAGCCCGAACAGGTTGAGGATGATGATCAGCACCCACAGAATTTTGAAATCAGCAGTGCGCGGCAGTGGCTCCCGCGCCGATTCAAGTAACCGTCCTACGCGTGAACGTGATTCGGTAAGCGTCGGAGCGCTCATGGGGTACCTACCGACACGAAACCAGGAAGCTGGCGAACCGCGTCAGCGAACCGCTCACCACGTTCGCTATAGGAAGTAAACCAATCGAACGATGCGCAACCTGGCGACAACAACACAACATCTCCGGCCGTAGCGAGCGTCGCCGCTAGCGATACCGCGTCATCAATTGTTGAATGAATGACATGCACTTCGCATCGGTCCTGGAAACACGATCGGATTTCCTCGGCCGCCTCTCCGATCGCGACCACAACTCGAACCGGAGGAACACAATTGGCCAGAACCGAGAGATCGAGGCCCTTGTTCCGTCCGCCGGCAATGAGGACAACCGAGTCGAATGCGGCCAAGGCTGTTGCTACAGCATGAGGCGTGGTCGCTTTCGAGTCGTCGAACCAGCCGATGCCGTTGCATTCGCCCACAAGCTCGACGCGGTGATGGAGACCTCGGAAGGAACGAAGAGCCTGACGGACACCTTCGATCGTTGCTCCTGCGGCCATCGCTGCAACCGACGCGGCGAGAGCATTCGTGATGTCGTGCGGAAATCCGCGGAGAAGATCATCGATAGCAAGAATTCCTGTGCCATCAGGAAGGCGAAGCCAACCATCGACAACCGTCGCATCAGCATTTGTTCCTGGTCCACCAAACGTGATCGTGGAAAGTTCCGGGTTGCGATTCGCAAGCACCACCGGATCAGACGCAGATGCCACGGCGACACCATTTTCAGCATCGAGGTGCGCCCAAATCGACGCCTTCGCCGCTTCATACGAAGCCAGCGATGCGTGTGCATCGAGATGATCGGGGGCGAAGTTCAACCAAACCGCTACCGAAGGTTGGAACCAGCGAGTAGTCGCGAGTCGGAATGACGAAGCTTCAACAACGAACACTTCAACATCTGGATCAGCAATCGCCTCCACCAACGGCGTATCGGTATTTCCGCAGGCAACAGCGCGAATACCCGACGCAAGCAACATCGCTGTCACAAGGGTCGTGACAGTGGTTTTCCCATCGGTTCCGGTAATGGCAACAATCGGACGAGAATCCCACCGGTCGGCGAGATCGAATTCCGATTCCACTTCTTTTCCACATGCGGCCGCGAGTTCAAAAATCGGGTGAGTTTCTGGAATCCCCGGACTAGGAATTACAAGATCGCACCCTGAGACAAGGCGCGTGAGGACCTGTGAGGAAGGCGATTCGAAAATTTCCACTCCCATTGATGCTGCCTCAGCGCGAATCGCGTCGGTGGGATGCTCATCGACAGCGACGACGGCGACACCATGCGCGGTCAGCGCCTCGGCGACCGCACGACCGGTAATCCCGAATCCAAAAACGAGGGCCGACGTCAATGGACCACGCGTCGGGGACTCCATCAGTCGATCACTCCCGGGAGTCGCACGAAGTCTGCGTAGTACAGACCAAGCGCCAACGCGGCGAACAAGCCCGCAACGATCCACAGTCGAATAATCACGGTGGTTTCAGGCCAGCCCATTAATTCAAAATGGTGATGGAGTGGCGCCATCCGGAAGATCCTGCGGCCGAACATCCTGAAGCTGCCCACTTGGAGCATCACCGAGACGGTCTCCATGACAAACAATCCACCCACAATTGGCAGGAGCAGGACCGTGTTCGTACTGAGAGCGAGCGAAGCAAATCCGGCACCAATCGCAAGGGCCCCTGTATCGCCCATGAAGATTCGTGCTGGAGCAGCGTTCCACCAAAGAAATCCTGCCACCGCAGCCATCATCGAGGCCGACACCACTGCTGTATCGAGGAAACTCTGATCCCCATAGATCGAGTTGTGACGGAAGCCCCAGAACGCAATCACCGTATAGGCGGCAAAGCCAAAGATCGATGCTCCTGCTGCCAATCCATCGAGTCCATCGGTGAGGTTCACCGCGTTCGTTGTCGCATAGAAGATGACGACGGCGAAAATGACCCATCCGACTCTTCCGATGTCAACTCCAGGAAAGTCGAAACGCGAAAATGAAAGCGTCGTCGTGACATTCGTAAAGGCGAGCATCGACAAAGCGAATGCAGTGGCGACGAAAAGCAACCCAACCGACTTTGCTCGTTTTGATAACCCGAGGTTTCGCTCCCGAAACACTTTGATGGAATCATCAAGTAGACCAACGGCTCCCGCTCCAACGATCGCCGCCATGCACAACAACCCACGCCGCGTAAAAACTGCTCCGTTGAGATCGCTTACGAACCAACCCACCGCTGCGGCCGCTACAAATGCGAGCCCGCCCATCGTCGGAGTCCCGGCTTTGGTGATGTGACCCTGAGGACCATCTTCACGAATCGGTTGGCCGATACGGCGGTGTTCAAGCCATGAAATAAGAAACCGAGTGCCGAATAACGACAACCCCAAGGAAATCGCGGCGGCAATAAGAAGACGAATCACCGATGTTCCTCAAGCTTCTTCCACTGTTCGGCTGCCACGACGCGATCGTCGAACTCTGAGCTGACGTCTCCGATGATCTGAACTGTTTCGTGTCCTTTGCCGGCAATGAGCACGATGTCATTTACCGTTGCGGCGTGCAGAGCCAACGAAATCGCGGCTCGACGATCTGGCTCAACACTCACGACCGCAGCACGGGGACGCAAGACTCGCTCTGCACCTTCAACGATCGATGCAATGATTTCCGCAGTTGTTTCTGTCCGAGAGTTGTCGGCGGTAATGATCACCACGTCGGCGTTCGCGACGGCAGTCTCGCCCATCAGAGGTCGTTTCGAGCGATCGCGATCTCCGCCACAACCAAAAACAACGATGACTCGCCCGTCTACAAGATCACTAGCGGCTGCAAGCAGTTGCTCAAGCCCGTCAGGCGTATGCGCGTAATCCACCACGATGGCAAAGGGTTGGCCCGCGTCGACACGCTGGAACCGTCCGTCGACGACCAGTGGCAGCGACAAACCTTGGGCGATCGTGACATCGTCGATACCCACAGCTCGCGCCGCATGCGCCGCTGCCAGTGCATTACTCACGTTGAATGCGCCGCCAAGAGCAAGCGAAACAGTGTGGCCCGCCCAGCGAAACGTCGAACCGTCAACGGACAGTTCAAGATCCTCGACCTCATCGATTGAATATCCATCGGTGGGGACTGTCGACGTGTCAGCAAGAAGTCGCCCATATGGGCTGTCAAGGTTGACGACGGCACGGTCGCAACGTGACTCATCGAAGAGGCGAGCCTTTGTTTCGAAATACTGCTCAATCGAACCGTGATAGTCGAGATGATCACGACTCAGATTCGTAAAGACAGCGACGCGAAACTTCATTGCATCGACACGATGCTGGTCGATCGCATGCGATGAAACTTCCATCGCCACTACATCAACTCCTTCATCGCGCCACTGCGCGAGTTGGCGTTGCAAATCCGGAGATTCGGGAGTCGTACGCGCACCCGACAACGTCCCAAGCACTTCGACGCGGCGACGTGCCGCAGTAAAAATATTCTGGAGCATCCACGTTGTTGTGGTCTTCCCGTTCGTACCCGTCACGCCGATCACAAGGAGATCGTCGGCCGGATGGCCAAAACAAGCGGCCGCCGCTGTGGCCATTGCCTCTCGAACGTCACGCACTACGAGCTGCGTTGCGCTGACATCGACCCGATGATCAACGAGAACAGCACTTGCTCCGGCTTCGACCGCCTCACGAGCGTGCAGATGTCCATCGTTTTTTGCCCCAGGAACACAGCAAAAAAGTGAGCCCTTGGAGATGAGTCGCGAATCAAACGTCACGTCAGTAATTTCGAGATCTTCGAAGGCAACAGCATCGCCAGCTCTGACGAGGTCCACCTCACCCAGTTCGGCAACGATCGTCGCCAGTCGCACGTGTCACCTCACCGATGCGGTCTTGCGAGCCGCCGACGTCGTGGTCGTCGTCGCAGGAGGCATAGTTGTTGGCACAGATAACGCAAGAGCTGCTGGAGAACCCGCGGTCAGCGCACGAACTCGATCGCCGTCGGTGACAGTGACTTGCATTGAGGAACTCGGAAGCCCGAGTACTGAGGAAATAGGTACGCCGCCGAGTGCGAGATCAGTCGCAGCCGGAGCGATGCCAAGACGATTGAGTGCGAAGGATCCAAGTTTGGAAAAGACCGGGGCTGCCGTTGCGCCCCCGGTGTAATCGCCGCCAGGTTCATCAATCATCACGTAGACAGAGAGAGCAGGTTGCTGAGCGGGGACAAAGCCCAGGAACGTCGATTGGTAACGCGTGATTCCGAATTTGTCGGCATAGCCGCCACCCGGTTGAGGTTTGCGAGAAGTGCCGGTTTTTCCCGCCACCGAATACCCATTGATAGCAGCGCGGTGTCCGGTTCCTTCATTGACGACGTTACGCAACATCAAATTAACTTTGTCTGCGGTCGCCACGCTCACGGCACGATGGGATTCGCCAGCAGCAGTGGGATGTTCAACGCCTTGTGCATCGATAGTGGAGTCAACCAGTTTCGGAGCGACATACATGCCCTGATTCGCGATCGTGTTGTAGGAGAAGAGCATCTGCATCGGCGTCACCGAGATGCCCTGTCCAATGGCAATGGATGGAAGGGACGTGCCCGAATATTTCGACGGAGCGAGAACCGACCCCGGTGCCTCGTTTGGAAAGCCGAGCGAGGTTTTGACTCCGAGGCCAAATGCTTTCTGAGTGGCATAGAGCGCGTCTTTTCCGAGGCCCTGAGCAATTTTTATAGTGCCGATATTTGACGAGTGCGTCATGATCTGAGTGGTATCCCACGTGACGGTGCCGCGACCCTCCGCCTCGCCGAACTGGGCATCAAAGATCTTGAGTGTCGGAGGAAGATTGAACTGGGTTGACGGACTTATCTGACCCGCTTCGAGTGCACCAGAGATCGTCACCATTTTCATTACCGAACCGGGCTCGTACTGAGTCGTGAGCGCAGTGTTGTTCGAACTCACACGTACAAGTCCGGTTTCCGGGTCGAGCACCATGTTGGCGATAGCAAGGACCTCGCCGGTTCCCGGCTTGCTCACAATGGCCACACCGCCCTTGGCGCCCGAGGCTTTCACCTGATCGCCCAATAAACGCTCTGCTTCGTATTGGATCGATTGATCAATCGTGAGTTTGAGATCATCGCCCTTTTGAGCAGGTGTCATCGAGTAATCACCAACTGCGATGGTTCTCCCCGATGGACTCCGCTCCAGCGAGAGGCTCCCCGGCGTGCCCGTAAGCGCGTCTCCGTACTGAGATTCGAGACCCGAAATCCCAACGTTGTCGACATCAACGCCGCCAAGCAACGAACGCGCTGAGTCACCCGCTGGGGCGAAGCGCTCACTCTCGTCAAGGAACGCAACCCCAGCGAGTCCGAGTGCCTCGACTTGATCAGCGACATCAGAAGTCACGCGGCGAGCCAGGTAGGAAAATCTTCCTTTGCCATTCATCTTCGACTCGACCAGAAGCGGATCGAGACCCAAAATCGGGGCGAGTATCGCCGCCTCGCTCGACGCGTCAGTCACAAGTTTTGGATCGACAAAGATTGAGCGACCCGGTCGCGAAATAACGAGTTCAGCTCCATTGCGATCGAGGATCGCTCCACGGTCAGCGGCCAACACCTGCGTATTTGTGCGCTGGCTAGCACCGTAGACAACGTAACGATCTCGGTCGAAGACTTGGAGATTGATGACCTGAGCCAAAATGATTGCGAAGAGCAAAACAATGAACACGAGGACAAACAACGAGCGTCGACGCTGATTACCCACCGACGTCTTCACCATCGTGGGCTTCGACCCTTTTCCAGAACTTGCTGGATCAAAAATGCCTCGGACCGAGGAGAAGATCGAGGCAATGATCGAGGCAATCCACGATTGCGCGATTTCTGAAGGCGTCATCGACCCATATCTCGAAGGTTGCATCGAGGGTGTTGCTGAACGCTGCACTGAACGGCAGACCTCAACACGCTCTAGGGGACGAGACGAAATTCGCCCTCGGCTTGTTCGCGATGCGGTTGTCCGGTTTTGAGCACTCCGTTCCGGAGAGGTTCGTGGCGCCGTTGTTCCGCGTCCAGTCGAATGACGAGCGGGACGAGTTGGTGCCGCTACTCGACGACGGCCACGCGGCAAGTAATCAGCCGAGTTCCAAGGTGCGTTCTTCGGCGGATGATCGACCGAAGGCGACTCGGGACCAGGGGGTGGATTCATCGCTTCGCAGCCGTTGATGCAGCGGTGGTCGGAGTTGTCGCTTTCGCCACCATGGACGGTGAGGTCTTCGCCTTCGGAACTGTTGTCGGCGTCGGAGCGGGTGGCATTTCGCCTGCGCGCGCGTCGTCAGTTCCCTTGGGCTGGAGATAGACCGGAGTTGGCGCCGGAATCATTCCAAGCTTGGTCGTGGCTAACGCTGTGACATTTTGAGGACTCTGCAATTGCGCGAGTTCAACCCGAAGAAGTTCCGCCCTTGTTTCTGCTTCACCGATTCGCGTAGTCACTCGATCGATATACGCCTGCTCGGAGATGATGAGCGTCTGAGCGGCAGCAATAGCAAAGAGCACGACCACAACGCCACCGACAGCGGCGATCAGTCCAATGCGGCGACGTTCAGGTGCGGTGCGATCAACAAGTCGCAGCCGCGATCGAATGCTCTCACGAGGCGCTATCTGCGATTCACGAAGCGCAGCCGATCGGCGTCCTTCTGCGGCTACTCGAGCGCTGGTCATGATCGTTCCGCTAACCGGAGGCGAGCGCTTTCAGCACGAGGATTCGCGCTGCATTCAGAGGCGCTCGGCGTTGTTCCGCCACGACGAATAAGGCGAACTTTCGAGAGGGCCCCGCAAACGCAGGGAAGGTTTGGCGGACAGGCGCATCCACCAGATTCCGCGTCGCGCATGACCTTCTTAACAATGCGATCCTCACCTGAGTGGTAGGACAGCACGACCAGCCGGCCGCCGGTGCTCAGCGAGTCGATTGCAGCTTCCACCGCGACCGGAAGAATCGCCAGTTCATTGTTGACTTCAATGCGAATGGCCTGGAACGTGCGCTTTGCTGGATGCCCACCTGTTCGCCGCGCCGGTGCCGGAATCGCGTCACGAGTGATTTCCGCGAGTTGCGTCGTGGTCTCAACCGGACGCGCAGCGATGATCGAGCGAGCAATTCGACCGGCAAATCGTTCATCGCCGAAGTCGCGAAGAACCCGAGCAAGTTGCTTTTCGTCGTACTCATTGACGACCGTCATTGCGCTCAACGACTGCGAGGCGTTCATTCGCATGTCGAGAGCAGCATCGAATCGATAACTAAAGCCACGCTCAGCGCGATCGAACTGCGGAGAACTCACGCCGAGATCAAAGAGCGCACCAACAATTGGTTGATCAGGGAGTTCCGAGCGAACAATCGCCGAGAACGAATCGAATCGGGCCTGCACGGTGCGAGCTCGCTCACCGAAGCGAGCCAGACGATCACGAGCCACAACAAGGGCGTCGACGTCCTGGTCGATGCCGAGAACGCAAATGTGCGGATACGCATCGAGAATCGCTGCCGAATGCCCAGCACCGCCAAGCGTGGCGTCAATGACCCAACCTGCAGGGACCGAATCGAAGGCCGCCACGATCTCCTCGAGCATCACCGGTCGGTGGTCGAACTCATCGTGGTTCTCGGCCATATCGGAAACCTCTCGCTGCGGAGCCAGCCGGCAAAGCCGGGGCCGGTCCTCAGCAGTCCCTCGGAACACGGTCGCCCGCCGGGATTTCTCCCCGGTCGGGCTCGATGGGAAGCGGGCGGAGTAGGGGCCTTCCATCGTGTATTCCGAGAGACTGCTGAAAATCGGGCGACCGGCTCGGTCGCAGAGGTGGTCCTTTCGTTTCTGGGTCAGGGACAGGGAGAGGGGGGACATGACACGGACTAGAGCCCCAATGACGTAACGGCTTGGGTGAGGCTGTCGTCGGCGAGTGAGGCTTGGTCGTTCCAGCGGCCGGCGTTCCAGATCTCGATGCGGCCAAAGGCACCGATGACAACGGCCTCTTTGTCGAGCGAGGCGAACTCGCGCAAACGCTGGGGGATAGTGATGCGGCCTTGGGAATCGGGTCGGACCTCGTGGGCGTTGGCGGCGAAGGCACGGAGCGATTCCTGGCTGGTTTCGCCCGAGCGGACTTTGTCCTGAAGACGGTTCGCCATTTCGCCGAATCCCGCTTCGGTCCAGAGGCCAAGACAGCGATCGAGCTGAGAAATAAAGCCCTTTTCGACCAACTGGGCGCGGAAGGTCGCGGGAAGGACCACTCGGCCCTTGTCATCGAGCGAATGCTCGAACGTCCCAACGAACATGCCTGCAATCCTCTCCACCGGCTCCCCACGGAGCCCCTACGGGTTGCAATCTTGCCCCATTTTTCCCCACTACGCAAGTACATCCCTCCCCTGACCACCCCAAAGCCCCATTTCTCCTCTGGATCTGGTGGTTTGGGCTGCGAATTGTGTCGCCAGAGGCGCAAATGAGTGTTTTGAGCCATTGTGAGAGTGGATTGGCCGTCACAGGAATCTTGCGGCGCTTCCGTAACGCGGCGCGCTGCGATCCAATACCGACGGGATCCTTTTCCCGAACGACGCGGGCGTCGGGGGTTGCCGACTTGTGCGGGGCTGACTCACGGACGGCGCCGTACGCTATGGCCTGGCAGGGAGTGGCTATTTCCGGGGAGAGGCAATATTCAAACGGGCGACGCAACGGGCGTTAAGGGATCGTCGTCGCTACGGGTGCGATGTCGATGGTCGGTGATCTGGTCAGAGCGGATCCGATTTCGCCCGCAGCCGGGGGTGCAGCAATCGTGGCCTCGCCGTCGACCGGGCTGATCGACCGTCAGACCATCTCGGTGACCGGCTCGGGATACCCGGCATCCGCCTACGTCGCCATCATCCAGTGCCACCATGCTTCGGTCACCTCGAGCGGTTGTGACATGAGCACGCTCGGATATTTCACGGCGAGGTCCGACGGTTCAATCTCCACAGCGACGATGGTTCGCTCCACCATCTCCACCGCAGATGGATCGTTCGACTGTTCCGCACCGGACTCGTGCCACCTCGGAGTCGGAGTTGTCCCCGATGGAAATCCGTCTGCGATCGCGTCGATCCAGGTCGCGCCGTTCACTCCCCCAACCATGCCCGACCAGAACGATTCCAGCTGTTCAGGCCCCTACCACGCCTACAGCCATCGACTCAGCTCCGATCCGATCAACCAGACACCACCGGGAATATCCGGCGACGTGCGACCCTTCACCGAAACGGGAGCAACGATCGACGCGGTCCTCTCGGGTACAGCCGTCGAGTTGACCGTGACTCTCGACGGGACCACCCGCACGTTCGCGACTGCCCCCTACGAACTCGGCGGGAACTACGACAGGACTCCGTCCGGAGCGAAAACTCCGCTCGGAAGGATCGACATCGTCCACTCTCCGAGCGGAGCCGTGTTTGTCACGTTGTCGCAAGCTGCGAGCGGCGCGTACACACAGGTCGGCTGGCGATTCGATGATCCTTGCGACTCACTGATGGCGTCGAGCTTCACTGGCTAAGTCTTTCCAAGGCGGAGACCTCGATGGGTTCAGGATCCCCTTCGCACTCTGACACTCTCAAAACGGCGTTTGAACCACTCTCGAAATGCGTTTCGAGAGCCCTCGGGACCCAAATACGCCTTGGCTGCGCGCTCTCGGATTCCCTTTGCGGCGACACGCGGCCTACATCCAAGACCTCCCTCGCCGAATGCCGACTGGCAAGCGGCCAAAATCAGACGGGGACCTTGAGTGCCGAACCCGAATCTGGAAACGGGCGATCCATGACCTGGAATGAGGCGTGTGCTCGGCAAATCGGGATCGGGAATCCGGCTCGCCGTTTGTGGCTTCTTAAGCCGCCGAACTCCCACGCCCCCATCACTCGTGTTCGGGATTCACCCGGTTGGACCCAGCACCTGCACTGTTCTGCGCTTGCGCGAATGAAGCTCGACATCGTCGGTGCAGCCGAACTGACGTCGTGGAAGACTCTTGTGGGTGCGGGGTCTGCTGCGAGCGTGCCACTTCCAGCCCACCGTCGCCGTCACCGCCATCACCGGGGCCCTCGCCATCGTCGCCGGCCGGGGGCTCGGCACAGTCGCAGTCGTCGCAGCCGTACTCGTCGGCCAGGTCTCGGTGGGTTGGAGTAACGACTGGATCGACCGCGAGCGCGACCGGCAGGCAGGTCGCCTCGACAAGCCGATCGTGACCGGAGCGGTGGCAGCGGTGACGGTTGAGCGAGCCGCCATCACTGCGCTGGTCCTCACGGTCCCTCTCTCCCTACTTTCCGGGTGGCGGGCGGCGACGGCCCACCTCGTGGCCGTGCTCGCAGCGTGGGGGTACAACCTCGGCCTCAAGCGGACCCCGTTGAGTGTTGGCTGCTACCTGCTCGCCTTCGGGCTACTGCCCGCGTTCGTGACCCTCGGCCTACCCGGCCACCTGTGGCCACCGATGTGGGCGACGACAGCCGCCGCTCTGATGGGAGCCGGGGCCCACTTTGTGAACGGACTCGCCGACCGTGATGCCGACCTCCGCATGGGTGTACACGGCCTACCGCAGCGGATGTCCTACCGAGGCAGTCTTCTCGTGGGCGTCGGTCTGCTCGGTGCTGCTCTGTTCCTGGTCGGCCTTGGACCTCCCGGCCGCCCCGCAGCGGGCACCGTGGTGCTCCTGGTGATCGGTAGTTCTGCACTCGTCGCTGTTGTGGCGAGCTCGTTGACCGGGCACGAACGAGCGGCGTGGTCGCTCACCCTTCTCACCGCTGCGACCGCGGTGGTCGCCTTGCTCGTCAACGGTGCCACCTTCGGCACTTGACGCCGACAGGACCAGGGAGTGGTGACTGCCACGTATTCGGCTGAACTGGAGGTCAAAGAAACGGGCGTCGTCCCATGCCGGGTCGCCGCTGCCGATTTAGGCGTGCTGTTCGAAAATCGAGTTCGCCCGCGGTGAGGCCCATTGCAGGCTCAGGTCCGCCGCATTGAGGATTGGCGGTCGCCCGTATCCGGATTTGGGTTCGGCACACAAGGTCGCCGTCGGATGTGGCCGCAGCGGAGACAAGCCGGGCCCAAGCGCGGCAATGAGCTCGAAGAATTCGACCGGCTCGCTAAAAATTCCTGCGGACGGTTACGGAAGAACGTCGAGAAACGCGTCGCGGAGATCAAACGCAGGATCGCCGAGCGGTACAGCGACGACAGGAACGTCGGCGATTGATCCGCCACTCTTTGCAATACCCGGAGCCAGCAGGTCGGCATGACGCGTCGCATCCCAATGCAACGGCACCGAGCATTGAAAGCGAGCGCCCGCACGTGTCCGCCGTTGTGAAATGCCAACGACCTTCGCACCATCCGCTGTCACTTCACCAGCAGCAAGACCAGCAAAACACACAACGGACGACAGCGCGTTCGTCACCATTGTTCCCCGGTGCACGACACCTTCGACACCGACTGATCGAAGCGCTGCGACCCACACATCGCCGAGCCATTGCGACGCCAAGCTGACATCGTCCTGCCACAGCGGATCAGAGCGGCCAATTACGACATCGATCCAGAGTTGTGCTCCGGGATCGAGCAGCACTGCTCCTCCCCCGCTCTGGCGATTGAACACATCGACGCCGAGTCGCTTCGCTACTTCAAGGTCAACATCTTCGATCGCTTGTGCCGAACCGAGGGCGAGCGCCGAACTCTTCACATCGAGCACACGCACCGAACGCTGTGCGCCATCAGGAATGCCATGGCTATGAAAGCCACGTGCATCTCCCTTTGCTCTCACAACATCCCAACGAGCCACACGCGCAGGCTACCGACCAGCGATACGGTCACCGTCATGACTGTTACTGGCAATGGATACCTCACAGGACGATCGATCATCGTGACGGGAGCGGCAAGTGGCTTCGGTCGGCTCGTCACCAAGATCGCGTCGGAACGTGGCGCCAAGGTGCTTGCCGCCGACATTGATGCCGATGGCGTGGCGTCACTCGCTGCCGAACTCCAAACTCAAGGTCGTTCTGTGCACGCATGCACGGTCGATGTCACTGACCCCGCCCAAACAATGGCGATGGCTCGCGCATGCATCGAGCACTTCGGATCTATCGACGTGCTTGTCAATAATGCTGGAACCATGCCCCTCGCGTTTTGGGCCGATCATGTCGTCGCTGCCGATGCTTGGAGTCGGTGTATCGACATCAACTTCAAAGGTGTCGTTAACGGCATCTCAGCGGTTCACGATCAGATGATCGAGCAAGGTCGTGGTCAGGTCGTGAACATTTCGTCGATCTACGGAAATGTTCCGGTCGCTGGTTCCGCCATCTATACGGCCACAAAAGCGGCTGTCAATGTTCTGTCGGAGTCTCTGCGGATCGAATCACAGGGCCGGATCAAGGTCACCACGGTCAAACCAACTGGCGTCATCGGCACAAACCTCGGGGCGTCAATCATCAACGGTGACGCAATGATCGGAATACTCGGACAGAACATGGACTCGTTCCGCGAGAACGCAGCGAAGTTCATGACGCCGGGTGAATCCGAGGGCCTCACTGATCCCGAGAACATTCGCTACTGGGCGATCTCGCCCGAAGAACTCGCAGAACAAATCATCTACGTGATTGATCAACCATGGGGCGTGTCGATCAGCGACATCACCGTGCGCGCTTCGGGCGATCAATACCTGTCGTAATTGATCACTGCGATTTTGAGGTGACTTCGGGCCAGGCCCGACACCAATGCAGATAGGTAATGAGATCCTCGGCGCGTGGATCGCCACCCGACCCGCCATATGCCGTCACCAATCGGAACTTCAGATAGGCCGCGTCGGGTAGCGGAAGAAACGGTGCACGCTTCCACCAACCGCTTGGCGCTAACCGAACTAGTTGTCGCAGCGCTGTCGTCCACAGCGATGGGTGACGAAGAATTGCAACTGTTCCAGCGAGCATCCAGCGCGGAGAAGGTTGATCGGCCACGAGATGATCCTACTGATCGAGTCCGCGCCAGCCGACGGCTGCCGCACCTATGAGCGGACCATCAGCACCGAGACCTCCACGACGAAGTTCGCAGCCCCTTGAAAAATCAAGTTGCGCGCGCAGTTCGATCTCATCATTCGCCGCGGCAAAGAACGGATCGCCAAAACCAAGTGCGACCGAACCAGCAACGACTGCGAGTCGCAGATCGAGCAAGTTTGCAACCGTTGCTACCGCGCGTCCGACAAGCCGGCCTGTGCGCTCGACGACATCTACTGAAGCTTCCGCCGCAGGAAGACCGGTCATCGCAGCAATCGCCGTTCCTGATGCTTCTGCCTCAAGACAACCGCGTGCCCCACACGCACACGCCCGGCCTTCCGGTTCAACACATATGTGGCCGATGTGGCCAGCGTTGCCGTCGGCGCCATCAAGCAGTCGACCGTCGAGAACAATTCCCCCGCCCACGCCAGTCGAGACAACCATCGCGAGATAATTATCGACACCTTGCGCCGCCCCCAACCAGCCCTCGGCCAACGCAAGTGCCTTCGCGTCGTTGTCAACGAACGTCGGGAGCGCCATTGAAGCGGAAAGTCGAGCGAGGAGCGGAAACGCGCGCCACGCAGGAATATTCACGGGGGAAACTTCCAGACCCCCACTAGTCATCGGGCCACCGGTGCCGACACCACACACCATCGGAGCCATCGACGATTCGCTGATCACCTGTCGACTGAGTTCAACAATGACACCAAACATGTCATCGCCGGATCCGTGAGCCGGCGTAACTGCACGCTTACGGGCAAGAATTACCCCGTCGCGATCGACAATGCCTACGTCAATCTTGGTTCCGCCTATATCGACAGCGAGTGCTACCGGACCAGACAGGATCAGTCCTCGTCCTCGCGCTGAAGGCGATCTTTCAGACGCGAACGGGTGTTACCAAGTGCGTCACGGAAGCCTGTTGCCTTGACCGATTGCGTCATCTGCTGCATACCGGCTTTGCCGAGACGGCGGCCATTGCGCTCGAACGCCAACGCCGAAACCAACATGATGAGGAATCCACCAAAGGAGACCACAGGGATTTCACCAATGCCCAATGTGAGAACAAGAACAACCAAGCCGACAAAGAAAGCAAGGGCCGACCACTTCATTCCGCGAGAGGCCGCGGTATAAACCGTCGTGTCAGCGATATCTCGAGCGAGACCAGGATCGGTCTGATAGAGCTGCTGCTCAATCTCACTGAGGATGCGTTGTTCGTCCTCGGAAAGCGGCACTGGACTTGCTCCTTGTAGCTACTACGAGTTGTCAGTCTCCCACGGAAGACCTCGTTTCACAACGGCAGGCATGATCA
The DNA here is from genome assembly GCA_037620085.1 of Acidimicrobiales bacterium. Classification (GTDB taxonomy): domain Bacteria; phylum Actinomycetota; class Acidimicrobiia; order Acidimicrobiales; family Acidimicrobilacustridaceae; genus Acidimicrobilacustris. Next base: position 109,873 of record JASJMB010000016.1, on the reverse strand, counting down.
AGGCCGCCCGTGACCTATCTCATCTCCGCGTCAGGGCCCCATTGCTGGTTTCCCCTTCGCTTGAGCCGCAGGCCATCGGGACCCGCGGAGATAGCTGGGCCAATGGCATCGTCACCAAATCGGGCACGAATCTCATCGATCATTCGATCCGCCTCTTGCCAACCAGGCCCAGACGTTGCCTCGTCAAATGTGAGTTGTTTCGATGAATCAGAACTGAGACCACTCACCGAGAGCCCAAGGAGACGTACACCTTGAGCGGGGTCGACAAGTTCAAGTAACTGACGACCCGATTCGAGCAGCGAATGAGAATCATCAACAGACACGGCCAATGTTGTTGACCGTGTGATCGTCGTGAAATCACCAAACCGAACCTTCAACTGAATCGTGCGCGCCACCAAACCCTGCGCCCGAAGTCGAGACGCGACTGCATCGGCGAACTGCACTAATTCACGATCCAAGGTTGAACGAAGGTGATGATCATGAGCGAACGTCTCTTCGTGACCAATTGATTTCATCGCCCGATCGGGTTCTACCGATCGTTCATCGTGACCGTTCGACAAGGAATGGAGATGTCGACCTTGCGAACGGCCAAGAACAGCCACGACGTTCTCTTCAGGAAGGTCGGCAAGATCGGCAATCGTTAAGACACCGATTCGGTGCAACTTTGCGAGAGTCGCTGGTCCGACACCCCAAAGCGACTCAACCGGAAGTGGCCGTAGGAATCCCAACGTCTCCTCTGGTTGAACAACGAAAACGCCGCTTCCGAACTGCGGACCCTTCTCCGATGCCTTCGGTTTCGCTGCTCCGGTCGCGAGCTTGGCGACGAACTTGGTACTTGCAACCCCCACCGAACATGTGAGCCCTTGTTCGTCGAGCACACGCTGACGAAGAGCGCCTGCGATCACTGGGGCTTCGCCGAGTAATCGCAATGCTCCCGAGACATCAAGAAAAGCTTCATCCAACGAGAGCGGTTCAACGAGTGGAGTGACATCGCGAAAGATGGCCATCACGTTTGCGCTTACTTCGGAATAACGCTCGTATCGACCGCGAAGAAAGATTGCGTGCGGACAGAGCCTGCGAGCCTGCACCGACGACATCGCGGAATAAACGCCAAAAGACCGAGCCTCGTAAGAAGCGGCGGCGACGACGCCTCGCTCTCCGTCGCCTCCAACGACAACAGGCTTTCCTCGCAACTCAGGCTGATCAAGTAATTCAACGGAAACAAAGAATGCATCCATGTCGACATGGATGATGCTCGCGAGTCGCGGTGCTTCGCTCACACGCGCGTGACCGATAGTGAAGAACGATCTGATCCTTCGATGTGATAAGCGAACGAACGAGGATCGACCCAGCGATGCAGCAGCCACTCAAGTACTGGTTCGGCAACCCAAGGAGCGCCGTCGCCGAGATGCACTCCGCATTGATCTGCATCGACCCAGGCCGCGGTTTCGACAATTCCGTCGGGGTCATCGAAACGAAGTTCGCCTTCCCAAGATTCAGCCAGCCACGCTTCAACACGAAGTTTCCAGCCCATATCGGGGGCCGACGCTTCAATTTCGTAGAGCTTCCTCGCCCACTTGGTCACGACGAGACCAGTTTCTTCAACAACTTCTCGACCGATTCCCTCGAGGACGGTTTCACCGGCATCAATCACTCCCCCGGGCGGGCTCCAATCAAAGCTGCCGTCACGACGACGATTCCGCACCAACAAAAGCCCCGACGGGCCTTCGATCACTGCGCCGCCGACAAGCCAGTCCCTCATAGTTACGAAGCGTCAGCCGGCAGCGGACGACGAAGAATGCGATCACGGACCGCCCACCACGTAACGAGAATCAACGCCTCGACCACAATCCGTGAAGACATCTTCGATGTCCCGCGCTCGCGGTCACTGAACGTGATCGGCACTTCAACGATGCGGCCGCCTCGACGCGCAATGTTGTACGCCATTTCGATTTGAAACCCGTAGCCGTCGGCTATCACGAGGTCGAGAGGAATACGCGACAGCATCGGAGCGGCATAACAGCGGAAGCCGGCCGTGGCGTCGCGAACCTGAAGCCTGAGCACAACTGCGGCGTAGCGATTGCCGCCGCGAGATAACCATTCACGATGCCGCGGCCAATCAGGAATATGACCGCCAGGCACGTAGCGCGAACCGATGGCAAGATCGGCACCGGACTCGACAGCATTCACCAACGAAGGAAGCGCTGCGGGATCGTGCTGAAGATCCGAGTCCATTTCGATCAATGCGTCGTAGCCATTCGCTAGGCCGTATGCGAAACCGGCCCGATACGCCGAGCCCAAACCGGCCTTCGCCCCACGGCGCAGCAAAGACACCCGACCACCGTGTTCTGCTCCCCATGCTTCGGCTAGGTCCGCGGTCCCATCGGGGCTGCCATCGTCGACCACGAGAACTTCTACTTCCGGCAACGCCATCGCAATACGCTCAAGAACCTCAACGATGTTCTCTGCCTCGTTATAGGTGGGCAAGATCACAAGGGGCTTCACGTCGCCAACTGTAGGAGCCACCGACCCTTACCGGGTGCGCGGGCCAGGGCCAGCGGCCCGTACGATGGCAGAAATGCCCTCCACTGCCCCCGTCACACCTACGCCGTCAGCGCTCCCATCAGTCGGTGCCCGATTGCTCGCGTTCATTGCGATCCTCATCGGAGGCACAGCAGGTGGGTTCATTGGCTATGCGTTCGTTGATCTTCAGGTCACCGGCGACTCATCGGTGTGGGCGGGGCTCGGCGCTCTTATCGGTGCGATCGTTGCTGCCCTCGGAACTGCAGTCGTTGTGATCCTTACGCTTCGAGCCATGGGCGAATGGAACACCATTCGGGCACGCGAAGAAGCAGCCATCGCAGCGGCAAAATCCACCGCAGCGAACCGCAATGTCCCCCGTGTTCGATGACACCACTCGAACCAGCAACGCTTCTTGAACTCGCAACGTCGATAGCTGCCGAAGCTGCTGCGCTCATCGTCGAAGGACTCTCACGCGCTCGCACGACTGTCGACACCAAGACCACTGGCACCGACATGGTGACCGAAATGGATCGAGCTTCAGAGGCGTTGATCCTCGGACTCCTCACGAAAGCTCGTCCCGACGATGCCATTCTCGGCGAAGAAGGAACTGACCGACCTGGATCCACCGGCGTGCGGTGGATCGTCGATCCGATCGACGGCACAACCAACTACCTCTATGGTCACGCCGGCTTCGCGGTCTCGATTGCAGCTGAAATCGATGGAGCTGTTGCCGCCGGCGTTGTTCATGATCCTCTCCACAGAGACGTATTCACCGCACTCCGCGGCGGTGGTTCCTTTCGCAATGGCCAACCGATCCAGGCTTCAGGCGAAACCGAACTTTCCCGAGCACTGATCGCAACCGGATTCTCCTATGAACCAGACCGGAGGCGTCGACAGGCCGCCGTCCTTGGTCGCCTCATCGCCAATGTGCGCGATATCCGTCGGATGGGCGCAGCCTCAGTCGACCTATGTTCGGTTGCATGCGGGCGGGTTGATGCCTATTACGAACGCGGCCTGCAACCTTGGGATCATGCTGCAGGAGCACTTGTTGCCACCGAAGCTGGAGCAATCGTTGGAAATCTCTCCGGCGGTGCCCCCGAATTCGACTTCTGTCTTGCCGCCCCGCCTGCGCTCTTCGACGGGCTGAGAACGCTCTTGATCGACGCCGACGCTGCCAACGCGTAAGCATCGGAAACCGCCGCAAGCCCGAAATCTGACGCAGCGGTCTGCTTTCGGTGACAATAGAAGACATATGGGAACCCGCATCCTTACCGTCGAAGACGACGAACGAATCCGCACTGCCGTTCGCCTCGCCCTCGAGGACGAAGGATGGGAGGTCGAAGAGGCCGATACGGGAGAAGACGCGCTTCAGGCGTTTACGCGCCAACCCAGCGATGTCGTACTTATCGACATCATGTTGCCCGGCATCGATGGCTTCGACGTCTGTCGCTCGATTCGACGCGTCAGCGACGTGCCCATCGTCATGGTGACGGCGCGCGCCGACACTCACGACGTTGTTGCAGGACTCGAGGCTGGTGCCGACGATTACCTCACGAAGCCGTTCGCCCCCAAGGAACTCTCTGCCCGTATTCGTGCTCTGCTTCGACGGGCGCGCACGATCGATCTCGCACCGACACACCTCCGATTCGGTGACCTTGAAATTATTCCCGACGAAGGAATCGTGCTTCGCGATAACGCAGAGGTCCACCTGACGAAAACCGAATTCCGTTTACTTGTCGAACTCGCATCGGCCCCCGGTCGCGTGTTTAGTCGCGAGGTTCTCCTCGAAAGAATTTGGGGATACGGCTACTTCGGCGATGGAAGGCTGGTCGATGTCCATGTTCGCCGCCTTCGTATGAAGGTCGAAGTCGATCCGGCAAACCCGCGTCACGTCATGACGATCCGCGGCCTCGGCTACAAACTGCAGCAGTGACCAAACCGATTACAACCCGAACTAGGCGCCGCCGTCGGGCACGCATCATCGCTCCGGTGCGTCGTCGATTCGGCCTCAGGACCAGGCTCACTGTCACCTTTGCCCTCGGCGCCGCCGTCCTGTCGGCGTCATTGGCCTTCATTACGTTCGGTCTCACCCGACAAAACCTGATTGACCAGCGACAAAACTCTGCCGTCACCCGGGCATTCGCGAATGCAGACCGACTGTCGGTCGAACTCCCCTACGCAACGACACCGACCGCAGTAACTCGCTCACTCAATGCGCTCTCCCGCCCCAATGCCGCCAATGCCGTGCTTTCAAGCGACGGCCGATGGTACGCAACGAACGGTTCTGCATTCGACCAGCAGTCCATCCCCGAGTCGCTGACAGTGATGGTCGCTGGCGGTCAAGCAGCCCGCATGCGAACGCCAGTCAACGGCTCCACTCAACTCATTATCGGAGTGCCCGTTCCTGATCTCGGTGCCCAGTATTTCGAAAACGTGCCACTCGCCGATCTTCAACACACGCTCAATGGCCTCGCCACGACCTTGCTCATCGCGTCGGTGCTCACCACTATTGCCGGAGCCCTTATTGGCTACTGGGCCAGCCGTCGGGTCTTTGCTCCACTTCTCGATGTGGGAAAGGCAGCCGGAGCAATCGCCGGAGGTCGCCTCGATACTCGACTCCCAGAAGGAGTGGACCCTGACCTCGACCTGATCTCACGACCATTCAACGAAATGGCTCAAGCGCTCGAAGATCGAATTGAACGAGATGCGCGATTCGCATCTGAAGTTAGCCACGAGTTGCGGTCACCACTTATGACGCTTGCAGCCTCAATCGAAGTGCTTGAAAACACCAGAGATGATCTTCCCGAACGCGCACGCACTGCACTCGAATTGTTGACCGCTGACATCGATCGCCTACAACAACTCGTCGAAGACCTTCTTGAGATTTCTCGCTTCGATGTCGGAGCAATCACCCTCCACCTCGAGGAAGTTCTCGTTGTCGAACTTGTCTATCAATCAGTGAGCATTCTCGGCGGTGGCGGTGTCCCCGTCATCCACTATATTGACACTGAAAATCTCATCGTTCGCGTTGATAAACGAAGATTCGGCCGCGTGATCGCCAATCTCCTTGACAATGCAGCTCGTTATGCCGGTGGCGCTACATCAGTCACCATCGAGCGCACCGAAGACCGAATTCACATCAGTGTTGAAGACCAGGGAAACGGCGTACCAGAAGATGAACGTGACATTGTGTTCGATCGTTTCTCTCGTGGGAGTGAGGGCGGGAATCGTTCCAACGACACTGGCGTTGGGCTCGGCCTCGCTCTGATCGACGAACACGTGCGCCTCCACGGCGGGCGCGTATGGGTAGAGGATCGACGTGACGGTGACCACGGTGCTCGATTCATTGTCGAACTTCCACTCGTTGACCCGCCACCTCCTGACGAGAATGAGGATGCCGAGCTATGACCAAAAGGATCCGTCGACTTTTCGCCACAACCGCAATCCTCGCGTGCGTTTCAGCAATTGCGCTGTCGTGCGGCATCCCCACGGAAGATCAACCGCAACCACTGAATCAAGAACAGACAACGACAACTGTCGCGTCCGCCCCTTAAGTCGGGGGTTCGGATTAGATCGGAAGATCGCCAGTCGCTGTGCGAGTACTTCCATGATCACGCCAGGCGGCAATTGTCCGCTGCGCAATTCGCATCTGGTGGATTTCATCGGCACCATCAGCAAATCGCGCCCAGCGAGCTTGCTGATACATGTGTGCGAGAGGCGTATCAGTCGAGTAGCCAAGCGCTCCATGTACCTGAATTGCTCGATCGATAATCCGATTGAGTGAATTCGCAACGAAGTGCTTCGCCATCGATACCTCGGCGGTGAAGTCATCGCCGCGATCGATCTTGTATGCAGCGTGCAGCACCATGAGTTTGCACTGATACAACTCCATCGCTGAATCGGCGATCAGCCACTGGATACCTTGCTTCTCCGCAAGAATCGAGCCGTGGGAGTAGCGGTCGAGGGAACGCGCCACCATCATGTCGAGAGCGACCTCGGCTTGAGCGATCCAGCGCATGCAATGGGCAAGGCGCGCCGGGCCAAGGCGATACTGGCCGAGACGATGGCCTTGTCCCCGTCCTCCCAACATCTGCGAATCAGTAACGCGAAGATCCTCGATCAGAATCTCTGAATGACCAGTCGCGCCGTGCATCGTTTCGATCTGACGCACTTCGGTCCAACCTTCAGACGGAATATCAACGATGAATGCCGTATTGGCAGCCTGCGGAAGATCAGGATCGTCTTCAGTTCGCGCAACGAGAATCGCGAAGCTCGCGCGATGGGCGTTCGAGATAAACCACTTGTGCCCGTTGATCACCCATTCCTCACCGTCTTGTTCAGCGTGTGTACGAATGAGAGTGGGATCAGAACCGGCAACTTCAGGTTCTGTCATCGCGAAGCAGGACCACACACGCCCTTCACAAAGCGGGCGCAGATACTTTTCTTTCTGCTCATCGGTTCCCCAATGCAACAACGTATGCATGTTGCCTTCATCGGGCGCCTGACAATTGAGTACCCACGGGCCAAGCCGCGTGCGAGCCGCCTCCGCCTGCACCATGGCAAGCTGGACATGACCCAGGCCCATGCCGCCCCATTCAACCGGCATGTGTGGGAGCCAGAGCCCCAACTCCTGCGCTTGGCGCCGTAGCTCAATAAGTTCAGCGACATACGCGCGCCGATCCGTCTCTGCGATTCCTGAGGCTTCAAGGCGCTGTTCGGTCGGGGTAACAATCTCGGAGATAAAGGTTCGGACCTTCTCTCGGATCGCTTCGAGTTCGGGTGACAGACTGAAATCAATGCTCATGCCCGCAGTCTGCCCCGAACTGACACCCTCATGAGCGTTGTCGTCGCCATCGACGCCGGGACCACAGGAGTCCGGGCCATTGCCTTCGGCCACAGCGGAGTGCCTCTCACCTCGGCGTATCAAGAATTCAACCAGTACTTCCCCCAACCCGGTTGGGTAGAACACGACGCCGAAGAGATTTGGTCGGCCATTCACGCGGTGCTCAGTGATCTCGGCCGCGCGCTTCAGGCCCTCGATCAAACCGTCGCGGCCATTGGCATTACGAACCAGCGAGAAACTGTCGTGGTGTGGGATCGCACAACCGGTCGCCCCCTTCACCGCGCCATCGTGTGGCAGGACCGCCGCACATCCGATTTCTGCGCACAACTGGAATCCGACGGTGTGCTGCCACTGGTGCGATCGACCACTGGGCTCGTACTCGATCCATATTTCTCCGCCACAAAGGCCCGATGGATTTTTACTGAAGGTGCCGTCACTCCTGATCATTCCGTCGCACTCGGAACAATCGATTCATGGTTGGTGTGGAAACTCACCAATGGTTCGACCCACATCACCGATGCCACCAACGCCAGCAGAACCATGCTGTTCGACATTCGAGGCGGTCAGTGGTCTGAAGAACTGTGCGACCTTTTTGGCGTACCGATGCATGTTCTCCCCGAAGTCGTTCCCTCGAGCGGCCAAGTTGCACTCACTTCCGAGTCATGTCCTCTCGGGGCGGGAATTCCCATAAGCGGCATCGCCGGTGACCAGCAGGCCGCCTTATTTGGACAAGCCTGTTTCGAACCAGGAATGGCCAAGAACACCTACGGCACCGGAAGTTTCGTTCTCATGAACATGGGAACGACATGCCCCAAGCCAGTCGACGGACTCCTCACCACCGTTGCCTGGTCGCTGCCCGACGCAACGGGCACGCCGCAACTTACCTATGCCTATGAAGGCGCGATCTTTGTTACCGGTTCGGGTGTCCAATGGCTGCGCGATGGGTTGCAGGTCATCGAAAACTCAAGTGATGTCACGGCGCTGGCATCGTCAGTCGAAAGCAGCGACGGGGTTGTCATTGTCCCCGCGTTCACCGGCCTCGGAAGCCCCTGGTGGGATCCCTACGCTCGGGGAACCATCCTCGGAATCACTCGGGGCACAACCGCTGCGCATCTTGCGCGCGCCATGCTCGAATCGGTTGCACTACAGACCCGAGACGTTGTCGAAGCCATGACAACAGCAGGAGGCCTTACGCTCACGGCACTCCGAGCCGATGGCGGAGCGGCCAGCGATTTCGTCCTTCAACTGCAAGCCGACCATTTGGGCGTACCCGTACATCGTCCCGTGGTGCAGGACATCACTGCCCTCGGTGCCGCGTATCTCGCCGGACTAGCGGAAGGAGTTTGGGACTCGATTGCGGACATCAGCGAGAACTGGTCAATTGATGTCGCCATTGAGCCGTGTGCTGACCGTTCACACGTCGATACCGCGCACCGACAGTGGTTGCGAGGAGTCGAACGGTCGCGAGGCTGGGCGAAACTCACGCCCGAGAGCTAAGACGTCAATCAGTCACTGAAGGGTGGCGCTGACGTGACAAGTTCATCAATTCTCGAAACCTTGTGTCGACGATCCGAGCCAGTGCGGCCGCCTGCCTCCGTTCACGAGCACGGAACGATTCCCCGTTCCGACCCATCACGAGCGCGCTTCCCGCCGCAGGCAACGGAGCCCACACCATGTCAGAGGGACCCGTATCTCCATCGGAGACGCGAGCCGAGGACTGACTTCCGGCGACAAATGCTGCGATCCACGCAGCCGGCGGACACTCACCGACTTCCGAAGTTATGGAACCGCTTGAGAGTTCGAGAATAACTCCCCAATGGGCGCCAACGGTTCGAACGCCGTGGATACATAATTCGTCGAGCGCGGTCGACGGAGTTGGCGCGCCAACTAAAAGTGCCGCAGTTTCAAGCGCATCGACCCGAGGATCGTGAAGCGCTTCGGCCGCGGGACGAATGCTTTCGATATCGACACCGTCAACCTGGTGGATCTCGGCAATAAGTGACTCAACGAGTGCACCGTCGGCTAATTCGATGACGAGTTCATCAATCGCTCGTCCAGCGCCGCGCTCAAGAATGTCGATCCCCGTAACGTCGCCGCCCACCGCACCAATGCGACTCGCGAGTGCACCAAGCGCACCGGGCCGATCGGGCATCCACACTCGAAGGATGTAGGTCTGAGACATGAGGACAACCTACGAATCGAGGATGAACGCCGTGTTTCGCGATGGCGACATCAGCAAGAACTGCAACCCCCGAGGGAGTAAACGCTGGGTGAGTTAACTCTCGAGGCGAGTGAGCGCCCCACGGAGATTGCGGACAGCTTGTTGCGTGCGCTGCTCGTTCTCGATGAGCGCAAACCGCACAAAGCCTTCGCCACCGCGACCGAACCCGACGCCAGGCGACACGGCGACATTCGCTTCTTTGACTAAGAAGGACGCGAATTCGATGGACTTCATGTCGCTGTACTGCTCAGGAATCGGAGCCCATACAAACATCGTGCCCTTCGGCGGTTCGATGTCCCAACCAATGCGCTTGAGTCCGTCACACAACTGGTCACGACGCTTTTGGTAGACCGCATTGACTTCGATGGGGAAATCGGCCGCTTCGTTGAGTGTGACCGTTGCGGCGATCTGAATGGGCTGAAACGTGCCGTAGTCGAGGTAGCTCTTGAACTTCGCCAGAGCGGCAACAACATCGGCGCGACCCAGCATGAATGCCACGCGCCAACCGGCCATGGAAAATGACTTTGTCATTGAGTACAACTCGACCGCGACCTCTTTGGCTCCCTCAGCCTGGAGAATCGAGGGAGGACGGTAGCCATCGAAACCGATGTCGGCGTAGGCGTTGTCGTGGACAACTACGACGTCGTGTTCACGAGCAAAGTCAACAACCTTTTGCATGAAATCAAGATCGACACAGGTTGTTGTTGGGTTATGTGGGAATGACATCACGATGACCCGCGGCTTGGGCCACGAGTACTCCCATTGTTCGCGCAGATTGTCGAAGAAGTCTTGGCCGGTACCGAGCGGCACTTCACGAATATCGGCGCCAGCGAAAAGCGGGCCATAGATGTGAATCGGATACGAAGGCGAAGGTACGAGTGCCGCGTCGCCCGGCTGGAGCAGCGTCCACATCAGATGCGAGAAACCCTCTTTGGCGCCGATGGTGCTGATCACTTCGGTTTCGGGATCGAGCGTTACCCCAAACCGATACTGGTAATAGCCAGCGATTGCTTCACGGAGTTTCGGAATACCTCGGCTCGAGGAATACCGATGATTGCGCGAGTTGTGCGCTGCTTCGGACAACTTCTCAACAGCAATGTCGGGCGACGGGAGGTCTGGGTTGCCGAAACCAAGATCAATAACATCGTGGCCTGCTCGACGTGCTTCAACCTTCAAAGAGTCGATGATGGTGAAGACATACGGTGGCAGCGCATTGATTCGGCGGAACTCCATGCCGGCGAGGTTAGTTGAGCAGCGCGGCGCCAATCGCACCCGCCGAAGGGCCTGAGAGCGCTGGCTCTATACGAGTTCGCGTTCGTGCCCGCCCGCCTAGGACAGTCTCGACAAACCGTTCACGGGTGCGATCAATGTAGAGATCGCTGACATCAACGAGTCCGCCGCCGATCACAAAGAGTTCAGGGTCGAGAACATCGGCCAGATTGGCCAGACCGAGAGCAAGCCAATCGGCGAACTCCCCCCAGATAGCAAGTGAATCGGCATCGCCGCCGCGAGCCATGGCGGCGAGTGCCTCGCCGGTGATCGCCTGACCGTTGTGATCGATGTTCACTCCCCGTTGTTGTGCCAACCACACCACGCCGGCGCCAGATGCATACCGTTCCCAACAACCATTTCGCCCACACACGCAACGTGGACCATTTGGGTTGAGGCACATGTGGCCCGGTTCACCGGCGAATCCGTGTGCACCTCGCCGCACTGATCCATCGATCGCTACTCCCCCTCCAATTCCAGTTCCGAGCGTCACGAGAACAATGTCATCGACGCCACGCGCAACGCCGACAGTCATTTCGGCCAAAAGTGCACATGTCGCATCGTTGTCGATAGCCACCGAGCAACCAAGGTCTTCAACGAGCATCGTTCTCACGGGAACGTCGATCATGCATTGCAGATTTGGAGCCGACCGGAGCGCCTCGCCATCGGCAACAAGACCCGCAAGTCCGACTCCGAGATGGCCCTCGAGTCCCATCTCGCGTGCGAGATCACTTACGGCCTCGACCACTCCCTTCGCTGTTGAAGGAGTTGGCCGTGATTGGATCGCAAGGACCTCTGAGGGGCGCGAGCGATCAATCGCCACTGCAAGCATCTTCGTGCCACCGACGTCGATTCCAACCAGCCGTTCACTCACAGGTAAATGATTAGTCCATCCGGTGCCACAAAAAGCGACCTTCTGCCGATCGTCCCCGTTCAATAGCGAAGAAGCGCCCCGATGCGTCCATGGACATCGAGGTCCGCGTTGCCTTCACAGGTCACAATCTGAGCCCCTTCGAGCAGGGACACATCAACCGCATCGCTCACAACGTCGTCCACCCGACTCATTTCTTGGCCATCGACGGGGCACTTCGGGCCTTTCACCGCCAATGCTCCACACGCACAGCTCCACCCCGACTGCTCAAATCCGTTTGAAATGAGAAGCGTTGCCACCCTCCGCTCGTTGAGCCGATCAAGAACTGCCCCGAGTCCGGCCACGGCCTTTGAACCGGAGCCCAGCGCGTCGCGCAATTTCGAGACCATTGACTGCTCGCGCTCGATCTCCACCAGGTGCTCGATCTCGAACACAGCCTTCGCTATATCGGTCTCGCTGGCAGCGACAGGAACATGAATGCGTGGGGCCAAACGTTCGCGAAGATACGGATGCAAGTGGTGCTCGAGCGCAGCATGCACATCGTCAGCGGCACCAATACTCAAGTGCCCGAAACCTTTTTCCTGAAAGAGGCGAAAGACAACCTCGACTGAGTGTCGAAAATGTTGCTGGGTCAACTCGTCAATATGATGTTGTTCGCGTTCGCGAGAGCCTCGACTGGCGTCATCGCGACGGTCGTACTCCCGCGGAAGTGGCTCGAAAAGTTCGGTTCGTTCGACGACCTCGCCGAACTGAAAAATAAACATGCGGGCACGTTGGCGATCAACGAGAAGAACGCCAAGTGGTTCGAGTTCGTGAACGATTGCTTCAAGCGGCCCAACGACCGGGGATTGATTCACCGACAGGCGATTCGCTACAGGAACAGGAAGCGCAATCACCTTCCAATAGTTTTTTGCCGCGCAGGAAAACATCGCGATTCCACGGACTCCGTGCCGATCAAGTTGCGTTCGAACATGCTCTGACATGAGCGCAAGGTCGGCGCTGAAGTCTTGATCTTTATGTGTGACCAACAGTTTTTTCTTTAGTGACTCAAGTTCGAGAAGATACTCCTTCGGTCGAACATATTTGCCGCCATCGACATCGAGATAACAACTCAGAACTGGTGCATCCGAACTCTTGAACCCTGCCAATTCCTTGATCGATGCTTCGGTGATCACGGTCATGGAGCCTCCTCAATTGTCAGCACTACAACAACGAGCGTAGGCCCCGAGCCGAAGGTCTGCTCAGGTATTTTTGCGCGTCTTCGGCGCCCGTTTTGCGAGGTCATTGGCTGCATCACTCACGATTCGCTGCACCTGCTGCGAGACAACTGACATCATCGCCACAACTCGTTCGGTGGCAGCAGGATCATCAAGAAGCGCTTCTGCAGCATCGAGAAATGAGCGTCCCGCAGCTATGAGTTCGCGAGCCGCGGCCCGCATCGCGTCTTCATCAGGCGCCATGGACCGAGGTGTTCAGTCGTCGTCGCTTGGGCGGGGCGAACCTTCGACCCGCGCCTTCAGTTCGCTCAATGCCGTTTTGATGATGCGGCCCTCGGCGCGACGCTTTACGAAGCCTGGGATCGGGTAGACCAAGTCGATTGCTAATTCGTAGACAACATCGGTGGCTGCTTCGCCATCGGCGGCCGTGAGTACATACGCACCATCGAGTTCCCGGGGAAGATCGCCTTCAACCAGTTCCCAGCCGAGTCGGTCAGGAGCAGCGGAATAGTCGTAACGAAGTTGGTAGGTCGTGCTGCGACCCATCGCAGCAGCGCGATATTCAACAACAACGGCGCGGTTGTCGGCGTCGGTCTCTACAACAGTGACCTCTTTGAGGTCGCCCGCCCATTCCGGATACGAGGCGAAATCAACCAATGTTGCAAAGCAACGCTCGACCGAAGCATCGATCCGGATCTGTTCTTTGGCCTTTTCGGACATGACCTCACCCTACTCCGCGGCTACTCCGCGTCGTCTGCGGACTTTTTCGGTGCGGCTTGTTTATGAACTCGTCGCGCTGCGTCTCGGCGAGCGGCCAAGGTGGGCTCGGGTGCTCGCTCGGGAAACCGGCCGTAGGCCGCCACCCACAGGCCGGTGAAGCCCAACGCCCACATCGGGGCAAGTACCCCAAAGGCCAGGGAGGTATAGAGGTGCAGCGATGCCACCAGAACCGAAACCACCACCTGCACCGATAGCGAAATCATGAGAATCACCTGGACGCGTTTTGGTGCCGACCCTGAAGCAAAGAAGAGCCCGCCGATTCCGATTGATTCGGTTCGACTCCGATCAACTGCTCGGAGGAATGCCAACACAAACACGGCCACTCCCACAAAGAACTCGAGCAACGAAATCGCCACGTAGAACGGAGTAAGCGAGTCTTGCCAAACAGCGGCGCCGAGCCCAATAATTGTGAAGAGCGCCGTGCCGACAACGGTGGTGCTCAGGATTCCGCGACCAGCTTTAGCGGCCATTCCTTGCGTGTCGGGTGCTGGCGATGTGGGCGTCATACCTGTCGTCATTTCTGTGGGCCAAGTTGTTGGAGTTCGTTGTGCAAGAACGCGGCTAAACGGTCGTAGGTGAACTCGTGTTCCGCGCGCACTCGACCAGCATGACCCAATCGTTGTGCCAGCTCGGGATCATCAAGGAGTCGTTCGATTGCTGCTGCCACTTCGGTCACGTTCTTCGGTCGATCAATGACGATACCGGTCGTTTCGTCGACCACTGCTTCGGCTGAACCACCGCTTCGACCGGCAATGACCGGCACCGAGCATGCCGATGCCTCGAGGAACACAATGCCGAATCCTTCTTGTTCCAGGCCCGCCCAACGATCGCGACACAGCATGGCGAACACATCGGCTGACGCAAGCAACGCAGCGCTCTCGGTGTCGTCGATTCGACCCAAGAAGCGCACCGGGCTTCCTGCTCGGCGGGCCCTTCGCTCTAGGCGTGACCGATCTCGACCTGAACCGGCAATTGCTATTTGCAAGGTGGGTCGACGCTTGGCCACCACTGCTGCTGCATCGATAAGAACGTCGAAACCTTTCCGAGGGACTAATCGACTCAGTCCAACGACTAACGGAGCGTCGGCATCGAAACCGAGACGTTGGCGAGCCTTGCGCTTTGCCATCGCGTCGAGCGGCACAAAGCGATCTGTCGCGACCCCCGGTGGCACAACAATTGTTGGCAACTCGATCCCTGCACAACGATGCGCTTCGGCCGCGGGGTAACCACCGGCAGCAACAACGACATGAGCATTACAAAGCACGCGCCGCAATACCGAACTCGCGAGCGGAATACGACCAGGGACCGTTACTTCGGCACCATGAACCACCACGCCATAGGGCCGCTCAAGCCATTTCCCGAGAATGCCCAACGGAACCGCTGGATCGAGCAGAACAAGGTCGACATTGAGTTCGGCGGCAAGTGCATTGATTCGACGAGCGAGGGCGCGCGTCGGTAGCAGTACTTTTGCGCGGTCTCGTTCGATGCGAATCGGTTGCTGTGCATCGAATGCATCAGCCCCGCTATGCGGTGTGGTCAACACCGCAGTTGAGTCCGGGGGAAGTCGTCGCCATAACTCCCACAAATAATTCTGAATGCCGCCCACCTTCGGCGGAAAGTCATTCGTTACGAGCAGGTGCTTCACGTCGTCACCTGTGCCCGACCCTCGAGTCTTTCGTGCGCCCACTGCGCATGCTCGCTCAGCATTTCGTCTTCGCTGGAAACAAAACGACGCACGACCGAGCGGACCTCGGCATCGGCGGGGTCCGCACTATTGCCGAGAGCGAGCAACGCGTTGCGGCGAAGGTACCGAGGATCGCGACGCGGGATATACCAGCGCCCGAGTTTTGTGATCAGTTCTTCGTCGGTTGCGTTCAACATCCACAACAACTCAACCCACGCTGTATCGGTCTCGACGTTCTGACTCGCTTGAGGGCTGCGCCGAGCGGGTGGACAAACTTCCTGACATTCATCGCAGCCATACACCCGGTCACCGAGAGCTTCGCGGAATTCGATCGGGAAGGACCCTTCGGCTTGCACCAACCAGGCAAGGCATCGGCGTGCATCGACAACACCCGGGGCGATGATCGCTTTGGTCGGACAACCATCGAGACAACGGCGACATGGTCCGCATCCGTCAGGCACAACTTGCGATGGGGTCAACACCGCGTCGGTAACAATCGAACCAAGCACGACCCAACTGCCGTAACCGGGCACGAGCAGATTGGCGTTGTGCCCAAACCAGCCGAGGCCAGCGCGCTGGGCTGCTGCTCGATCAACAAGCGCATTGTCGTCAAGCACTACTCGTGTGCGATAGCCAGCCGCTTCGAGTTTTTGAGCCACGGCTTCGAGCGCCGAACGCAACGCTGTGTAGTGGTCGCTCACGGCATAACGAGCGACGCGGCCCGCCGGCCCATCGAACTGCGGCTCACCCACTGAACCCGCGGCGTAGGGCAATGCGCCGACCACCAGAGACCGAGCCCCATCGAGAATGCGGGCGGGATCGGTGGAGCGCTGCGGATCCCGGTAGGTAAACGCCATGCCTCCATGAAGGCCAGCGGCCTTACGAGACTCGAGCGCCTCGCGGGTGTCTTCGAATGGTTCGACCGCAGCGATACCCAATGCCACAAGACCAGCGGCGGTGGCCGCACCATTGAGTTGGTCGATGAGGGCCGATTCGTTCACCGCTCCATTGTCACACCCATTGTCACACCCATTGTCCTAACCAATCTGACAACCGAAGCGATCAGCCCATGTGGTGATGATGGTTGCCGGAGTCGCCCGAGCGGTCCCGATGACGAAGCTCGGGAACCAACCCTGATTCGGCCAGCATTTCGAGGGCCCGGTATTCGCTCAGATCGACCACGATGGCATCGCCTGGTTCTCGGGAACAGATAAACGACACGACACAGTCGCCACAGGCATCGGTGTGCTGCATGACGCAGGTATCGCAATCGATGGTGAAGGAAGGGGAAGTCGGGTTCATGCACACAGTCTGCCGATGGGGTGAGACAGCCAGCCGGTCTACGCTCTGATCCGTTCCACTGCACCGGGGGGTCACATCATGGAAGTTCCCGTCGCCACACCGACAACACGCCAAAACGTCATCGGCCGGCAGCACCGAGTTGAACCCGATGGCACCCGGGTGCATCTGCGCCAGTGCCCACTGTGTGAATGCATGTGCGGTCTTGAGGTGC
Organism: Acidimicrobiales bacterium; assembly: GCA_037620085.1. Classification (GTDB taxonomy): domain Bacteria; phylum Actinomycetota; class Acidimicrobiia; order Acidimicrobiales; family Acidimicrobilacustridaceae; genus Acidimicrobilacustris. The sequence continues at coordinate 92,952 of JASJMB010000016.1, read as the reverse complement.
ATCTCGACGAGGATGACCACGTAAAGGTCATCCGTCCCGATCATGACGATGTGTGGTCAAAGGGTTTCATCTGCCCAAAGGGCACCACACTCGGCCGTCTCCACGAAGATCCCGATCGCGTTCGCGTGCCCATGATCCGCGAAGGTGAAACCTGGCGAGAAGTTTCTTGGGACGAAGCGTTCGCCAAGTGCGAGGAACTCCTTCACGGCGTTCTCAACGAACACGGCATTGAAGCAATGACCGCGTTTATCGGCAACCCCGCCGGCCATTCATTCAGCATCAGCCGTTATGGCGCACTGCTCATGGGCCAAGCCAACTTCCCGATGATTTATTCCGCTGGCACTGTCGATCAGTGGCCAAAGAATGTGTCGTCGGTATTGATGTACGGAAACATGTGGAAGATCCCCACTGTCGATATTGCCCACACCGACTACTGGGTGATCATGGGTGGTAACCCACAGGCATCCGGCGGCTCACTGCTTGCCAGCCCCGATCAACTCGCGCAGATCGACGCCATCAAAGCTCGGGGCGGCCAAGTCATTGTTATCGACCCACGTCGAACCATTACTGCCGACCATGCAACCGAATGGCTTCCCATCGTTCCCGGCACCGACGCGGCATTTCTTCTCGCCATGTGCAATGTGATCTTCACCGAAGGCCTGTTCACACTCGGCAATGTCGAAGGCTTGGTCGAAGGCGTCGAACAGGTTCGTGAAGCGTGCGTCGATTTCACTCCCGAGCGCGTTGCAGACTTTTGCCGCATTCCTGCCGAGACCATCCGCCGGATTGCTCGTGACCTCGCCAATGCCGAACGAGGCGGGCTCTATGGCCGTATCGGTCTGTGCAATCAAGAGTTCGGCACACTTGCTTCGTGGCTGGTTGATGTCGTCAACATCATTGCCGGACAGTTCGACAAGTTGGGCGGCATGTTGTTCGGAAAGCCCGCGGCAAAACCCATCACGTGGGTCCCCGACACCAAGATCATGGGCGAGCCCGAATTCGGACGCTGGCACAGTCGTGTGCGCGGTGCACCCGAAATCCTCGGACAGGTTCCGTGTTCGTGTTTGGCCGAAGAAATTGCCACTCCAGGCAAGGGACAGATCAAGGCACTCATCAACATCGCCGCCAATCCGGCGCTCTCGGTGCCTGATTCCCAGAATCTTGAAGATGCGTTACCGCTCCTCGATTGCATGATCGCCATCGATTGCTACATGAACGAAACCACTCGTTTCGCTCACGTGTTGCTTCCGGGACCGTCACCGCTTGAATCGCCGCACTTTGACGAACTCATGTGGGCCTGGTCAATCGGTAGCGCGTCGAAGTGGAGCGACCAGTTGTTCGATACACCAGAGGGTTACGTTCCCGAATGGGAAATTCTCGCTCGCCTCGGGTGGTTGTGCACCGGACAGAAAGATGCCGACTTCAACTTCGAAGCGCTCGACGACGGCTGGTTCACCACGCTGTGTCATATGTATGGGCGCGATCCCGAAACCACACTCCCGCTCTATGACCACGGCGGTCCGGAGCGCATGATCGATCTGCAACTTCGGATGGGTCCGTGGGGAGACCTCTACGGAGAAAACCCCGAAGGGCTCAATCTGCAAAAGGTCAAAGATGCCGAACACGGCGTTGACCTCGGCCCAATGGTTCCGAATCGTGCCGCCGAAGTCATCGGCACGCCGTCAGGAAAGATCGAACTCGCTCCTGAATACATCCTCAGCGATCTTCCTCGATTGAGGAAGGCGCTTGATCGTGATCCTGATGCCTATGTGCTCGTGAGTCGTCGCAACATCAAGTCCAAGAACACATGGATGCACAACATCAAGGTGCTTGTGAAGGCCGGAAACCGTTGCACCCTCATCGTCCACCCCGACGATGCCTCGACACTCGGACTCACCGATGGATCAAATGCTCGCGTCACGAGCGAAGCTGGTTCGATCGAGGTTCCCGTCGAAGTCAGCGACGAAATGATGCGCGGCGTTGTGTCGCTTCCTCACGGTTGGGGCCATGACAAAGCCGGCACTCGGCTTTCAGTTGCGCGAGAACACTCGGGTGTGAACTCTAATCTGCTCTCACCTGGCCACTTCGTCGACAAGTTGTCCGGCAACCAAGCGGTCAACGGCATCCCCGTCGAGGTCGTTCCCGCCTAGTCTCGCCAAGGTGTCCACCTGGATCTTCCTCGGCGTCCTCGCACTAGCAACCTTCGTCGTTCTCGGGTTCTACGGACTCTCCATCAGCGGATGGAAACCGCCGGCGCCGAGAACCGATCTCGCCACTCCCGGCCATTTCGTGCGCATGCGCGGAGCCGACAACGAAATCGATCTCGGTCGCGGGTGGCGCTCGACCGACGATCCCGACGCCGCGTGGCATTTGTGGTGGATTCCTTCGACCACCGAAGTCGTTGGTCTGCGCACAAGTGAGCTCCCTCCCCCGCCGGGTCCGTTTTACATGGGCCCCGTTCATGGCAAGAGCCCGCTCGACCCGATGGGAGTGCACCACTTCACCGGTATGCGCATACTCGGGTATTGCAATGCGCGGCCAAGCAAAACACGTTGCGATGAGTTGCGTCCGCTTCCCGATGGGCTCGATCAGTTCACCGGCGGAACTCACTCCGCCAGCGACATCACCAACTAAGCGCGCTCACCGTCGAGAACGAACAGGCGTACACCGTGTGCAATTCGCCAACCGCAGGGAACACTACTGATTGCAGCGGACTTCCTGAATCAAGTCGCACCGCTTCTGCCCCGCTGACAATGTCACGCACCACAAACTGTTCCATCCAACGTTCGTTGTCGTGGTGAGCGGACAGAAAGTAACCCGATGCAGGATCGAGGATCATGTGCGATCCGTGGTTCTGTTCAACGCTCCAGCGAGGCGAGGTTGCTCCATCAGGATCGATATCGAACGCAGTGAGCACACCGTTGGCGCTGTCAAAGCCAACCGCAATCATCCGGCGCTCATCGATCAACGGCGGGTTAGCGACCATCCCATTAGGCAGACCACAGATCTCCGTGAGTGACACCTCGCCAGTAGCGAGATCGACGCGAACCAAGTGCAACGGAGCCGCCGAGATCCCTTGACCGCGGAACGTTCCGACGTAGTTCTCACTGCCGCCGCCATTATCCAGGAACCACGCGGCGCCAAGAGCGATAACCGCATCCCATCCGTAGGTCTGCCCTTCGAGTGTGCGATATCTCGGAGCAAAGGCTTCGTCGAGTGTGAGCAATTGGCCGTTCCACACTATTCGGTACAACGAATGGTCGCCCACGACATAGATGGTGTTCCCATCGGCAGAAAGGCGAGCGATTGAGGGCTCAGGGAGTTCAACACGAGCAACGATTTCGAACGTTGTCGGTGTGAGCACAAGGACTTCGCAGTTTTCGGCGACGAAGGACTCGTCGGCACCGGGAAGGCGACCGCCAAAATCTTTGGTGACGATGTGTCCATCGGGAAGAACGATGAATGAGTTGTAGGGGCGATTGCGCGGCAGTTCTGCGCTGAGTTCGACTTCAAGATCAATGTTGAGTCGGTGAATGTTGCGGCCGAACACAACGACAAGAGATCCATCGGCATGCGCGGCGAATCCGCCCGGCCATGCTGGTCCGCCGGAAAGGCCTTCACGACGATTCAGAACTTCAAGCGTGTTCGGGTCGATGCGCTCAACCCAACTGGTTTGTTCGCCGCCGTCGCCACCAACGCTGTGGCCAGTGAGGTACACCTCGCCGGCATCGCGCCGAACCACCATCGTCGCGCCGTGTGCATCGCGAGACACAACACTGGGTGTGCCGCCAACCAGTCCCGCAAATGCTCCGTCGCAGGTTTGCTGGCGCAGTGGGCCACCATCTTCGGCAGGCCACGAACTGAGCCAATAACCAGTACTCACTGAATCTGGACTCACTGACGAGCCATACCGGCGCGTTGTGACGCCGCGGCATCTTCAGCCGAACCAGCCTTCCGCGACTGCGCAAGTTGAATATCGACCCGATGCAGTGTTCCCTCGAAGGGGAATGAATCGGTGTAGCGATGGCTCACGGGTAAGCCGTAATCGAAACCAATGCTTGAACCCATGCTCGAGATCACGCGCATGACGAACGGAAACTCAACAGTGCCGCAATCGGCTCCATCGATAACCACCGTTGCGTTGCCACCCTTACCGGTGCGTTCGAATCGGACACCGATCGCCGATCTACCAACGGGGATCTCTCGGTCTGATTCAACCTCGAAGTGATCTCCGAAAACGTTGTAATCGAAAACAAGTCGGTCGTTCTGGATGAAGACAGTGAGGCCACTATTGCCATTGCCAAGCGCGTACAGCACGCCACCTTCTCCCGACTCACGATCGATCGTTGCGGTGAGGTCCCAGCTCCGACCACCCAACGATGCCGAACTTTGCGAAGGCAGCGGAGCCATCGGGGGACGGTAGGTGTAGTGGCGATCGGGGCGATGCGGCGTGTGCTCACCGAACCGAGCCCCAAACAATTCAACGCCACGATCGTCGAGAGGAAGCACCCCGTAGGTTTCGGCCTCGGCCCACCACTGTTCAATCATTTGAGCGAGTCGATCGGGTTCGACCGCAGCAAGGTCGTTGCATTCGGAAGGATCGACATTGAGGTTGTAGAGCTCCCACACGTCGTCATCGAATGACACACCAACGGTATGGCGAGTCACGGCTTTCCAACCGTTGTCATACATAGCGCGGTGGCCAAACATTTCGAAGTACTGCACGTCATGATTGGTCTTCGTGTTCGGCTCAGTGAACGCGTAGGCCATTGATTCACCAGCAATCGGGTACTGCTCAACACCTCGATAGACCTCAGGCGCTTGAATACCAATGAGTTCATAGATCGTCGGTGCAACATCGGTCACGTAATGGAACTGGTTACGAATACCACCGTGATCGGTGATCCCTGCGGGCCAATGCACCACAAACGGGACGTGTACGCCCCCTTCGTGGGTGTTCTGCTTGTACCACCTGAATGGCGTATTACCCGCCTGCGCCCAACCCCATGGGTAATTGGAATGACTCTCGGGGCCACCGATTTCTGGAATCCGGCCGACCGCTTCATCTGGCGTTTCAATCATGAAGTTGAAGAACTTCATTTCATGCAGCACACCGAACGGGCCACCTTCTTGGCTTGCCCCGTTGTCAGCCATGACAACGATGACGGTATTGTCGAGTTGCCCAAGCGCATCGATCGCGTTGACCAAGCGACCAATCTGCGCATCGGTATGTTCCAAGAACGCTCCGAATGCTTCCTGCAACGCAAGCGCAAGTTTCTTTTGGTTCTCTGGAAGCGAATCCCACGGCTCAACGCCAGGATTACGTGGCGCAAGTTCGGTATTGGCAGGAACGAGACCTTGCTCGATCTGTTTGGCAAACCAACGTTCGCGGGCGACATCCCAACCTTCGTCGTAACGACCACGATGACGGGCCAAATACTCTTCAGGGGCTTGATGCGGAGCGTGTGTTGCGCCGAATGCGAGGTAGGTAAAGAACGGACGATCGGGTCGGATTGACGTTGTGTCGTGAATGAATTCGATCGCCTTGTCGACGAGATCTTCACTGAGGTGATATCCCTCGGCCGCGGTTGCTTGCGGATCAACTCGATGGTTGTCATACACAAGATCGGGAGCGAATTGATCGGTCTCGCCATCGAGGAAACCATAGAAACGATCGAAACCGCGCTGCAGTGGCCACGCGTCGTAAGGACCCGCTGCTGATGCTTCGTCCATCGGACACAAATGCCATTTACCGAGGGCAAACGTTGTGTAACCCACGTCGCGCAACACTTCGCCCATCGTCGTTGCATGTTCCGAAATGCGCCCGGTCATATGCGGATAGCCCGTATTGAAGTTGGCAATGCTGCGCATTCCGACGGTGTGATGATTGCGGCCAGTCAACAGCGCCGCACGAGTCGGCGAACACAATGGCGTCACATGGAAGTTCGAAAACCGAAGACCGTTGCTGGCCAACTTGTCGATGTTCGGCGTAACCATGTCGGAGCCGAAACAATTGAGATGAGAGAAACCAAGGTCATCAAAGAGAATGACAACGACATTGGGGGCATCATCACCAGGATGAACTGCTGGCGGCCACCACGGAGTGGACTCAGCGTGGGTGCGGCCAATGACGCCGCCATAGTCAGAACTGATCGCCATTACTTTGCTCCACTCGTCGAAATCATCGTTGGCGTATCGCCGCGCTGTTGCGACTCGTTGCGGTGCTGCGCCCGAACATGGGTCACCTCGTGAGTGAGAATCCAGAACGAATTACTCCGCACAGCATCGACAACATTGCCAGCAACGACAGCTGGGTCGATTGCTTTCGTTTTCATGAAACTCTCAAGCATTTCGATCGGCACATGATCAGGCTTCGGCAGCCCGAGATGCGCTGGTGCGTTGCGCGTGGATTCAAAGATTTTGGTGTCAACTAGTTCGGGGCAAAGACATGACACGCCAACTCCAGTTCCGGCGAGTTCCATGACAAGCGTTTCCGACAATCCAACGACTCCGTATTTCGCGGCGTGATACGCGCCGAGCATCGGGGTTGCACAAAGTCCGGCTTCGGAGGCTGTATTGACGATATGACCTTCACCTTGTTCGACCATTAGCGACGTGAACGCCTCGACGCCGTAAGCGACACCGAGCAGATCGACACCGATCACCCACTCCCATGCAGCAGGCTTTGTCTTCCACGTCGGCTTGCCAGTTCCGCCGACTCCGGCATTGTTGAAGAGCAGATGCACAGCGCCATAACTCTCGACTGCAAAATCGCGCAATGCCGCAACCTCTGCGGCTATCGAAACATCGAAGACAAACGAGACGACCGAGGCGCCATCGGCCTGAAGACGCTGTACCTGTTCGTTGAGAACATCAACTTCGATATCGGCCATCACGACAGACATACCCTCAGCAACGAACCGTTCTGCAGCGGCGAGACCAATTCCTGATGCGGCGCCGGTAACGACTGCCACTTTGCCTTGGAGTTCCACGTTTCTGCCCCTCGCTGTTCGCCAACAAGTAAGTTGACGGCCTTGGTTGTGTCAATCGGACTGACAGGACCGACGCTACCGAAAATCACGGAGGCCTGCCATGCCTGAAACCACTCCTCGCCGAATCGCACTCGTTGCCGATGCTCGCCATTACGTGGGCCCTGAGCTCTCCCGCATGTTCGCCCGCCGCGGCCATGACTTGGCGCTCGGCGACCCTGATCCCGAACTCGTTGCTGAACTCGAAGCACTCGGTTCCACCGTGCTTGCTGTCGAAAAAGTCTCGAACATCGCCAAGCCCGAGAACTCTCAAAAACTTGTCGATGCGGCCATCGCTCGTTTCGGCCACTTCGATGCAGCGGTTGCCGCATCGGGCCAAATCATTCCGGGATCGTTCATCGATTCATCGATTGATCAACTCGAAAAGATTGTCGACGGCTGCCTCTACGCGCCTTATCACTTCCTCAAAGCGGTGATCCCGCCGCTGGTTGCACAAGGTTCTGGCCAAGTCCTCGTCATTACAAGTGCTGCGGGGGCACGACCGACTCCAGGTGCATCGTTGTACTCATCAGTTCGCGCTGGAGCGACCATGCTCACACGAAATGTCGCGGGCGAAGTTGCCCGCAAGAACGTTCAGGTCAATGCCGTCGGCACCAACTTCATGGACTTCCCCGAGTTCCTTGAAGCAACCGGCGCCAACGACCCCGCCGTTCGCGAGATGTTCGAAAAGCAGGTACCGATGCGCCGCCTTGGACGCATGGACGAATTCGCGTCGTTCTGCGCGCCGTTCCTCGACGGAACCAGCACGTTTACGACTGGCCAGTACGTCTCTTACGCCGGCGGCTGGGTCTGAACTACCGAACCACCGTTGCCACACCAGTGGCACGACACCTCTTCGACTGATTCGGAGAGGACCTCTTCGCTCTCAACCTCGAGCTCGCCCCCCACGCTGTAGTGATGAAAGGCACGAGTCCGTTTCGTCGAAACGACATCGAATCGGGTGAGGTTTCCGCAAGCGGTGCAGCGATATCGGTGAGATGACACGGAGCGAGACTAGCGAGGCTGGAACCACCTCCTTGCATACGAACACTCGTTCGATCAGACTGGGGCCGTGCCTTCCCCTGCCCGAGATTCTCTCCAACTGTCGCTCGACGATCTCGGCACGCCGCTTTCGCAGGTCACCTTCTGTGTGATCGATCTCGAGACCACCGGTGGCTCGGCCGATTCCTGCGGCATTACCGAAATCGGCGCAGTGAAACTTCGCGGCGGCGAGTGTTTAGGAACGTTCCAGACACTCGTGAATCCCGGTTGCGCGATTCCACCCCAGATCACCGTGCTCACCGGCATTACCCATTCCATGGTGATGCCCGCGCCCCGCATTGAAGCTGTCCTTCCATCACTTCTCGAGTTCATTGGCGACGCGGTCATTGTCGGACACAACGTTCGTTTCGATCTTTCCTTTGTGCAGGCGGCATTAGAGCGCGATCAGCGGCCAAAGCTCACAAACCGTTCTGTCGACACCGTTGCACTCGCTCGACGACTCGTTCGCAACGAGGTTCCTAATTGCAAACTCGGAACCCTGGCCGAAGTTCTCCGTCTCGACCATCAACCCGCGCACCGCGCTCTCGATGACGCACTCGCCACTGGCGATCTGTTGCACCTCCTCATTGAACGAGCCGGAGGCTTAGGAGTCACTGGTCTCGACGATCTCTTGTCATTGCCAAAAATGGCTGGTCATGCGAGCGCCCAAAAACTTCGACTCACCGACTCGTTACCCCGCTCACCTGGCGTCTATCTCTTTCGCAACTCGCAAGGCGATGTTCTGTACATCGGGAAAGCCACCAATCTTCGAGCACGAGTGCGTTCCTACTTCTCGGGCGATGACCGTCGAAAGGTCGGATCATTGCTGCGAGAAACCACGCAGATCGACCATGTGATGCATCCCCATCCGCTCTCGGCTGCAGTCCATGAAATCCGTCTGATCCACGAACACAAGCCCGGCTACAACCGACAACTCAAAGACTGGGGTCGATATGTCTATGTAAAGCTCACACTGTCCGAGACATTCCCACGCTTGTCGATTGTGAAAACTGCACGCGACGACGGCGCTCTCTATCTCGGCCCACTTTCTTCACGTTCATCGGCCCAACGCGTTGTCAATGCCATTCACACCTCGGTTCCGCTTCGCCGCTGTGCAGGCAGAGTCGGTAAACGCGCACTTCGCGACGCACCGTGCACCGCCGCACAACTTGGTGTGTCCATGTGTCCGTGTGCTGGTGGAGTCGAACCTGCTGACTATCAACTTGTTGTCGAACGAGCGGTTCGCGGTCTCACCGTTGAACCCAACCTTCTCCTTGCACCGCTCGCCGAACGCATTACCGCCCTTGCTCGCGAAGAGCGTTTCGAAGAAGCCGCCGATGTTCGCGACCGCGCCAACGCTTTGGCCGGTGCTATCCGCCGACAACGGAAGTTCGACCAACTCCGTCGGGCCGGACACATTCATATCGACCTCGGGCCACTCGGTGGTGTTGCTCTCGATCACGGTCGCCTTCAATCAGCATGGGGAGAAGGCGAACTACCGAATCTCGGCCTTGCGCCTACCTCCGGCGATCGAACGGTGCCTTCTGACGCGCCACTGGTCCCCCTCGACCGTGAACTCGCCGATGAACTCGGGTGCATCGCGTCGTGGCTTGATCATTCCGCACCCGATCTCGCGCTCGACCACTGCGACGGCGTACTCGTCTCGGCGCTTCCAGCCTTGCCGTCTTTTTCTCCACGCAAGGGACTCGCGGTTGACGACAGTGAGTTTGTTAGCTCGATACGTCGTTCGCGGCGCTAATCAATCGTTGAAGAACTGCGGCGGCCGCGCCGCTATCAATTGATTCCTGCGCCTTCACAACGCCGCTCGAAAGATCATCGATGATTCCAGCAACGAAGAGGCCGGCCGCCGCATTCAAACAAATGATGTCTCGATAGGCCCCGGATTCACCAGCGAAGACTCGCCCGGCGATATCGGCGTTGACCTCAGGTCCGCCGCCGGCAATTGCGTCAGGCGAAACGAACGCAATGCCAACATCTCGCGGATCGAATGTTGTGGTGTTAACGACGCCATCACGCAGTTCATGAACAGTGCTGGTTGTCGTCGTAGTGAATTCGTCCATGCCATCGTCACCCGAAACAACTAGGGCTCGTGGTGCTCCGCGCTGTTGCAATACCCCGACCACAATCGGAGCAATTCGCTGATCGCTCACACCAATCACTTGGCGTTGTACTCGGGCTGGGTGTGAAAGGGGACCAAGGAAGTTGAAAACCGTGGGCACTCCAAGTTGCGTACGAACTGGTCCGGCATGACGCATTGCCGGATGAAACGATCGGGCGAAACAGAAAGCAATGCCCGCTTCAGAAACACAATGCGCAATTCCTGGTCCATCGAGTTCAAGCGGGATGCCGAGCGCTTCGAGAAGATCAAACGAACCCGAGGTAGACGACGCTTTACGATTTCCATGCTTCACCACTCGGGCGCCGGCCCCGGCCGCCACGAAACTGGCCATGGTCGAAACATTCAAGGCATGGGCGCGTCGACTGGGAGCTCCGCCGGTTCCCACGATGTCGATGGCGTCTGGTCCTGGCGGAAGTTCGATCGGCGCCGCTGACTCGAGCATCGCATCGACCATCGCCGAGACTTCCCCGATCGTCTCGCCCTTCATACGAAGCGCAATCAAGAACGCGGCAATCTGAGCGTCGGTGGCATCGCCCGCGAGGATTTCGTGCAGCGCGCCGCCCGCCTGCTCCGAAGTCAGATCAGAGCCGGCGACAAGCGTCGAGATCAGAGCCGGCCATTCCATGTTCAGGCCGTCCGACGGCGTTGACGAATCATTCGTCGCCGTTCCCGTTCCGTGGCCCCGCCCCAGATGCCATCTTTCTCACGCACAGCAAGAGCATGCTCCAGACAGGCCTCACGCACATGGCATTCACCACAAACGAGCTTCGCCGGAAGGGCATCAGAATCGTCCTCGGGGTCGGGAAAGAAGATCTCGGGATCGATTCCCATGCAGGCGGCCAGGGAGTGCCAAGTGTTTGTCATTGGAACAGAACGGCTCCTGCGGAGCGGGCGAATAGGGAAAGAGGAGTATTCACTCCCCCGCCCCGGCGACACAAACCGAATACGCGTCTCCATTAAATGAGAGTTTCCGCAGGTCAGGCGATCAGGCGCTCCAGACCAGCCCGTTCTAGGCTCAGCCACATGAACTCCGCTGCCTTCAATCGCTCCGACGCCTTACAGCGCTTGGAAAGCACCAACTTCGACGTTGTTGTCATCGGTGGCGGGATCACCGGGGTTGGATGTGCCCTCGACGCAGTATCGCGAGGCCTTCGCGTTGCTCTCGTTGAGCGTGACGATTTCGCCAGCGGAACCTCATCGAAGTCTTCAAAGCTGGTTCATGGCGGAATCCGTTATCTCCAACAGGGCGATATTCGACTCGTGTACGAAGCACTTGCTGAACGCCAGATTCTTCGCCGTAATGCACCCCACCTCGTAAAGGTGCTGCCGTTCCTCATTCCCATTTTGTCCTCGAAAGGTGTTGTCAATCGCAAACTCGCACGGGCGATGGGTAGTGCTATGTGGATGTACGACCTCACTGGCGGTCTTCGGATCGGCAAGATGCACAAGCGGGTTTCAAAGAAGCGCGCACTTGAGTTATTCCCAACACTCCCCGCGGACAAGTTGATGCCCTCCTATCTCTATTACGACGCGGAAGCCGACGATGCGCGCCTAGTGGTGAGCGTTGCTCGCACTGCAGCTCTTCGATTTGGGGCAACGATCGTCAACCGCACAGACGTCGTGAGCCTTCATAAAGATGTCAACGGGAAAGTCAACGGCGTCGTAGTGCGAGCTGACGATCGCACGTTCACCGTGTCGACGAAGTCGGTCGTCAACGCAGCGGGCGTTTGGTCAGATGACGTGCGCGCGCTCGACGAGGCCGAACATCCTCATTCGATTCGGCCGGCCAAGGGCGTGCACATCACCGTCCCATGGTCGAAGGTGCGCAATACCGTCGCCGCCGTCATCCCCGTCCCGGGCGATAAGCGATCAGTGTTCGTTGTGCCGTGGGGACAATTCACCTTCATCGGCACCACCGATACCGATTACAACGGTCCCGTCGATGATCCTCAGTGCAACGAGGAAGACGTTGAGTATTTGTTGCGTGCACTCAACGGTGCAATCACTGAAACCGTCACCACCGATGACATTCTCGGGACTTGGGCAGGCCTACGTCCGCTGGTCGCCGACCCCGAAGCATCTGGCCGCACCGCCGATCTCTCTCGCCGCCACAAAGTGCGGCGATCTGACTCTGGAGTCGTCACCATTACCGGCGGCAAGTTGACTACCTATCGCGAAATGGCCGCCGACACGATCAACGAAGTACTCGCTGAAGTTCTCGATGTCGATCGCGTCACCCGGCTTCGCCAGCGCAGCAAGACCAAACATCTGAAAATCCATGGCGCAAACGGATACGAAGAATTGATCGCTTCGGCGGACTCACTCTCACCCCTCGGTGGTGACGAAGTTCGTCGTCTCGCCAATCGATACGGATCAGATGCAACGACCGTGCTCGCAATTGCTGAGTCCGATCCCTCAATGGCCAAACTTCTTGTGCCCGGTCTGCCCTACTTGCGAGCCGAAGCCATCTTTGCCGTTCGTTACGAAATGGCCACCACGGTCGATGACGTTCTCAGTCGCCGCACACGAGCCCGACTCGAAACTCGCGATGCTTCGGCCGATGCCGCATTTGCGGTCGCCGCACTTCTTGCTCCCGAACTCGGTTGGGACGAAGCCGAAAAAGCTCGACAGGTCGCCGATTATCGGGCCCGCATCGACGAAGAACTCGTAGCTATCGTCGCCTGATGCCAGATCATCCGACACCTCCCATTGCTCTTGATGCTGCAAATGGTCAGGCCCATTTTGCCACGACTCGGGTCGATGTCTCAGAGGACGTGATCGCACAGTTACGCGCAACAGGAGCGACACTCTCGCTCGATCATTCAACTCTCGTTGAGGCCAGTCGCGACTGGTGGCCACTCATCATGACTCGCGCTAGCAGTGCTGAAGTCGGCCAGATCGCTTCAGTAGTCGTATCGCCCACCACGACTGAGCAGGTCTCGGCAATTTTGCGACTGTGCAACGACAAACACATTCCGGTCACCGCTGCCGCCGGTCGCAGCGGCGTCGTGGGTGGTTCCATTCCACTGTTTGGTGGCGTCGTCCTTGACCTGTGTGGGTTGACGGGCATTCGATCTGTTGATCTGACTTCTGGAATCGTCGACGTTGAAGCGGGGATGTTCGGCGATGTCTTCGAAGATCTACTGCAAGCGGAGTACGGCCTCACCGTCGGCCACTGGCCACAGTCAATCGCCCTTTCTACGGTGGGCGGCTGGCTCGCTTGTCGCGGTGCCGGACAACTTTCCAATCGTTACGGAAAGATCGAAGACATCGTGATCGGCCTCGATGTCGTTCTCGCCGACGGAACAATCGTCCACACCGGTGGCCATGCCCGCCAGTCGGCTGGTCCCGACCTCACTCAATTGTTCGTGGGTTCCGAAGGAACGCTCGGGATCATCACCGGAGCGCGCTTACGTGCTCGCTCGATTACAACTGCAAACCACAGCAGTGCATGGGCCTACCCAACTTTTGAAGCGGGCGCCGACGCTTGTCGCCGAATCATCCAGCGCGGACTTGCCCCTGCCGCTCTTCGCCTCTACGACGCCGCCGAAGCCGACCGCAATTGGAAAACCGGCGAGGTTGCCGTGTTGTTGGCGTTCGATGAAGGCGACCAAGCAACCGTCGATGCCACCACGACCATTACCACCGAAGAATGCGCCGATGCGAAACCACTCGACGTTGAACTCGTCGCCAAGTGGCTTGGACATCGCAACGATGTGAGCGCGTTAGAAGCGCTTATCTCACGCGGCTACATGGTCGACACTATGGAACTCACCGTTTCGTGGACTGATCTGCCAACCCTCTACCCGGCCGTACGCGACGCCATTGCTTCTACGCCAGGAGTGATTTCCTCTACCGCTCACCTTTCTCATGCCTATTCCGATGGCGCATGTTTGTATTTCACTTTTGCTGGCAAGGCAGAGGTCGAAGGTCCGGATGCCATTGAACCCATGTACCTCGGCGCGTGGAATGCGGGAACAACAACAGCACTGGCTTACGGCGGCTCGCTTAGCCATCACCACGGCATCGGACTCAACCGCGGACGATTCATGGCTCAAGCTCTTGGCGAAGGTGCAACTTCCGTGTTGCACAGAATGAAACGTTCGCTCGATCCCAACGGCATTCTCAATCCCGGAAAGCTCGGCATGCCCACCAACTTCGGCACTGCCCCTGCTGGATTTGGTGAACCCGCCTGATGGGAATGTTCGACCGCCGCGTCATTTTCATTGGTGCATTCAACGGACTCTGCTTCGCATTACCCGCAGCAATCCTCCAACGCACCGTGTTCTCGGGCACTGCGTTGGCCGGCTTGATGTTGGCAATCATCTTTTTCTCTGGCGCATTGGCGGGTTATGCCGCTGCTCGGCCACTTCCACCACATGCACTCCCCCACGGCGCCGCCGCTGGCGTCGTCACATTCCTAGGCGCAGAGGTTGTGTACCTCATCGCCACTCGGGAATTTTCCGAGCCAGTCGTCTTGCTCTTAGGCATTGTTCTGTTCGCCCTCGTCTTCGCGTCACTCGGCACGATTGGTGCGATGGTCGCGGTTTCAAGAGGGAATCGCATGTCATGAGCATCCTTGTTGTTGACATCGGCACTTCAGGTGTTCGCTCGGCAATCGTGTGGCCCGATGCAACGATCGCCATTGAACACCGACAAGAGGTTCTCCCCGATACTCCGGCACCAGGACTTGTCGAATTCGACGCCACGCGCATGGCCACTGCAGCTCTGGCAACCGCTCGTGCGGCACTTGCCGATAGTGGCCCGGTTGACGCGGTTGGAATCGCCAACCAGCGAGCCTCAACCATCGTGTGGGATCGAACAACCGGAGAACCAGTCGCACCTGGCCTTGGATGGCAGGATCTCCGCACGTTGGGCGATTGCCTCGTTTTTCAGGCCGACGGATTGCGGTTCGCCCCGAATCAGTCGGCGACGAAAATCAAACACCTTCTCGACAACGCTGATCCCGATCGCAACAGAAACCTTTGTGTCGGAACTGTTGACTCGTGGATCATTTGGACACTCACTGAAGGCGCGGTGCATGTCACCGATGCATCCAATGCTGCTGTCACCGGGCTGTTCTCTATCGACACGCTTGATTGGGATGATGCGCTTCTCGAGAAACTCAACATCCCTCGCTCGGCACTGCCCACCATCGTCGATTCAAGCGGACCAATCGCTCCCGCATCGGCCCTTGCTGGCGCTCCGATGATCTGTGGCGTAGCCGGCGACCAGCAAGCCTCGCTTATCGGCCAGGGCTGCGTGCGTCCCGGCCCCGCAAAGATCACGTTCGGAACTGGCGGAATGCTCGACCTCGTGGTCGGCCCCGATCGTCCGACATCAGCTGCACGCGGCAACGCCGGAACATTCCCGATCGTTGCATGGCGTCGGGGCGACGAAACCATGTGGGGCACAGAAGCCATCATGCTTTCGGCCGGCACCAACATCGAATGGTTGCGTGACGATCTCGGCATTATTGATTCTGCTGCCGACTCACATGAGGTCGCTCAACAATGCGATGGCACCGACGGCGTCGTGTACGTGCCTGCGCTACTTGGACTCGGAACCCCAAATTGGGACTACGGCGCGCGCGGAACCCTTTTAGGCATCACCCGCGGAACAGGACGCGCTCATATCGTTCGCGCCGTACTTGAAGGTGTCGCCCAGCGTGGCGCCGACCTTGTTGATGCAGCGGAAGCCGATACCGGGCTCTCAATTGCAACGCTTCGTGTCGACGGGGGGATGAGCGCGAATCCAACCTTCACACAAGCACTCGCCAACGCGACGCAACACACCGTTGAAATCTCACCCATCCTCGAAGCCACCACACTGGGTGCGGCGTTTCTCGCCGGACTCGCCGTCGGCACATGGGCCGGATGGGACGACATCGCTTCTACCTGGCGACCCGCTCGTATTGTCGAACCCTCCGGTGCCGCGAACCGCGAACGTTGGGCATCGGCCATCGAACGCTCCAGCGGATGGCATGCTGACCTGTCCTCTTTCGATTTCTGAACTGGTGAGCTGAGCATTCGATGAAACGCCGAATTCTGTTTGCACTCGCGTTGGTACTCGTAGCGTCCACAATCATGTTTGGAACGAGCGCGTGCAGCTCGAAAGCAAGCACCGCGTCAGAGGAGGATGCTCCCGCGATAGCGATGACAGTTCACGTCAAAGATGGCGAGTTCGACCCGCGCGACATCGACATCGAAGCGGGCGGAACCGTCATGTGGATCAACGATGACGTTGCGTCACATGACCTCCATTTTCTTGCTCCCAACAAGCTCTATTCCGGAGTCGTCAAGCCTGGAAAGGCATGGATTCACACCTTCGCCGCGGCCGGAACCTACGACTATTACTGCGATTTCCATAACACCATGAAAGGCGTTGTGGTCGTTCGCCCTGCTCCGTGACAGACTGACGGTGCGATGGTGAGCCGGTTGGGTGACCGCGGGCCGGCTTGACCGGTTCGAGGAAAGTCGGGGCTCCAAAGGGCAAGGTGCTGGCGAATAACCAGTCGGAGTGATCCGCAGGAAAGTGCAACAGAAAGCAAACCGCCGATGGCCCGGTTTACCGGGCACAGGTAAGGGTGAAACGGTGCGGTAAGAGCGCACCAGCATTCGAAGCGATTCGGATGGCTATGTAAACCCCACCTGGAGCAAGGCCGAGCGTCGGGATTGACTGCCCGTCAGTTGTTTCGAAAGAGACAACACCCGCTGGTAGGCCGCACAGATGGATGGTCACACAGGCGCCGGGAGGCGCTGGACAAAACCCCGCTTACAGACCGACTCACCATCGCACCCATAACAGGCATGGGGGTCTCTGCCCAAGAGGGCCCCACTTGTAAGTGATTTGTCCGCAATGACCAACAGTTCGCCGCGCTAGTGCCGAACTTCGCCGGACGGTTCCGGCCCGTCTGATTCGGTGGCTGCGAGCGGGTACGGGCAATAGCGACATCCAGAACTGCAGCAGTGACCTCTCGCAAGGAGGGAGACCTCTGTCAACACCAGCAATCTCGTGTCGGGATCGACGTACCAATCCTTGCCATCAGCGAGCGCACCGGCGTGCACTGAGTCCCAGCTGTTCACAACCGAAGTCTCGCAGACGGATTCCACCAACAACGAGCCGAACACGAGCTGTCGCACCAGCATTCACCGGGTAATCACAAACAATAATTTCGGAAGCGGTCTGGGCTTCAAATTTTGTCCTTCTAACCTTTTACACACCGTTTTTAGGTGAAGGCGGCAACCGCTGCGATGGCATTGGATTTCTAAAGGTCGACAATCGCGTGGGCTCCGGCGGGAAGTGGGCCGAGTGCGAAGAGCGACCCGATTACCGCGAGTTCGAGGCCGACAGTCAAGGCGGCGCGGGCGATCAAATGGCGATTTGCCATGCGTGGAGAATACCGAGCGATCGTGACCGCCGCAGCCCTCGCTAGCCCACGATCCCGCCGGATCATGCCATTGCGCCGATTCCCGCCCGCCACCGCTATATCGGAGAGAACAATGGTCCGACCGAACGGTCTCAATTAACTCGCAACTATCACTCAGCGAGCAATCGCCGCTCGTGCCTCCACTCCAACCTTCTGTGAGGCCGGCACCGCTAATTGAGCTCCTCGTTCGTCCTGAACTCCAATGATCCCCCAGGTGCTCGTGGAGTAATCCACCCACGGATAGAAACCCATCCCCCCATTACCGCTCACGACAATCGTCGCCCCGAACTCATCAACGACGTCGGGCCAACATCCAAGTCCGTAACGCGGGATCTTGGTGATTCCCACCGAAAAGTCTTTCGTGGTGTCATAGGCCGCTACTTGATTCGACACCACCATTGCGACAGCGGACTCGCTCAGCACTTTCGTTCCGTTCACCAAACCATGGTGCAGCACCATGTTGAGAAATTTCCCGTAATCATCGACGGTTACCCGAATGCCAAATGCTGAATTCGCCATGGCGGGTGATCCGGGCCACGTCGTTGCATCCATCTGTAATGGCCCGGTGATTCGTTGCTTCGCAATAGTGGCGAAATCTGCCTGCCCGAGTACCTCTATCAGTCGACCGGTCACGAGAAAGTCGGAATTCCCATACGAGAACTTCGAACCTGCTGGAAACTGTCGTGTCGAACTCGCGATTGCTTTGACACATGCGGCAAGAGACATGCCGCCGCCCTGGCAATTGTTGTCTCGAACTCCTGAGGTGTGATCAAGTAACTGACGTGCAGAGATCGCTGGCTTGTCGGAAGCAAACTCCGGAAGCCATTTCGAAATGTCGTCATCAAGACCTAAGACACCACCATCGACAAAGGTCATCAGCACCGCTGCGGTGATCCACTTTGTCGATGACGCGACCGAGAGCGCTGTTGATCCGGTGATCGACCCGATGGATTTCTCATGAATGATCGATCCGTCAGCACGACTGAGACGCACCATCCCACCAGCGAGTCCTGCCACCTTCACTCGTTCAGCAAGGAGCGCATCTGTCTGGTCGAAGGCGGTGGGGGCATAGACCTTGATTGTCGTCGTGGGTGAGGTCGTCGTACTCGTTGCTTCTGCTGCTGAGACAACAGCGCTAGCCGGTGCATTTGCGGTGGACGTGCCACTGTTTCCGCAACTCGCAAGCACCACAGCGAAACACGAAAGAGCGCCGCAGAACCAGCGAAACGAGGCCATCTTGGATTTCACAACCCGATGGTCCCACGCATTTCGACTAACCGTGGAGCGGTCCGAAACTGCTGACCTCGTACTTCACGACATCGGGGGCACCGGCGAGAAGATCGCCAACAACCGAAGTGAATACCGCCATATGAGGAGTTTGGAAATGACCACCAAGCGCAGCTTCGTCATCCCAGTGCTCGGTGATGATGAACGTATTCGGCTCACGCACATCTTCTGAGAACCGATATGTCTGACATCCAGCCTCGGACTCTGAGCCTTCAGAAACGGCGATAAAAGCAGCAATCGCTTCTTCACGCTTGTCGGCACGGACGGGAAGCGTTCCTCGGATAACGACGGTCATAAAAATTCCTTTCAACGACGAGAAGTGATGGAGACGCTAGCGGTCAGCCAACCCCGCTGCCCGAAGATGAGCAATGTCATTGAACCCGTGCACTGCTCGGAGACCGCCACCGACGGCGACCGACGTGATCGATGCCGTTGCCACCCATAAACGCCAAGACACAAGATCATCCACGCCCAGCGTCCAACACACTGCCGCCTTAATTGGCGAGACATGCGTAACGACGACGGTGACAAGTTCGGGATCCTCGACTGCGGAAAGGTCCTCAAGCGCCGATGAGACCCGCTCACCCAGTTGGCGAAGCGATTCTCCCCCGGGCGGAGAGAATCCAGCGTCAGTGCGCCACGCTTTCCAGATCTCGGGATCGATCGAAGCAAGCGGCACTCCGTCGAACTCGCCGTAATCCAGTTCGATCCATCGTTCGTCGACGACTGGTTCGACGGCAAATGCCTCGGCGGTTTGTCGTGTTCGCAACAGCGGACTCGTGATTAACCGATCTACCGGACCGATCGCCGCAGCAAGCGCGGCGGCCTGATCCCGACCAAGGTCGTCGAGCGGCGGATCAATCCGGCCAAGCAACAGACCCGACGCGTTGTGTTCAGTGCGACCATGACGAACGATATGGAGCATGAGGTGACCTAACAGGTTGGAGGTTTGGGTACCGAACGCGAGAGTTGGCCAGTTCGAACAAACCGCTCGCGTGTTTTTGGATTTCTAAAGTCAAACGCATTCCACGCCCATACCAAGCAAGCGATGCCGACAATCTCAAGCAGAATACTGATCGCAAGTGAGTGACCAAATTCAGGAAGTCCCCCGCTTTCAAAGTCAACCCCAAAAAATGGCCACCAGAACGCTTTCGGACGAGCCCAGATGCCATCGAGCACGAGATGCATCATCATGCCGATCGGAATTCCGATCCACCGTCGTCTCACGAGACGGCGCTTTTGGGTTGCCAACATGAGAACGCCCAACAACGCGACCGGGGCCAGAAGCGCGTGCAGTACACGCGGCCCTCCGAAGACGACCTCACCGACAGGAAGTATCGAGCCGAGCATCACGAATCGATAATCAAGTGCCGGGCTTCGAAACACCCACCACACGAAAACGAAACTGACTCCGGCGAACCAGAGAATCATCGGACGAGCAATCTCCCGCAATCTGGACAGTATGCAAGTTCTTCGGCGGGAAGCCGTTTAATGACATCAACTTCTGCTGCGGCCATCGAGATGTGACAGCCGAGGCAGGTTGCGCCCTGCAAGCGTGCGACACCAATGCCTCCGGCCCCCCCGCGGATCCGTTCATATTCCGCGACAAGCGAAGCCGGGACAGCATCAACCAGCACCTGCCGTGCTGCGAGTGTCGCCGCGAGTTCTTGATCGACCGACGTTTCAGAGCCAGCGAGCGAGGTGACCGTTGCTGCTCGTTCTGCATCAATGGCCGCCAACACAGTCCTCGAACCCGAAAGCTGTTCGTCGAACGGCTCAATCTTTTCCATTAGTTCAATAACTTCATCTTCAAGCGTTACCTGACGCCGCTTTAACGATTCAAGGTCTGCTTGCAACGCCTGCGCTTCCTTTGGCGAGGTCATCGATCCGTCATAAAGTTGCCTGTGGACGTTCGCCGCCTTGCCCTCGACAGTTGCGATTTCATCTTCAAGCCGCTTCTGATCACGAGCCAAGCCGTCACGTTCGATTTGCGGTTCGGCAACCTCGGCCCGCACTTGCTGTTCCTTACGGTCAAGTTCGACTAACGCAGCACGCTCAGGCAAGGTGGTCCGCCGATGCCGTAATTGATCTGTGGAAGTGTCGTTGGCCTGCAACTCAAGGAGCCGTTCCAGATCGGTCATGGCACCAGCCTTACGCGTCTGTGCCGCTACTGCCTCATCGATCAGATCGGGATCGGCGGGGTGGGCGGCTAGCCCGCAGTGGTAGTAGTAGTCGTCGTCGATGAGGTTGACGAGGTTGACGAGGTTGTCGTCGTTGTCGTCGACGGTCTCGTTGTCGTCGACGGTCTCGTTGTCGTGGTCTTGCTCGTCGTGGTGGTTGTCGTGGACTCCTCGACTGGATCCAGGCCACCATTCAGAAGGCCTAAGGGGTCGCTCGCTCCGGAGGCCGGCTTGCCCTCCCGTATCGACGGGATGCAGGTCGGGAATTCGACACGCTTCTGCTTGGTCTTATCGATGTAGGTCTGATTGAAGTTGTGCCAAATCGTGGCGGGCCACAAACCACCAAACTGCTCGCGACCACCAAGGTTGCCCATTGGCTTGGTGCCTTCGGCGGGAATACCCATCCAGACGGCAGTAGTGAGTTGCGGAGTGAATCCCACAAACCAGGTGTTGGTGTTGCTTTCCGTCGTACCGGTTTTGCCCGCTGCTGATTGTCCGCGCAATTGCGCATTCGTACCAGTTCCCGCTGAAACATTGGCGGCGAGAATTTGTGTCGCCAAACACGCACTCTGCCAACTCACTGCTCGAGTCGGGTTCGCGTCGTGGGCGAAGAGGACCGTACCTGTGCGATCTTCTACTCGGTCAATGAAGTAGGAGGGTTCGCGAACGCCGCCATTTGGAATCGCCGAGTACGCAGAGGCCATTTCGAGTGGAGTGACGTCGAAAACACCAAGCGGCATCGACTTTGCCCGCGGGTCGAACTGACTGCTCACGCCGAGACGTTGGGCCGTAGACACAACATTTTCGAGCCCGACTGTCTGGCCGAGACGCACGAATGCTCCGTTGGACGAGGCCTGCGTCACTCCAGAGAGTGTGCCGCCGCCTCCGGAAATGACATACGGATCGGGGGTACTTCCCTTGTTCGGCCAGGACCCGCCGCCCTCGACAGTGTCATCGGGCTGAATGCCTTGTTCAAGGGCAGTGAGGAGGACGAAGGTCTTGAATGTTGAACCGGTCTGACGCCCAGGCTCATGGGTGGCAATGTCGTATTTGTAATCAGCGAATCCTGGACCACCAACAAGTGCTCGAACTGCCCCGGTCGAGGACTCAACTGACACCATCGCGGTGGTGATTCCTTTCGAGTCAGCTTCAGAGCGAACGTACGAAGGGAATGTGTTGTCGTGCGCGTCCTGGGCAGCATCTTGTGCAACAGGATCGAGAGTGGTGTGGATCTGAAGACCACCACCAAAAACCTGTGCGTACCTTTCTTCGTACGTCGCCCCTAACCGGGTATCGGCAAGAAGTTGCTGTTTCACTTCCTCGACGAAGTAACTCTCTTGAGGAGGTTGTGTAATTGTGCCGCAATCAGCTGGTCGGAAACCGACAACAACCCCGGTGCAACGGCCGACAGGGAGTGGAAGTGCGTCGTATTCCGTTGCTTGTGCGCGAGTGATGACACCATTCGCCACCATCCGATCGAGAGCAAGCTTGCGCTCTTCTTTCGCCTTCTTCGGGTGAAGAATTGGATCGTTCCCGACTGGGTTTGAGATCATTGATGCCAACAAAGCACTGTCGACCCAATTCAGATCGGCAACGGGCTTTCCCCAATAAGTTTCGGCCGCAGCCTGCACGCCATAGGCGCCGTTACCGAAATAGATGGTGTTGAGGTACAGCTCAAGAATTTCGTCTTTCGACAATTGCCCTTCGAGCCGAATGGCCAGCGCCGCCTCTTTTGTCTTTCGATTGAGGACTCGCTCATCGCTGAGGAGCGCTTTCTTTACTAACTGCTGCGTGATGGTGGAACCACCCTGCTCGACCTGGCCTGACTGCACGTTTTGGACGAGCGCACGGGCAAGGCCACGAAGATTAATGCCGCCATGTTCATAGAACTGCGCATCTTCAACGGAAAGAATCGCGTTCTTGATCGTGTCAGGCATGATCGAGAGCGGAACTGGATCACGATTTTCTACACCATGCAGCGTCGCGAGAAGTGAGCCATCGACTGCGAATACCTGTGACCGCACCGCATAGTCCTCGAACTGAGAAACATCGATAGCGCCATCGCCCCCCTCGACTGCCGATGCAACCCGGGTAATCGACGGAATGAGAATTGCCATCGCAACAGCGACGACAACACCTCCGCTCAAAATCGCGGCCCCGAACTGGATCAGTTTCTTCATTCCAACACCAACAGTACCGGCCGCTTCGGCCCCGGCTTGGTCAGCCCCGCGGCCACTCCACCGGGCGCTTCTCTACAAATGCCCGCATACCTTCGACCATTTCCGGGCCCATCATCGTGCGATGAAAGAGTCCCGTGTCGGACATGGGTAAACGGGCATTGAGATCACGCTTGATTGCGGCTCGGGCTTCAGGCCCCGTAAGGGAAATCTGCTCAAGAACCCACTCCGTGTGCGCTTCGAGTTCATCGTGGGGAACAACCTTGCCGATCAATCCCATGGCATCAGCCTCGGTCGCAGAAATCTCTGCGGCGGTGAAGAACAGATACCGCGCTTTGGCAATACCAGTTGCCTCAGCGATGCGGGCCGACATGAACGGGTCGGGAATCCCTCGGAGCAACTCAGGAATTCGGAAGCGGGCATCGGCCGAAGCAATCACAACGTCGCAGTGCAACGCGAGATCGAGACCACCCGCATGACACAGACCATTGATACGGGCCACCCAAATCTTGCGACAGCGTTCGATGTGGCGGAAGGGAAAGTTGTCTGTTGCATCCCATTCGTTCGCCAGACCTTCCGGATCTTCGGAGTTCCCGGCCATATCACCACCAGCAGCAAACCACTTATCGGTGCCCGTAAGACAAACCGAATCAAGCTCGGCCTGGCCATCAGCCCAGATCGCCGCGCGCTTCAACGCTCGGTACATGTCCTGAGTGAATGCGTTACGCCGCTCAATGCGATCGATACGCAGGTGAAGCGTGCGTCCTCGAACTTCAGAGATGATGAACGCCGAACCAAACGCGGGCGGAACAACCGACGCTGACATTAGATGCCGTACACCTTGGCTGCGGTCTCGTAGAGAACCTTGCGGATCACATCTTCCGGAAGTCCACCGAGCAGTTCTTGCGCGTATTCGCGTGGCCGAGTGGCAGCAGTCCGCGGCCCAGGGTGCATACACGTGGGATGCGGGTAATCGGTCTCGAACATGATGTTGTCGGGAAGCACGTCGATTGCCGCAAGGGCTGACTTCTGTTCAAACCAGAAACAACCGTAGAGCTGGCGACGGAAGTATTGGCTTGGAGTGAGTTCGTATTCAGGGTGTTCGTCACGAACACCGCCGTTGTTCCACTGCCAATCAAAAGTTTCGAGTGCGCCGGGAAGCCAGCCAACACCCGATTCGACCGAAACGAACTTAAGTTCAGGGAACCGGTGGCACATGCCGCCAAAGATGAGGTCAGCCATACACCGCATGTTGTCCATGAAAATCATCGATGAGACCTTGGCGAAGTTGGTCATCCAGCCCATGTTGGCGGTGTCCTCGAACAGGGTTCCCATGGAACCGCCGCCGACGTGGAAACTCACCGGAACGCCCGCGTCTTGCACCGTCTTCCAGATCGGGTCCCAGTGCGTGCTCGCCAGAGGTGGCTGTCCATAGTCCTGCGGTTGATTGCAGAAGTTGATGGCTTTGTGGCCCATGTCTAGACAACGTTCGATTTCGCTGATTGCAAGGTCAAGGTCCCAGAACGGAACGGCCGCAATCGGAATAAGCCGTGCCGGATCGGCACTGCACCAATCGGTCAAGAAGTCGTTGTAGGCCCGCACGCATTGCGCAACAAGTTCGCGATCGCCAAGGCGGAGGAAGTAGCCGTTGCCGAAACCACCAACGTTTGGATAAAGAATCTGAGCGTCGACACCTTCTTCGTCGAGAAAGGCAAGACGAGCTTTTGCTTCGAACATCGAAGGGTGAATGTCGTCGAATGTCTTCGGGGTACTGAGAGGCATAACGCCATCGAAGCCTGCCATTGAGTAGTAGCCGGGCGCACCGATGCGCTCGCCGCTCACCATCCACTGGTCGACACCATCGATACGCTCAATATGCGGAACCTTGTCGTGCAGCGACGCCGGAAACGAACGAGTCCAGGTGTCGGGTGGTTCAGTGAGATGCGTGTCAACATCGATCACCTTGTAGGTATCAAACAGGTCAGTCATTTACAGGTTCTCCTTTGAATATTCCCAGCGTGCTCTACAAACCGCTCACAACGCATCGTACGTGCGCAGCAGAAGTTTCTTATCGTTCAACGCCCAGCGGCCAATCGCCGATGACACCTTTTTCTTCAAGTTCTGCAAGTTCTTCATCAGAGTGCCCAAGCAAATCGCCAAGGATCTGTTTGTTGTGCTCACCAAGTGTTGGGGCCGGCATACGAACCCAATGGTCGACGCTGGCATAGCGGAACGGCAGAGTTGGGGTTGGGTGTGTGCCCACCACTGCGTGGTCGACCATTTCGCAGTAGCCGCGGTACTCGTTCTGCGGATGGCCAGATGATCGGCGGTTGTCACGGGTTTCCGCTGCCGGAACTCCAGCCGCAATGAGTTCAGCAACTGCGTCACCCAATTCACGTTGGCCCGCCCACTCGCCAATCAACCGATCAAGCAGATCATGCTCTCGGCGCCGATCAGCAAGGCTTGACAATGAGGCATCATTCGCGAGTTCGGCGTGCCCGATAACACCAGCAAGCGATTTCCATTGCTCGTCTGTCGCACAGGAAACCGCCAACCAATTCTCAAAGCCTTCACACGCATACAAGTTCTGCGGCGCTGCGTACGGGCTTCGATTGCCTTCGCGTTCGACACGCAGTTGATTCGCCGTCCACTCGATCACGGGTTCCGCCGCCACATTGATGGCCGCTTCGAACATCGGTGCTTCGATGAGGCAGCCCTCGCCAGTTCGGTCGCGATGCTGCAGTCCGATGAGAGCGCCAAACGCCGCATGCAGTCCGCCGTTGGGGTCGCAAGGGCCACGCTGGATACGCGGCTGATCTTCGGGATGACCAGTCATCCATGCGAGGCCAGTGATCTGTTCCATGGTTTGGGCGAAACCAGGCCGGTCTCGCCATGGCCCATTGAGGCCGAATGCAGGCATGCGCACCATGACCGCTCGAGGATTCACGCTCTTGATGACATCCCAATCGAGACCAAAAGCTTCAACAACACGAGGAGTGAAATTCTCGATGACGATGTCGGCCTTCGCCGCAAGTTCAAGCGCAAGCGCACGACCCTCAGGACGATCAAGATCAAGAGTGACGTCATATTTATTGGTATTGGCCGACAAGAAGAATGCGCTGTATTCCCACCACTGTGGGCGGCTGTAGAACATGCCGCCGGCGGTGCGCATTCCATCAATCCGACGTGTCGATTCAACGTGAATCACTTCAGCACCGAGGGTGGCCAACATTCCGGCCGCTGACGGTCCGGCCCACCATGCGGTGAGGTCAAGAACAGTGATGCCCGCCAATGGCAATGCTTTCGGTGAACCTGCGTCCGCCGGTCGCTCAGCGCGTAGCGGAATTGAGTTGCCATTCTGCGCACCAACTGCGGGCGCAGGTTGAGGGGCATCGCCTGCAGCACCATCAATGAGATACGGACGACGAGGCATTGAGAACTCATCCAGCGGATCGCGCAGAAAGACACCGCGTTCTTGCGGGTGATCAAGTTCAAGAATGAGCTTGCCGTCGGCGACCGGCGCGACAGGAATTCGCAGCGCCGCAGCGCGTTCAACAATCTCCGCGGTGGTGTGCTTCGTCGTGAACTCTCGCACCATTGCATTCCACTCATCGGCGCGAGCGCTACGAACGGCCAATGCCGCGAACTCTGCGGTTTCAAGAAGGTCGGGACGCTCGATCAGAATGCAGAATGAATCCCACTGATCTCGCGTGTTGGTGTTGAAACCTACCCACCCATCGAGCGTTGGCTCGATAGATGGAATCTCAACAGTGCGCGGCGGAATAGTCGGATCGGGTTCGGGGCGACCCGCAAGAGAATTGAAAAGGTCGGAGTAATTCGTGGCAGTGACGTTCGCTACTTCGAAGACGGAAAGATCGATGAGTTCACCGGCACCGGTTTCGCGAGCGCGTCGAACAGCGGCGAGCGATGACACTGCGCCGTAAGCGCCACCAACCCACTCGACGATTCGCCCGCCCATTTGAATAGGTGGAAACTCCCGCACACCACGAATCGCCACCGCACCGCTATCCGCTTGAAGTGTGAACTCCGTGGCGGGACGATCAGCAAACGGACCACTCAGCCCGTAGGGCGTCGCAGCAAGAACAACCGTGCCCGGCCATTCACCCGGAGGCGGACCGCTCACGATGACAAGGTCGGCTGCAGCGCACAGTTGATCGATAATCGGATCGCCGGCAACAGCAGTTACCGAACGTTGACCGTGGCGCAGATAACGAAACAGCGGCGCATCACCTTCGGTGGGCACTCCCGACCACTGGGCATGTCGCTGCGGATCGCCGTCGGGAGGCTCGACCCGAGTGACTGTTGCCCCCGAGTCGGCGAACAATTTTGAGCAGTACGCGCCACTCAAATTCGTCGAAAGATCGACGACGACGATGCCTTTGAGTTCCCCTAAGTCCCCCATCAACGTCCGACCGTAGTTCGCCCATCCGCCAAGCGGTACCGTCACCCTCGTGAATCTCGCCTTCGCCGGTGCCGGCATGATCTCTGTTGTCCATGCCATGGCTGCGGAGGCCACTGAGTCCCCCATCCTCGCAATCGCGTCCAGAACCGAGGCTCGGGCCACCGAGAGGGCGGGGCAGGTTGGGGCTAGGGCAGTTACGTTCGAGCAGCTCCCCGCGGGCGCCGATGCCGTGGTGGTCTGCACCCCTCCCGACCGTCACACAGACGACACTCTCCAGGCCCTCGCGGCCGGCTGCGTGGTGCTCGTCGAGAAGCCCTTGGCCTCAACACTGGCCGAGGCCGATGCAATCGTGACCGCGGGCGGTCAGGTCGTTTACGCCGAGAATCTGGCCTTCTCGCCACTTGTTGTGCGCACCAACCAACTCGTGGCCGAGATCGGTTCGCTCAACTTCATGGAGATCCGCCAACTTTCGCCGCGACCAAGTTGGGGAGAATTCCTCGACCCCACCCGTGGTGGCGGCGTGTTGTTCGACCTCGGTTCCCACGCGATCGCCCTTGCGCTGCTGCTCGCCGGTTCCGATGCGCCAGTTGGGGTGCAGGCCACCCTTGAGCATTCTTCTGACATTGAGGTCGATGACTACGCCGAGGTGTTCATCG
Source organism: Acidimicrobiales bacterium (assembly GCA_037620085.1). GTDB lineage: Bacteria > Actinomycetota > Acidimicrobiia > Acidimicrobiales > Acidimicrobilacustridaceae > Acidimicrobilacustris. The sequence continues at coordinate 64,591 of JASJMB010000016.1, read as the reverse complement.
ACTTCACATCGGGGCTACGAGCTCGAATCGAAACAAGTTGGAGACATCCCGATGCCGTATGGGATATCCAAGTCTCAAGCGACAGCGGTGTGGTGCGCACTGAACTCATGCCGCAACCGGGCATCGAGCACAACGGCGAGCCGGTCGCTCTCGCCGCACTCCCCGGTGTAACCGATGCCCACATCGAACAACTTGGCTACGTCGAACAGATGCTTACGGTTCGCGATGTTGTGTCCGGTGCACCATCGCCCATCGACGCTCGCTTTGGCCGTCGAGTCCTCGATGTCATCTGCGCCGCATACGCATCGGCGCATCAACCTCAGGCCGTGGTCCCGCTTCCGTTCGCTGGCCGTCGCGATCGAACACCTCACCAGCTCTGGAGCGATACGGTCGGTCCATGACCGACCTCAACGTTGACGCAATCCTCGCCGAATCCTCCCGCCGAGCAGAAGGTAAAACCAATCTCGGCGATGGCAGCAAATTCTTCCTCGAGGGTCTCGGGCGATTCATGGACTCGCTCCATGGCGATGCGCAACTCAATCCCACCGGCGAGTACATCGCTAGCGAACGAGCATTGCTCCACACCGTTAACCGGTTGAACTACACCGCCGACCGCGCCGTGTTCCCCGAGATCGCACAACAAAAGATTGAGAAGCCGATCTTCATCATCGGCATGCCCCGCACGGGCACAACGATCTTGCATGACATCCTCGCCCAAGACCCTGCAAATCGCGCGCCACTCACATGGGAATGCATGTTCCCGTCTCCCCCGCCACGAGCGGAAACGTTTGCCACCGATCCGCGCATCGCGATGTGTGCAGCAACGATGCCTCCGATCGAGGATCAACAACTCAAAGCCATTCACCCTCTCGGAGCTGAACTCACTCAAGAATGCGTCACGCTCATGGGTGAATCAATGTGCACGCCGCTGTTTCACAATCAGTTCAATGTGTCGAGTTACCAAACCTGGATCGACAAAGACGCCGACTGGGCCAATGTCTACGACTTTCATTTGCAGCAGCTACAGCACATGCAAGCGTTCAACATGCAAGATCGGTGGGTGCTGAAGACCGGCGCTCACCTTTGGGGGCTCGAACATCTTCTGGCCACCTACCCCGACGCCCGCATTGTGTTCACCCATCGTGATCCGGTGAAATCAATGACCTCCTACGCCTCACTCACCACGATTGTTCGCAGCGTAGGCAGCGACCACGTTGACCCACGTCAGGTTGCTTCCGACTGGATTCCTCGCCTTCGCGATGTGCTCATGCACGGGGTCAATGTGCGCAAAGCACAGGAGTACCCAGACGCGATCTTCTACGACATGATGTTCCGCGATTTCATCACCGATCAGTTCGGCGTGATCACTCAGATCTACGACGCGCTCGGGCTACCGATGACCGACAAAGCCGCGCGCGCCATGCAGGCATTCATCGATGCCAACCCACCCGGTGTTCACGGAACCCACGATTACCAGCCCGACCAGTACGGCATCGACCCAGCGGCAGTGCGCGGCGAATTCCGCGAGTACATCGAGCACTTCGACCTTCCGCCGGAATGATCTCTGCGCTCTGACTCAGAGCATCACAATGACGCGACCAGTGGTGTTACGTGATGCCATCGCTTCCATCGCCGCCGGAAGGTCTTCGAAACTCGGAGCGCTTCCGACAACTGCACGGACTGCACCTGACTTCACCAGTTCGACAATGTCGGCAGTAGCGATTTCTCCGAGTTCGCGGGGCGCAACGTTCCAGCCCATTCCCTGCTTGATCACGCCGATCATGTCCTCGGACTGGTAATTGAGGAGCACGCCGCACAGTTTGAAATTTCCCATGGTGACGTGGCGAGGGACGATGAACTTCTCGTCGGCCACAACCTTGTTCGAGGCGAAACCCATCATCAGATACGTGCCGTTGTAGGCAGTGCACGCAAATGAGTCAGGCATGACTGCTTCGCCCACGTTGTCGAACACGATGTCGACGCCGAGATTGTCAGTGTCGGCCAGCACGACCGCTTTGAAGTCTTCGCTCAGGTAGTCAATGGCAACATCGGCCCCGAGTTCACGACACAGCGCGACCTTCTCTGGTCCGCCCGCGGTTGCATACACGCGTGCACCGAACGCCTTGGCCAATTGAATTGCCGCCGAACCAGCACCACCGGCTCCGGCATGAATGAGCACGGTGTCGCCAGCTTTCAGACCAGCGCGATCGATGAGGCCAAGCCACGCCAGGTGAAATGGGAAGAACAATGCCGCAGCGTCGGGAAGCGGAATCGCTTCGTCGATTTCAAACGCCGCGATTGTGGGGCAAATGACGTATTCGGCAAATCCACCGAACGCCTGCTTGGTGACAGCAGCGACGCGCTTGCCCATCCAGTCCTCGGCACCCTCGCCGCACGCATCGACGATGCCGAACGCTTCCATGCCCGGGCTATAGGGGAACTCCGGGCGGACCATCATGTTGCCGCCGGTGATGCGTTCAAGGTCGTTGAGGTTCAGCGGAATCGCTTGAGCTTTGACGCGAACTTCACCGGGGCCGGGAACGGGGATCTCAACCTCGTCGAGGCGTAAGACCTCAGTTGGTTGGCCATATTCATGGACTCGCCATGCCCTCATAAGTTCCCCCTAGAAATGTTGTTTACGCAGTTCACCAGATCCGCCGCAATTGCGCACCTTCGCGACGAACGCTCAGAAGCTCTTTTCGGTCGGCTGGCGTAACGACTGGAGTATCGGCCGGCAAAAACTGACGAACATCAGCCACCGGGACCTTGATCATGGTGGGATCAGGAAAATCACTGGCCTGATTCCAACGCATCTGAATCATTCCCCACGGAATATCGGCTTTGTCGAGCCAGTTGGGAACACCCGGATCGGTTCGTGAAATAACGGCTCGGAATTTTCCGTCGCTGTCGATATGCGCCTGCACGTCATTAATACTTGATTGGCGATTCACCCAATCAACGGTTGCGAAACGGTCGTCGGCCACAAGCGCCTGCCAGTACCGCACCTTCTTCGGCAACTCGGTTTCGATAATGAGTGCTTCATCATCTTCGATCTCGTGGATACCGTCGTAATAAGCCTGGGTGGGCAACCCACCAATCGAGTCGATCTTCGTTGAACGCAAGAACGTATTGACTCCGTGATGTTCTCGGTAGAACCGAACGAGGTGCATATCGAAACCGATCATTCCCTCGATCCACTGAGGAAGTTCAGCGAAGCGGCGTGAAAAATCTTCTGGGGTCATATCCGACCCGTTGTCATCAAGCCGTTCGATGGCCACACTCGCATCGAGTTCGTGATTCCAATCGCAAGAGCACTTGCGCATTAACAGCCGACAGGTTTCAGGATCGAGTTGCCACCAATCACCGGCGTGCTCACTGGGGCGCTCCGCACTCAACACGACGCTGAAGTAACCGTCGGCACCAAGCGTTAGATCGTCGAGATCGTGCGTGGCAGGGACACGGCTCCCTTTTTCGACTTGAGAGGGACTCATCATGTCGAAGGTCTGTTGTGTGATTTCAATGAACCGCGAGGTGCCGCGGTAGCCAGAGATCCGGTACACCCCCTCGCTCGCGACTTCGGTTGTTGAATACACATAGTCGGGCGAAGGCCCACCCTGATTGAACGCGTAGTTCCACAGCGGCATAAACACTGGTCGATTGGCGTCGGTGTAGACCCGACACAAATACCCTTCGGACAAAATCGAAAGCGCGAGTTTGTTCATGTCTTGGCGTTCGGCTGGGGTCGCACCCTCGGGTCGCCAAACCTTCAGGAGGCGACCGACTACTGGGCCAAGCGCCGCCAACTGATCGGCCCAACTCACGCCCATGTCACTGTCGTTGTTACTCATTCGTTCACCCTTCTAGTTCCACACCGAAACGATCGATGTAGAACGCGTAGTCTGCTCGAATCTCTTCAGCACTCAAACCGAATTGCTCCGGCGTATAGCGATGTTCGCCGTGCGCCCCCAAGCGGTTGGCCTTCTGCCATTCTTCGACCGCCATTTTGGTCTCATCAGTGAACCTGAGCCCGAGGAAGTCGTAGACGTCGCACAAAACGCCAATGGGGTCGCGCGCTAATTCATTGTGATGGACATCGAAGAAACGTTCCTCGCCCAAGCGATCACGGGCGGCGATCGCTTGTTCCATACCTACGCGTAAGTGATTAGAGACCTGCGGCCCGACCTTGCGAAGATCTCGCGGACTTGCCGCTAACGGGAAGATCGTCGACACAAGACTTGAATACGAAGGCACAGATTTTGCGGGGTCTCGGTGGGTCATGATGAAACGAACATCGGGGTACGCATCAACAATCGGTTCAAGGTGGAACTTGTGATGCGGCGACTTGAATAACCAAGTCTGCGGCGGGTACTGCGACTGCAGCACCTGGATCACTCGGCGGTGATAGCGAAACGTTTCAGTGAAGTCCGCCGTTCGCCACCACTGGTGATAGCTGTACACCGGCAACGTGTACTGCTGACCATGAAACGCCATTCCCAGCACTTCAGAATCTTCCGTCGTGGCATCAAGGTCGTAGAGATGCATCGCCAACAACTCTGGCGACAGATCCTTGTTCGCCTCGGCCGCACGCAGACGACGCGCATCGGTCTCCTCAGTTGAAGGTGTTGCCGGTGGAATCGGTTCGGCCTGTTCCCAACTCCGCAAAGAACGGAACTGCGGATCGAGCGACATCATGTTGGCCAACGCTGTGGTTCCCGTACGAGGCAGGCCGATGATGTCAACGGGACCAAGCACCGGCGCATCGAGGGTTTCTGGGTGCGCCGACAACCATTCTTCTAGATACAGGCGGTTCTCTAGGCGCCGGCGAAACGTTGCCACCACCGCATCGTCCACTGACGGATCAAACTCTGCGTCATCGGTAACACTTTTCAGAAGAGCATCAAGCCCTTCACGAAAGTCGCCTGGTCCGAAATCGCTCAGCCCTGTGTTTGCTGTCGCCAGCGCCGACAGGTCATTGATGCTCGGGTATCGACCGTCACCTGATTCGATTTCTGACCCTGGCATTTTCGTCCCCCACCGCCGTGTCATACCGACGCTGGAGAGCACCGTACCCGAGGTCCAGTTAAGCGACGACGCCGTTCAAACTCGAATCAGCCCGTAAAGGAAGGAACAAGCTTGATCGTCCCCGATTTACGATTTTGTGGGCGTTGAGGGACTCGAACCCCCGACCCTCTCCTTGTAAGGGAGATGCTCTAACCAACTGAGCCAAACGCCCGAAGGTGTCCAGCGTAGTCGTCGTTAGTCGAGGTGTTTTTCGGCGGCGGCCGGGTCGATCGTGTGTGTGGCACGCACCCTTGCCAATGCCACCATCGCTTCAGCGGTTTCGAATTGAAGCTCTGGCAACGCATCGGGGGCAAACCATTTCACTTCAACAATTTCTGGTGAGGTCGGGCGCACTTCGCCAATTTCTGACAGCGCTACCGGTCGAGCTCGGTAGACGACATCGACGCGTTGCGGATCGGCATCGACCACGACTGCAGGTGGGCCCACAAGTTCAACGGCGATTCCCACTTCTTCGAACACTTCGCGACGCGCTCCAACTTCAGGCGCTTCGCCGCGCTTCAGCAAGCCACCAGGAATGCCCCACTTCTTCCGATACGCCTGGCGCACAAGAAGGATGGCGCCGTCCGGTCGTTCGATCACACAAATTGCGCCGACGGTGTACGAAGGCGACACGGTTCGGACCGTGATCCGTCGGACCGAACGGGGGAACAACCGAAAAACGCGCAACGCCAAGCGATAAGTGCGTGCTCCGATTGATCGATCCATCCGGAAAGCCTATGGGTGCTTGATGCTCCGACGTGCATCGACGAGTTCCGCAAGTAGTTCCGGTGTAGCAGCGGCAACTGGGGTGCGCCGGTCAGCGTGTTCGAGCACAACAAGGTCGCGATCTTCCGCGTCGACGATCACGGCGCCGGCTTCCTGACACACCAACAGGCCCCCGAGGTAATCCCATGAACCGTGCGCGTTCCATGAGCAATCGATGTAGCCATCGACAACACCACACGCGACTGCGCACAGGTCGAGCGCACACGCACCAAGCGAGCGGAACTGATACCAGCCCAACCAACGATCGGGGAAACCGGAAAGTGCAACGAGTGATTCGCGCATCTTTGTTGCTCCCGAAGTGGTGATCGCGTTTCCGTTACGTGTTGCTCCCCCACCGCGCAGCGCTTCGAAACGATCACCTGTTGCAAGGTTGATCACCAGCGACGCGCGTGCTCCATCACCATCGACGGCACAAAGACTGGTCGCGTACCAAGGGATGCCACGACTGGCGTTGGTGGAACCATCAAGCGGATCAAGCACAACAGTGATATCGGCTTCTGGCCGATGCCGACCGGACTCTTCTGACAGCACCCCAACGCCGGCCCGTTCCAGTACTTCGAGCGCAGCGGCGTCGGCGGCAAGATCGCTGTGGTACTGCCCATCACGAGTTCCGGCAAGCCCCCAATCGTCGAGATTTCCAAGCGCGGCACGAATCGCGCTTGCCGTTTCATCGAGGACTTCGAGCAGGATTCTGTCGTCCATGGGGTCGACGGTAGCCTGACCTTCGTGGCCATCATCGACGTTCCCGGCTTCATCGCTGATCTCAAAGACCACGCCGTCGATCACGCCTTCCATGTGCACGATGAGCGTCACTTCATCGAGACCTATTCCATGCGTCAGGCCTGGGAAATTGACCTCCACCCGGAAGATGCCTGCGGCGGTCCGCTTGATCTCCATCTTTCGCTCGAAGTTGACCCGCGAATCATGATCGGGTTCGAGGACAAGATGCTGGAAGTCCCCGAAGGCGATGACCCGATCGAAGGCTTCTCATTCCCGCTTGCGTTTACATGGACGCTTCCTCCGCTTCGCTACCCACCCGACCTGCTTGTGCTCGCTACTGAATTGGCGGGACTGGGCGGCGTTGAACTTCCGCTTGAGGTTTCGGCAATCGATTCGTTTGCGTCGGTCACCGATGCGGCGGAACGAAGCCTCACGATTATCTCGCGCATTGAAGTTGGGCTCGACCGCATCTATCTCGGTCAAGAACAAATGTGCGATGTCCTCGATACCTGTCACAACGTCAGCACTTGGTTGCTTGATCGCTCAACAATCTGGCTCGGCGACGAACTCTGAGCGTTGCCCTCGTGGACTCCATCGCGCTCACCATCGTCCCGGCATGTTCGCGCCCCGAGGCCGCGCCACACTTCGCGCGGTTGCAGTTCGAGGCATGGGGACATCTCTACCCGCACTCCTCAATCGAACAATCGACCTTCGACCTGCGCGCAGAACTTTCGCCTACCACCGACTTCGCGCTGCTGCGCATGGCCTGGTTCGCTCTCGACGTCGACGGTCAACCATTGGGAGTCATCATGCTCGTAGGCGGTGGCGAGGTTGAACCCGACGATGCGATCGAACTGCATGGACCTTGGCTCGCGGGATTGATCGTCGATCCGCACTCTCGACGACAAGGGGCGGCAAGCGCCCTCATTGACTTCGTCACCGCGAAAGCTAAAGACATGGGCTTTGAGCGCCTACGCCTGGTAACCGAACATGAGGTTTCGTTTTACGAACGCCGCGGCTGGGTTCGTGAACGAGAGGTCACGTTGAATTCAGTACCCAACACTGTGATGTTCACTACCCTCACGCCATGAAGATCTCTCCTCTTGCCGGCCATATCGGAGCTGTGGTGACCGACATCGACCTCACCTCGGCGACTGGTGATGACATCGCCACCATCAAAACTGCGATCACCGAATACCTCATGCTCGCTTTTCCCGACCAAGGCCACATGACTGATGAACAACAAGTTGCATTCACGCTGAACTTCGGCGGCCCCTACTTCCACCCAATAGCTCGCTCTATGGGCGCGACCGAGTTCAAGGCTGGGCGAATTATCGATGACATTGATCATCCGCCCTACCAAGACAAGTGGCATACCGATGTGAGCTGGGATCCAGAACCGCCGACATTCGGCAGTCTTCGAATGATCGAACTGCCCGAGCGCGGCGGCGACACGGCTTTCTCGTCCACCTACGCCGCGTACGACGCGCTCAGTGAACCAATGAAACGCTCACTAGACGGTCTCACCGCGTGGCACAACCTGGGCGATGAACTGGCGTTCCGGTCGAAGGCAGGTGATGAGGTCGTCGACAAGACATTGAAACTCGTCCCCGGCGCAACCCAACCAGTCATCGGTACGCATCCAGCGACCGGCAAGAAATTCATCAACGTGAATTCGGAATTCACCTCGCACATTAACGAACTGAGCAAAACCGAAAGCCGCGCCATTCTCGACTTCCTCATTGCCCATTGTGCCAATCCCAATTTCGGCGTCCGATGGCAGTGGACAGTCGGCGATGTCGTCTTGTGGGATGAACGCCCAACGCATCATTTCGCAGTTGCCGATTACTACCCTCAGCGCCGTGAAGTCATTCGCGTCAACGTCCGCTAACAAAAAGTTGGCCTACGAAACGCCGGCGAATTCCCGCAACTAGGAATCGCCCGAACGTCAGCGGAGAAACTGGCGAACGAACTTCCAGTAACCGGCCGCAGCTGCGTCGAGGAACCTCAAGGACTCGGGGATCGGAAAGTTCTTTGCATCGAGCCTGTCGGACATGAGACGGGCAAGTTCTTTATCGCCAACCGTTCGAGCCGACTGAACTGCGTGTCGACGTTCACGAAGCCAGCGACGATGCGAGAACAACCAGCCCCAGCCATGAACCTTCTCTTTAAACCATCCGCTCCGCAAGCCAATTAGAGCCATCGCCACTTCGCTCGCAGCGATAAGCGGTGCGAGAAGCCACAAGGTTCGTGAATCCCAACAGGTGAGGAGAAAGATCAGTCTGTTCCGCTCAACGAGATACATCTTGTTCGTGACGCGCCCAAATTCGTAGCGGTGACAACCAATTGCATCCGGCACGTAATGCACCCGAAGGCCCTGTTGCCAACAACGCCAACTCATGTCGGCGTCTTCATGGAAGGCGAAATAGTGGGGCTCGTAGCCATCGAGCATTTCCCACACTTCGCGACGCAACATCACTAGGGCAGCCATTGCTCCGGCCACATCCTTTTCAATTGCGTGCGTAGCCGCAGGTTCTCCAAAACCACCGACCCAACTAAAACCCAAGAAGTGGATGTCGTTGCCAGCCGAATTCAAGGTGGTGAGATCGTCACCCAGTCGAATACTTCCGCCCGCGATACCAACCGTCGGATCGTCAACTACCTCGACAAGTCGAGCAAGGGCATCGGGCTCCACAACAAGATCGCCATTGGCCATGACGAGATAGTCACCGGTCGTAAATGATGCGCCGAAGTTGCATCCAGGAGAGAAGCCGAGGTTTTTGCCCTCACCCACAATGGTGAGACCCGGGGTGCCTCGGAGTCGCTCGACTGCGCCATCGGTGCAGCCATTGTCAACAAGCACAACGTCGATATCGACGCCCCGTGACGCGAGAAGCGCGTGGACTCCACGTTCTAACCATGGTTCGTCTTTGTAGGACAGCACGACTGCGCTGACTTTCGGGGTCATCGACGCGACAACCCAAGAACGCTCAGGAAGAAACTGCCCATGATTGTTTCGAAGCCAAGAACCGAAAGCGTCGCAGCAGGAACTGCGAGGCGGATTGCGTCTCGTGCATTCAGCGCGCCAAAGTCCGCTGAACTCCAATGGATGAATCCGTAAATTGCGAGGCCAACACCGAGGACCAACATCAGCAAGCCGATGATGAGCCCGCGTTCCAAATTGAGAACCTTGAATGCTTTCTGCATTCCTGGCGATGGGGGCATCAATCCTTCATTGGCAACAAAGGCCCGAGAAAACGCTGCGAACAAAATCGCTTGAAATCCGATAAGCACGGCGGCCATCGAATACACCAGCGCCGAAACATCGAGCGCATGTTCGCCAATTTGAATCGGTCCGGTCAGGAGCCTGCCGCCCAGAACAAGACCGAGGAGGAAAAGAACCATACCCGGATACAAAAAGAGCCAACGAGGGCTGTACAGCAGAAGGAATCGAAGATGTCGCCATCCGTCACGCCAAGTGCGTAAGTGAGGGGGGCGACTACGCCCATCAGGCGAAAGCGTGGTCGGGACCTCAACGATGTTGAGATTGTTCAACGTCGCCTTCACAACCATTTCACTTGCGAATTCCATGCCGGTTGTTCGCAAATCAAGTTCAAGGATTGCGTCGCGACGAAAGCCACGCAGGCCGCAGTGAAAATCTTTGACGGGGCTCCGGAAGAGCACACGACCGACTGCGGTCAAAACCGGATTGCCGAGATAACGGTGCAGCGCTGGCATCGCACCGGGCTCGATGCCGCCGGCGAATCGGTTACCCATGACGAGGTCGGCTCCGCCACGAAGCGCTTCGACGAATGGGCCCAAGTTGGAGAGGTCGTAGCTGTCATCGGCGTCGCCCATGATCACGAACCTGCCCTTTGCGTCGGCGATGCCGGCGGTGAGTGCAGCGCCGTATCCCCGAATCGGGACGTCGACCACCCGTGCGCCTTCGGCTCGGGCGATGTCCTGAGAACCGTCGGTGCTCCCGTTGTCGGCGATGACGACCTCGCCATTGATGCCCAAGCCTTCGATCGACCCTTTTGCCTTGCGAATACACACCGCGAGCGTTTCGGCCTCGTTGAGGCAAGGAAGAACAACCGTGAGTTCCATGGTGACAGATACTACGTGAGCAGTACCTTCAACCGATGAGACCAAGTTGCTGGCGGATGGAATGGTGGTCGAGATAGTCAGTGCATCGCTGAATTCGTTGGTCAGCGTCTAGTTCGCCGATCATCGCTCCATCGATCGTGATGGATTTACCGGTGCCCGGTCGATCACTGACTGCCTCGAGCTGGGTGCCGGTCATCGTGTATTCAAGAACAAAGCGTTTCGGCAACACATCGCCGCCAGCGACGACATGGTGGTCGCGGATGGAAAAATGAATGTCTGGGTAGCCGCGTAGCGACCTTGCAACCATCTCCCCTATTTCCGCTGCGCCCCTATAGGTAGCGCCGGCGGCCATGTGGTGGACACCATCGTCGGCGTACAACTTCACGATCGCATCGGCATCGTGCGAGTTCCAGGTTTCGGACCAGAGCTGCGCGAACGGCTGGTTCACTCGAGGTTCTCCTGGCACAAAAACTCTTGGGAAACGGTTGGTGGGGCGGGTGGGGATCGAACCCACGACCAAGGGATTATGAGTCCCGCGCTCTGACCACTGAGCTACCGCCCCTTTGGCCAATCTTGCTCCGGGGGTGGGGCTCGAACCCACGACCCTCTGATTAACAGTCAGATGCTCTGCCAGCTGAGCTACCCCGGAAAGGAAATGTGAGGATAGCAGCGGCCCCGAACCCCTCTGTCCGGACCAACTATGCCGTCGGTGCCTCACCCCTTATATCGGCGAGAATTTCTTCGGCGGTCAGATCAAAATCGGGATTGAATTCGAGGCCCGGCTCCCATGTCGGCTCGGGCTGGCGGCGGCGAGCAAGAACCACGAACGCCAACGCCGCCGCCAGCACCCCAGCGAGGACCATCGCCACGAGCCGTCCCATCAGTCGATCTCGAAGTAATCGCGTAGCCGTTGGCTGTGTTGTGGATTGCGCAGTTTGGCCAACGTCTTGGTTTCAATCTGTCGAATTCGTTCGCGGGTTACGCCAAATTCTCGACCAACTTCTTCAAGTGTGCGGGGTTGTCCGTCGACCAGACCGAATCGCATTCGCAGAAGGTCTCGTTCGCGATCGTTGAGGCCATCGAGTGCTTCCTCAATGGCCTCGTTCAGCATGTGGCGAGTGGCGGCATCGGCCGGCGTTTCGAGCCGATGATCTTCGATGATGTCAGAGAGGCTTGAATCCTCTCCCTCTCGCAACGGCGAATCGAGCGAAAGCGGATCGACCGCAATGCGCTTCAATTCACGCACCCGTTCGACGGTGACTTCGAGCCGAGCCGCAAGTTCATCATCGGTTGGTTCGCGCTCGAGTTGCTGTGTCATCTCGCGCGAGACGCGCATTTGCTTATTGATCGCTTCCATCATGTGGACAGGGATACGAATGGTGCGTGCTTGATCGGCGATCGCTCGAGTGACGGCTTGACGAATCCACCAGGTGGCGTAGGTCGAGAACTTAAAGCCCTTCGTCCAGTCGAATTTCTCGACAGCACGCATGAGGCCGAGGTTGCCTTCTTGAATGAGATCAAGAAGTTGCATCGCTCCCCCGCCGGCATAGCGCTTGGCAATCGAAACAACGAGACGGAGATTCGCCTGAGTGAGTTCTGCTTTGGCGTCTTCGCCTTTACGAGCAACGCGTTTGAGTTGCATGCGCTCCGCAGGATCGATTGACTCCAGCGCGTCTTCGGCAGCGAGGTCGGCCAGCCGTTCCGAAGCCGCCATGCCTCGTTCAATCTGCTTCGCGAGGACCACTTCCTCGGGACCGGTCAGAAGTGACACGCGCCCGATTTCACGCATGTACACGCGGATTGGGTCAGACGTACTGCCGGCTTGTGAGTTGAGCCGCATCGTGGCCTTGGTGGCCGGACGGAAGCGCGCCCGAAGTCGTCGCTCAACGAGATCGTCGTCTTCAAGGTCGTCGAGGAGTGGATCGTGAGCAATGATCACAATTTCATCGACATCGCTCTCGCTATTTACGTCGGCAGTTGCATCGGCAAGCAGCAACGCCTCAATTTCCTCGGCAACAGGAACGGCATCGTCGAGCGTCACGCCGCTCTCGGCCAAGCGCTCACGTAATTTCTCGATCGCCTCTGGAGTGGGGTCGACCTCGCCGAGTGCTTCGATCGCTTCGTCGCCAGTAACGACGTTGTCGACACGATCCAAACCTCTCGCTACGAGACGAGTGAACGCCGCGTCGTCGATGACTTGCGGAGACTGTGACTCAGACTCAGACATGGCGCACGTCTTCGTGATTGACCGGACCCGTGGACGCTCCGGTGCCGGCATTGGCATTGGCATTGGCATTGGCATTGGCATTGGCATTGGCGCCATCAACCGTGCCCACATCGGCTTCGGTCAACCATGCCAAGAGGTCGTACATCGCTTCCATATCGAGATCGAGTGAACCTTCTTGTTCGCGTAGATCCATAACTCTCAGATTCAGCCAGCGAATTGCTTCGCCGACCCGGAATGGGTCAGATGCAACAAGAGCCTCGGCCTGCAATGCCGCCATTGCTGCATTGGCGGCGTCGTCGACCAACCGAATCATCACGCTTTGCACGGTGGATTCTGGTTCTTCGACGGCAAGTCGTTGCAGGAGATCACCGGCGACGGGATCGTCGGCCGCGGCCATTTCGATGGCATCGGCCACCGAAGATGTGGCCATCAAGGCCCGATAGGCCGTGGCGGCAACCCGATCGGGGAACAGCACTTCGTCGAGTAACGGTGTGATGGTGCCCGGGTCCCAGATGACGTGCCTCAGGGCTTCGGTCGCTGCGGTGTCGCGATGAATCATGGGGCGCGACTCGCTCTGCGGCCGATCGGTCGTGGTGTTGCCGCGCGCCCCTGGGCCTGAGCCGCCAGGTCGGCCAGTCGCCGGCGCTGGGCGACGGTTTCGAAGCTGGTCAGGGTCGAGTCGCAAGCGTGCTGCTACTTCGAGAAGGTATTGATCGCGAACGATGTCGCTCGGATGTTCAAGGATCACGGCCATTGCTGCGTCGGCTGCCCGAGCGCGGTGTTCGGGAGTATCAAGCGGCGAGGAATCGAGCACGCGATCGAGTCGAAACTTGAGGAACGGTTTTGCGTCAGCAATCGCTGCCGCGAGCGCTTCTGGATCTGACTGTGCGAGTTCGGCAGGATCGACGCCACCAGGGAACACCGCAACGGCAACATCGAGGTCGTACTTCTTTTCCCACGTGTACACCCGAGCGGCGGCGTTCTGGCCGGCGGCATCGGCATCGAACGCAAGAACCACACGCTGCGCAAAACTGCGCAACAACTTCACGTGGTCTTCGGTGAGCGCGGTTCCACAGGTTGCAACCGCGCGCGGCATGCCCGCTTTGAAAAAGCCAATGACATCGGTGTAGCCCTCGCAAATAATTGCTTCGTCGGCTTTTACGATCTCGGCCTTTGCCATGTGCAACCCGTAAAGCAGTTTTGACTTGCCGTAGATCGCGCTATCGGAGGAGTTCTTGTACTTGGCGCCGTCGACTCCCGGCATGATTCGACCACCGAAACCGACTGTTGCTCCGGCGACATCGTGAATCGGGAAAATTATGCGACCGCGAAACGCGTCGGTCGGTCGGTTGCGGCTATTGATGAAACCCAAACCAGCTTCAACAAAGACATCGTCGGGAACTTTCAGGGAACGAGCGAGTTCGTCCCATCCTTCGGGAGCCCACCCGATTCCGAATGTGCGCACGTCGTCGCCATCGAACCCACGTGATCGGAGATACCCGCGAGCAGCTGCCGCGTCGGGAGAGGACAACAGGCGATCGTGATACCAAACGCTTGCTTTCAATACCGCGTCGAGCAACTTTGTGCGCCGCTTACGACCCTCGTTCTGGACTTCATCGGTGTAGCGAAGCGTGACGCCAGATTTCGACGCAAGTTTTTCGACTGCGCCTACGAAGTCGAGATGTTCGACCTCGCGCACGAAGGTGATGACATCGCCCTTTGCTCCGCATCCGAAGCAGTAATAGAGCTTCTCCTCGGCATTAACCGAGAACGATCCCGACTTCTCTTGGTGAAATGGGCACAAGCCCTGCCAGCGGCGACCGACCCGTTTGAGCTGCACGTGCTCAGAGATGACCGCGACAATGTCAGTGGCATTCCGCACTGCTGCGATGTCATCGTCCTGAATGCCCACGTAACCCTCCGGGGCGGACGGTAGCAGCGAGAAGGGTCAGACCAACCGGGGCAAGAGATACCCGGGGAGGTCAGCGATGGCGATGCGCTCTTGTTCCATGGAATCTCGTTCACGAACGGTGACCGCTTGGTCCTCGAGGGTGTCGAAATCGACGGTGACACAGAACGGGGTGCCCAGTTCGTCCTGACGGCGGTATCGACGGCCAATGGCCTGGGTCTCGTCGTAGTCACACATCATGAGGGGCTGGAGCATTCCGAGCACCTCTCGGGCCACTGGAGTGAGCTCGTCCTTCTTCGAGAGCGGAAGAACCGCCACTTTGTAAGGCGCCAATCGCGGATGGAGGCGAAGGACGGTTCGTAGTTCTCCTCGAACTTCTTCCTCGTCGTAGGCCGCAAGGAGGAACGCCATCATGGTGCGGGTCGCTCCGGCGGCGGGCTCGATCACGTGCGGGCGATAACGAATGTTCAGGCCCTGATCGAAGTACTCGAGTTTCTCGCCTGAATGAATGGAGTGCTGAGTGAGGTCGTAATCGCCGCGATTGGCAACACCTTCGAGTTCGCCCCATCCCCAAGGAAAAAGAAACTCAACATCGGAGGTGCCCGATGAGTAGTGACTGAGTTCGTCGCCATCGTGAGGACGCATGCGCAAACGGCTTTCGGGAATGCCGAGATCGAGGTACCAGCGATAACGCTCGGCGCACCAGTACTCGTACCACTTCTGCGCGTCTTCGGGCGGAACGAAGAATTCGAGTTCCATTTGTTCGAACTCACGCGTGCGGAACACGAAGTTGCCGGGCGTAATTTCATTTCGGAACGATTTACCGATCTGTGCAATACCGAACGGCGGCTTCTTGCGGCTGGTCTGCAGCACATTGGAAAAATTAATGAACATGCCCTGCGCGGTTTCGGGGCGCAGATAGGCAACAGCAGCCTCGGACTCAACGGGACCGGCCTGAGTCTTGAACATGAGATTGAAGTTGCGCGCTTCGGTAAACGAATCTTTCTCGCCACACGAAGGACAGGTCGTGGGGTCTTCTAACTGATCCTCACGGAATCGCTCGTGACACTTGCGGCAATCGACAAGTGGATCGGTGAAATTCTTGAGATGTCCTGATGCTTCCCAGATTGCCGGCGGCGAGAGGATCGAGGCGTCGAGGCCAACGACGTCGTCGCGCATCTGGACCATCGAACGCCACCAGGCGTCCTTCACATTGCGCAGCAACTGAACGCCGATAGGTCCGTAGTCATAGGTGGAACGGAACCCGCCGTAGATCTCGGCTGACGGGAACACGAAGCCCCGACGCTTGGACAAATTGACGATCTTCTCCATCAAGGAGACGTCATTGGGTACCGATGACTCAACGGGCATAAGCGTTGAGGTTACTTGCCAGCAGGTGGTGTCACTTCCACGATGCCTCGTGCGATGAAGTCGTCGATCGTCGCATCGTCACGGCCGAGGAGATCTCGACAAATCGCAACGCTGTGTTCACCGAGCCAAGGAGCCGGCGTTTCAACCAGTTCAGTCATGCCACTGGCAATGAATGCGGGGCCTTCAAGCGTGAAGACACCAACACCGGGCTGATCGATCTCGACGAGGAAACCACGTTCGATGAAGTGCTCATTCACGAGGAGATCAGACGAGGTCAGCATCGGACCAGCAGGAACGCCAACGGCCTGACATGCATCGGCAATGTCGAAACGGTTCCGTGACATCGCCCACTCTCCGATGACCGCATCGAGCTCAGCGGCAGCGGCGGCGCGATTGGCGAAGGTCAGATAGCGAGCATCGGTGGCCAGCGCCGGTTGACCGATCACGCCACATAGCGCAATCCAGTCGGCATCGTCGCGACAACTGATGGCAACCCACATTTCGGCATTCTCGCTACCGGTGGCATCGACCTCAGGGGCGCAGCGATACATCGCGCCGGGTGCCGCTTGTTCGGTATGAACACCCATGGGGCGAACAGAACCGGGCTCGATGGACTCGGCGGCCAGCAAGTCGGCGATCGACCCGACCACTGCTTCACACTGCGCGATTTCAATGTGCCCGCCAGGGACCGTGCCGCGAGAGCGACCAATAAGAGTGGCCAGTGCGCCACACGCTGAGAGTCGACCAACGAAATGATCAGGAAAGACTGATGCAGTGCCGGCGGGCTCGTCTTCGTTTTCATAGGACCACAGGAACGAAACGCCACCGGGGGCTTGCGTACTCGGACCGTAACCACGCCAATGCGCCCAAACGCCTCGGGAACCCATGAGCTGGCTAGCGACCATGGCAACGCCGGGATTGGCCGCAGAGAGATCTGCATAACCAATGCCCAACGCGTCCATTGCACCAGTGGTGACGTTTTCAATCACCACGTCGGACTCTTTCACCAGATCGAGAAGAAGTTGACGGCCCTCGGGGAACTTTGCATTCACGCCAAAGCCGCGCTTCGAACGACTCGAGGACGCGAATGACGGACCCATTTCGGTGCCGGTCACGACTCGGATGAAGTCGTAGTGCGAACGAGTTTCTATCTTGATGACATCGGCGCCGTATTCACCAAAGAGACGACCGGCTTCAACACCCACCGCACCCTGGCCGAAGTCCATGACACGAAGTCCCGCGAGTGGCAACGATGGCGCACTCTTCGCTTTCGCGGTGCGCTTCTCGCCGAGCGATGCGAAGACCTGCTCGTTATGTTGGCCGATGGATGGCGGCGGAGTTCGCGGACCGACTCGGTTGCCATTGAATTCGAAGTATCCCGAAGCCATTTGGGCGACCACGCCAGGAGCAAGTTCCATGGACTGGAACGTTCCGCGTGAATCGAAATGTTCATTCGAGAGTGCGCGGGGAGCGTCGTAGACGGGCGTACAGACAATGCCGCGCTCTTGGGCCTTGGCGGAAACTTCCTCGACCGTGAGATCGGCAAAGAGTTCTTCGTACAAAGGATTGAGAATCGCGTCGGCAATGGCGAATCGACCGGGGAAGGATTCGTATTCCTCGTCCTGCAGGTATTCGGGTTCGCCGAGCCATGCGCGCATCTCACGCCACTGCGGTGGACTGAGAACAATCAACCGCACATAACCATCGCGGCATTTGAAGATTGGGTATACAGGCCCAGATCCGTTACGGAACTCAGGTGTGGCGTTGCCGGCAAGTACACGAGCGGTGTAATTAGGCAGCGACCAGTCGGCACATTGTGACAAGGATTCGTTGAGCGAAATGTCGAGCAGCTGACCGGTACCGGTTTCTTCTCGTTGCCACAGAGCGCACAGTGCCGCCCAGGTGGCAACTGAAGCAGCCACGTCGTTGCTGAACTGACTCGGAGCGGGAAGCGGTTCGCGGTTGAGTGCTCCGGCCTTAAAGGTCATGCCACCGGTCGCCGACAAAACCTGATCGGTGATGACTCGACCCGCCCACGGACCAGTGAGGCCGTAGGGGGTGACCGCAGCAACAACGAGATGCGGATGATCGTCGGCAACCATCTGCACAGAAAGACCAGGAGCAACCTCTGGCCCCGAGGTCACGACAACATCGGCATGGTCAAGAAGTTCATGCAACTTGGCGACATCGGCCGCATTACTGAGATCGAGCGCAACGCCCAACTTCCCTGCATTGTTCACCGCAAAGGACAGCGAGATTCCTTTGCGCACGGGAGCGTAGTGACGAGCCGGCGAACCTTCAGGCGATTCGACCTTGATGACCTCAGCGCCCAGATCGCCAAGAAGCCGTGGGCACAGTTCCCCGTTGATCACCGTGAGATCAACAACGCGTATCCCTTCGAGCGGGCGACGACTCGCGCCACCACCGCCTTTCGATGAGTTCGTACCCTTTGGTGCGTTGGTCGTGTTGCTCATTTCGTCCCCCGGATCACGCGGCCTTCGAAGGGGCGAAGGTAGCAGGGGCTCGGGCCGGCGGCCGGCTCGCAAGTTCTTCACCGGTGGCTTTGAGAACCCGGAACTCACCCTCTTCGTCGAGTTGGGTGCTCCAGCCCGGCCGATGGATCACCCCGTGATGATGCCGACATAGCGCAACCGCATTCGGCAAATCCGACTGCCCACCCAGCTCCCAAGCAATCACATGATGAATATCGCAAAAGCGTGGGCCAGCCGTGCAACCTGGATAACGGCATCCTTGGTCACGGACAAATACTGCTTGTCGTTGTGACGAGGTGAACTCTCGAACCGAGCGGCCGTGGTTCAACACTCGCCCGCCGGCGGTTACTAAGCGGCTCATTGCCGAGTCACAAGCAAAGACTCGTGACATCGCAGCAGACAGCACGCGACCATCCAATGTCGTGGCGGTACCGAACACGTTGGTGAAACTCTCGACAAACCAGGCCCGCTCTATTGGTCCGGCGCGATGGTGCTCGAGATACGAATCGAGTTCTTCCCGAGTGCGGATGCCAGCACCTCGGAGCGACAGCGACCACATGGTCGGCAGATCGATCACCACGCTCACATTGGGCCGCTGGCGACCAGCGTCTCCGTGATGCTGGTGATTATCGAGATAGAACGCACAGAGCGTGACGAGCGCGTCGGCCCGACGTTCCGCGGGAAGCCGCGTCTCGCCTTCGTCGTCGGGTCGTTCGGCCACTCGCAACGCGGCCTCGACAACCGCCGCGTTGTCGGAATCGAGTCGACCATCGAGGACCGTAGAATCTTCGAGCGTTCGGCTGAGAAACAACGTCCGCTGCGGGAGTTCTTCCAGCGCAGAACCAAGCCCCAAACGTGCCGCTTCGGCTTCGAGCTCGGCGTCGGCCCATTCGACCCAGTAACGGAGGGCCATGCGGGATTCATGCGTAGACAGGCCATCGAGCGCCCGCACGGTTTCCTCATCGTGAAGTGAGAACCGTTCCACGTGCCGGTCGGGGATGATTGCGACTGCTGCATCGACAACTGGTCCAGCAATATCGCCGCGCACCCACGCCTCGCCGAGACTGCGCCAGCGAGCCAACCGTTCTGCACGACGCGACGCACGACGAGCATCGGCATCGGTCAATCCGCTTCGATGACGTAGCCAGGTGGCCATTGATCCGGCGCCATCGAGTTCGTGCAGCCCAGCAGAAACAAATGCGGCTTCGGCCAATGCCACCCGAGCAGTGAGCGCATCGAGCAGACCACGAACATCGACGAGTGCGTCGCCGTCGATCGGCACCACGAGCTCACGAATCGCTCGCGCCAGATCTTCGAACTGAGAAGAAACTCTTTCGAGAAGGGCTGTTCGTGGATCCATACGAGGAATCTACCGAACACCTGTTCGATCTCAAATGGGCCATTCGGATCATTTAGCAACAACTCAATGATCGAGAACGTTCACCGAGCGAAGTCGTCGTTCCAAATGATGTTCCACCGCGCGGATAGCGAGTTGGTCGACCTCATGCACTACCGCAGCCGCATCGGGTGATTCGCCCGCCGCTAACGCGTCGTTTAATTCTCCGCCGAGAATCTGACGCAACAGCACGACTGCTTCCGCCGTAATCGGCGTGCCCCGGCGACACACCCGACAGAGCAAGCCGCCACTTTCGACATCGAAGGCAATTAGGGGCACATCGTCAGCGCCACATTGCACGCACGTATCGACTTCAGGCCGGTAGCCCTCAAGCGCCAATACCTTCCAATAGAACGCAGGCGTCACTAATGGTGAGGCGGAACTCTCAAGCGTTCGCAACGCACCCAACAACATTCGGTAGAGCTGCGGATTGACTTCACCTTCTTGAGCGAGCTGGTCAGCCACTTCCAGCATTGACACTCCGCGACCGATGCGATCGAGGTCTTCGCGAATGGCACGAAAATTGTCGACACTTTCCGCTTGGGTCACAAGATCAAGTTCGCGCCCTTCGTAAAACTGCAGGACGCAATGGCTCATCGGCTCGAGACGCGATCCAAACTTCGACTTGGTCTTGCGTACACCCTTTGCGACGGCGCGAACCTTGCCACGGTCTTTCGTGAGAAAAACCACGATGCGATCGGCTTCGCCAAGTTTGTAGGTGCGGAGAACGATTCCTTCGTCGCGATGAATCGTGCCTTTTCCCATGTCGTCTGCCGATCAGGCTTCGGGGCTCAAGCCACCGAATCGACGGTCTCGCGCTTGGTATTCGCGCACAGCGTCGAAAAGGTTCTCGCGACGGAAGTCGGGCCACAGCGTGTCGGTGAAAACAAGTTCGCTGTAGGCCGCTTCCCACATGAGGAAGTTAGAAGTACGGAATTCTCCGGAGGTTCGCACGACAAGATCGGGATCGGGCATCTGCGGGTCGTACAAACGCTTCGCGATCGCCTTCTCGTCGATCTTGTCGGCCGGAACGCCTTCGGCCACCAGTTGCTTGACCGCATCGACCAGTTCTGCCCGGCCGCCGTAGTTGAACGCGATCGTGAATGTCAGCTTGCGGTTGTTCTTCGTGAGTTCAATGGATTCGTCCATGCGACGAAGCAGCCGTTTCGGGACTCGCCAGTCACGCCGGCCAATAAATCGCATTCGGACGTCGCGATCGTTTAATTCGTCGCGACGACGGACGAGCAGGGACTCGTTGAACCCCATGAGAAAACGAACCTCATCGGCGGGGCGACGCCAGTTTTCGGTCGAGAAGGCATAGACCGTGAGCCACTTCACACCTAGTTCGAGCGCTCCCTCGACCGTGTCGAAGAGCGCTTCTTCACCAGCAGCGTGCCCATCAGTGCGCTTGAGGCCCCTACTGGTGGCCCAACGGCCATTGCCATCCATGACCGCAGCAATGTGCGAGGGGATGCGCGTCGGGTCGATACCGGGGATGTCCACCTGTTCGACGTTACCGCCGACCTACGACGGCGCCGGTACCATCGTTCTCCCATGGGTGCCGCCGACCGTCTCGTCGCCAACACCCGCCAGGCCCTCGAGCAAATCACAGCGCAGTTGCCCGGCGGTGAGCAACGAGATGGGCAGATCGAAATGGCCGAGGCTGTCGCTCGGTCAATCGTCGAAGGCAACCACCTTATTGTCGAAGCGGGAACGGGTACGGGCAAGACCTTCGCCTATCTCGTGCCGTGCATCATCTCGGGCCGTCGCGTCGTCGTCGCCACCGCGACCAAAACGCTCCAAGACCAATTGGCAAACAAGGATCTTCCGTTCCTTACTGAACATCTCGATCACCCGTTCACCTTCGCGGTGTTGAAGGGACGCTCCAATTACATCTGCCTCCAGCGTGTTCGCGAACTCGATGCCGATGGCGCCGAACAGCTCGCTCTCGACATCGGCGGACCGAAACCACCTTCTGAGGAACTCGCCGCGCTCGCACGATGGTCGACAACCACGCTTACGGGCGATCGCTCGGAGTTGACGATTGAACCGTCACCGCGAGCTTGGGCCGCTGTGAGTGTTGGGCCCCGCGAATGCCCCGGAGCAGCGAAGTGCCCCAAGGGCGATGAATGCTTTACCGAGCGCGCTCGGCGCGCTGCGGCAGATGCTGACGTCGTTGTCGTGAATCTCCATCTCTATGGAATGCACCTCGCAACAAATGGTGCGGTGCTTCCCGAGCATCAGGTCGTCATCATCGATGAGGCCCATCAACTCGAAGACATCGTTGCGGCAACTTCAGGTGTCGAGCTCACTGCAGGAAGATTCACCGCCCTCGCTCGCACCATCGCCGCGATCATCGCCGATGCCGACATTGTGCGCGATATCGATGAACTCGGATCGATGTGGCGTGATGCGCTGAGCGAGGAACGGGGTCGGCGTATTCGCGGTCAGATCGATGGCGAACCAGCGCGCGTCCTCACTCTCGCTCGTGGTCGCGTCGACAAAGCAATGAGTGCGCTTCGAGTCATTCCTGATGACAGCAAAGGCGATGTCGGAGCGCGCAAACAAAGGGCGATGCAAGCAGCCACCTCACTTATCGACGACATCAATTCACTTCAAGAAATCAAAACCAGCGAGGTGGCCTGGGTTGAGGGAAGCGAGGAGTTCCCCGTTCTTCGCATCGCACCGATCGATGTCGGTGAACTTCTTGATGAGACACTCTGGACGCAGACCACCGCTGTTCTCACGAGCGCGACGTTGCCTGCCGCTCTGCCGGTCCAACTTGGAATTCCTGAAGAGCGATTCGAACGCGTCGATGTGGGCAGTCCATTCGACTATCCGGAACAAGCACTTCTCTATTGCGCCGCGCATATGCCCGATCCCCGCAGCGCAACCTTCGATGAATCGATGCACGATGAACTCGAAGCGCTCATAAACGCGGCGGGCGGTCGCACCATGGCGCTGTTCACGAGTTACCGAGCGCTCAACCTTGCAGTCGAAGAGTTGCGTGAACGAGTCGAAGTTCCCATCCTTGGCCAAGACGATTACCCGAAGCCCGCGCTCATCGAACGATTCACTGATGATCCGGAATCGTGTTTATTCGCAACGATGGGGTTTTGGCAGGGCGTCGATGTCCCTGGTGCAACCCTCAGCCTGGTCACTATCGATCGGCTCCCCTTCCCGCGACCTGATGATCCGCTTTTGCAGGCGCGTCGCGAACGGGCACGAGCCGATGCGTTCAAAGTCGTGGACATTCCTCGAGCCACCACACTTCTCGCACAAGGCGCCGGTCGACTGATTCGCAGCACGAGCGATCGAGGCGTCGTTGCCGTCTTTGATCCACGCATGGCGAGTGCTAATTACCGGTGGGATTTTGTGAACTCGCTGCCGCCCATGAAACGCACGAAAGACCGCTCTGAGGTTGAGACCTATCTCGCCAGCCTTAAGGAACGCGAATAACTCGCGCTTAGAAGCCCAAACGATCGAGGGCGCCAGCTTTGCGCTGCCAGTCCTTGTCGACCTTCACGAAGAGTTCCAAGTACGCGCCTTCGGGCAACTGTTCGCGGACAGCGATACCGACCTGTTTGAGCACCGAGCCCTTGTGGCCGATCACGATTCCCTTTTGTGATTCGCGTTCAACGAGAATCTCGCAACGGATACGTGGCCATTCCCATTCAACGACTCGTGTGGCAATAGAATGCGGGAGTTCATCGTTTGTCACAGCAAGTAATTGCTCACGTACAAGTTCAGCCACCCAGAACGCTTCGGGAACATCGGTGACCATGTCATCGGGATACCAAAGCGGCCCTTCGGGAAGCCGAGACACAATCTCAGCGACCAACTTGTCGACGCCTGCCCCCGTAACAGCGGAAACCGGGAAGTAGGCCGACACGTCAATCTGTTCGGCGGCGCGTGCCAACTGCGCAATGACGTCGTCGGGGGAAGCGATGTCGGTCTTGTTCACAACAACGATTGCGTTGGCGGGAACTTTCTCGGCAACGAAGCGATCGCCAGGCCCAATCGGCGCGGTCGCGTCGACTACGAGGCAGACAACATCGACACCGCTAGTCATTTCTGAGGCGGTCTTGTTCAACCGTTCGCCCAACAGGGTGCGCGGACGATGAATGCCGGGCGTATCGACGAACACGATCTGCGTGTCTGGACGATTCAACACGCCACGAATTTGAGAACGGGTGGTCTGCGGCTTGTCGGAGGTGATGGCCACCTTCTGCCCGAGAATTGCATTGAGAAGTGTCGACTTGCCCACATTGGGACGGCCCACGATGGAAACAAAACCAGATTTCACTGAGTCAACCGCTCGATCCTCACCATGCCGATTCGACGTCCCTTCACCTGTTCTGCACGAAGGCGAAACTCGCCTTGTGTAGTGCTCTCACCCTCGAACGGTACGTGACCGAGCAGGTGAAACATCAAACCGCCGATTGTGTCCCAATCGCCTTCGGGCAATTCGACACCGACTAACTCGCTGACTTCATCCATCGGCATTCGCGCTTGAACGCGTAAATCGCCACCAGGAAGTCGTTCAACCATTGCTTCTTCATGATCGAATTCATCGACGATTTCGCCAATGAGTTCTTCGATGAGGTCTTCCAGCGTCACCAGGCCAGCGGTGCCGCCGTATTCATCGATCACCACGGCCATATGCGCTTTACGAACCCTCATTTCCGACAGCAGTTCAGAAATGCGTTTGGTCTCAGGTACGAAAAATGCCCGACGGGCGTAACGCGCCACCCTCGAAGACTCGCGCCCAGTACGAGAGGCGCGAACCAAATCCTTGACGTACGCGACGCCGGTGATGTCGTCGATGCCTTCGCCAAATACCGGAACACGACTACGACCATCGGCGAGCGCGGCATCAAGTACTTCGGCGACCGTGAGTGAATCGGCCATCGCCAACATGTCTGGACGCGGCACCATGACTTCGCGACAAATCGTGTCGCCAAATTCAAAGACCTGTTCGATGAGCTCGCGTTCTTCTTCTTCAAGAACGTCTGCAGACACCGCTTGATCGGCAAGCGCAAGAATTTCTTCTTCAGAAACAAACGGTCCATCTTCCAGACCTTTCCCCGGAGCGATCACGTTCGTCAGACCAATGAATCCGCGCACAACGATGCGAAGCGGCCAGAAGCGCGCCAATGCCCAAATCACGGGCGTCACGATGCGAGCAGCACGCTCAGTGTGATCAATCGCCCACGTCTTTGGTAACGCTTCGGCAAAAACAAACACAAGAACGACATCGATCACGACGACCGCTGCAACGCCCCAAGTGTCAAACACTCGATAGGCCAAGATGCCGACCAACGTTGCTTGAACAAGCTGACACGCGATCATCACGAGCATCACGCCATTGAGATATTCTTCAGGATGAGAAACGAGAGCGACGACTCGCTTGCTCCCCCATCCGCCCGCGGTTTCAATCGCGTTCGCCTTTGATTCGGTCATGCGAATGAGGGCAGTTTCGGCCATCGCTAAAAACGCGGTGGCAACTAGCAGCACAAGGGCAAGGCTCGTCAGCCACATATCTGTTGACGTAAGCGTTGCCGCCACTACAGCAGTGTTCATGCCCATGGATCAGCAGCGAGTGGCCCGTAGTGGGCGTCGAGCAATTCCCGCTCACGGTTCTGCATTTCGACTCGTTCTGGCTCTTCAGCGTGGTCCATACCCAGAAGATGCAAGATCCCGTGCACGACCAACAACGCGATTTCATCGCTAAACGAACCAGCGTGAGTCGGAGCATTACGCTCTGCCACCAACGGGCAGATCACGACATCGCCCAATAGAAGGGGGAGATCTTCTGGATCGTTTTCAATGCGATCAGGACCAGGCCCACCTGCATCAGGCCAGCGACCGGGAACATTCGGTTCACCATCAATAGGAAACGAAAGAACGTCGGTAGGCCCATCAGCTTCCATGAATCTCAAATTGAGATCGCCAATCGTTTCCTCGTCGACAAACATCACCGACAGTTCCGCTTCACCTTCAACGCCTTCATCGGCCAAAACGGCAAGCGCAAGCCGCTGCCAACGTTCAACATCAATCGTGACAGCCGCTTGTTCGTCAGAAACAAAGGCAGTGACAGCACCTTCGGCCGGGCCGCGTCGTTTCAACCGACGGCGACGAGGAGGCTCGTTCATCGCTTCGGTGCATTCTCGTAGGCACTCACGATGTCCTGAACGATGCGATGACGAACGACATCGCTGGCGGTGAGTTTGACCCATTCGAGTCCGTCGATACCGGAAAGGATTGGTTCAAGTTCGAGCAAACCACTTCGACCACCCTGGAGATCGATCTGGGTGGTATCGCCGGTAATGACAACCTTTGATCCAAAGCCAATACGAGTGAGGAACATCTTCATCTGTTCCGGTGTGGTGTTCTGTGCTTCGTCGAGAATGATGAATGAACCGTTCAACGTGCGACCGCGCATAAATGCCAGCGGTGCGACTTCAACAGTTCCACGCTCCAACATGCGTTGCGCACCTTCGGCGTCGAGCATGTCGTAGAGCGCGTCGTAGAGCGGACGCAGATAGGGATCGACCTTGGCCATCATGTCGCCGGGCAAGAAACCAAGACGCTCGCCGGCTTCAACTGCAGGACGAGTGAGAATGATGCGCTCAACTTCTTTTGCTTGGAATGCCTGCACCGCCATCGCGACTGCCAGCCAACTCTTGCCAGTACCAGCAGGACCAACACCAAACGTCACAATGTTTTTGCGGATGGCATCGATGTATTTCTTTTGCCCGCTTGTCTTCGGTCGAACCATCCGGCCACGAGCGTTGCGCAGCACATCGGTGGTGAGAACTTCACTTGGGCGTTGGTCAGCGCGAACCATTTCGATGCTGCGACGCACCGACACCGGCTCAAGCACCTGTCCTTGTTGCAGAAGCACAACAAGTTCCTCGAACAATTTGCCAACCATGCCGGCCTGGTCGCCCGAAACCGTGATCTCGTTGCCCCGCACATGAACATCGGCTTCGGGAAAGGCGTCTTCAATAAGGAGAAGCAACTCGTCACGATGACCGAGGAGACCGGTCATGAGGTGGTTGCCGGGGACGTGGACGTTCACTGTTGTGCTGGGCATCTGGTCCGTAATCCTAGAAGGGCCGGACGGCTCATCCGCTACGGAGGCAGAAGGCTGATCATCGGAAGATGGAAGCCGTGACTGATCCCGCCCTCCGTCAACTGCTTGACTCGGCTCGCTCCTCCGATTCCTCACGTTCACGGGCGGGTTTCGCAGCACTTCACCGACACCGAGCCGACGACGCAACACTCGTTGGGCTTCTCGCCAACCTTGCCGAGTGCAAGGCATTCGTGGCCCTTACGACAACGACCGGGGCTGAACGGTGGGGCACGGTTGCGATGTCGGGACTCTGCGGCATCGTGCTCCAGAAGAGCCAATCAGACGCATCGCTCATCCGAACAGCGGCGATCGCATCGGTGAGAAGCGTAAGCCAACTGCGCCTCGACGGAGATGGCATCCCTCAAGCATCAACCTCGTGGCCAACGTTTGTCGCTTCGCATATCGAACTCGGCGAAGAAATCTCACTCATGGTCAACACGCAGCATGTAGCCGGTCGCGTCGTCGGCCTCAACTGGTCATTACTTAGTCTTGCTACCCCCAATGGAGGCGCGTTTTACGCCGTCGTCGATCAGATTGATGAGGTTTCGATTCGCGTTCCAGGTTCGATCCGACACGACTGAATGAACAGTTCGACATCGTGCCGTTTCAGTCTGATCACGCGGCCGAATCGATATGCGGGCAGACGGCCTTCGTCGATGAACCTATAGAGCGTGCGCGACTGCACGCCGAGATAGTCCGCAACTTCAGCGGTACTCATCCAGCCATTCGGATCGTCCATCACGAAGCGAAGGTAGGAGAAACGGCCAAATGAAGAAATAGGTCTCGCGACCTCTTCCCCTCGGGCGCAGTCGTCCGTACCGTGCGACGCCCGCAAGAGGTGACAGGACCGGAGAGTTAACGAAATGCGTCGTCCCCGAGCAACATCCCCAGAAGCGCAGCAAGGTAATCATCCAACGTCGATACGACGAACAAGTATCCGGTGGCCAGGCAAACCGAATAGTCGCACGATTGTGGGCGGACTCCTCGTGAGTACGGCGGCTCTTGCGGCGTTCCTCATCGTTACCGGAGCAGGCGGCACTCCCCAACAATCGATCGTCATCTCTCGTCGTGCGCTCGTTGCCGGAGAACGGCTCGACTCTTCAACCCTCACGACAACAACGGTTGAACGAAAAACCGCCAACAGCTTTCATGGATTCACGACTATCGACCAGTTGGCTGGAGCAGTCGCCTTAGCTCCAATCGGAGAGGGAGAGCTTGTTCAGCGCAGCGCGGTCCTCACTGGCGGACCGAGTGAACCAACACGGGAATTTTCTTTTCCTATTGACCGAGATCGCGCATTAAACGGCGACTTACGGTCCGGCGAACGAGTCGATGTTCTCGCAACGTACGGCTCAGGGACCGATGCCACGACCACCGTTCTAGCCCGAGACGCAAACGTGATCCGTAGCGCTGACGCAAAGTCGGGCACATTAGGCTCCTCCGGAAAACTCATCATCACCTTGGCCCTCGCGTCTGCCGACCAGCTACTCGATGCCGCTCACGCCGCTCAGGTTGCATCGATCACTGTCGTCAGATCCACACTCGCTGGCGACACCGTTGGTACCCGATCATCAACGACCGGCCCTCTCGCTCGAGCATCGGTAGGTCGATGATGCACGACGAACACTTCACGGTTCTTGGTGTTGCTCGACCTCGCGCGGCATGGCTCGCCGAGGTTGGACGTTGGGCGAATTCATCAATGTTGCCAATCGAATTTATCCGCTGTGTTTCGGTCGATGAAGTTCGCTCCCGCCTCCTCTCCACTCGTCGTCACTCTGCCGTGCTCCTAGGAGAAGACTGCGTGGGAGTCGACCGCGACATCATCGAAACAGCGCGTGATGCCGGTTGCGTCCCCATTGTCGTAACCGAAACAACCACACGGCGCGACTGGGTCCTCCTCGGTGCCAGCAGCACTTTGATCCAGCCGGTTAATCCCGAACAGCTTCTCGCAGTGCTTCGTGATCACGCGATCGGAGTCGAGCGACGAACGCCTGCATCTAGCGCCGAGATCGCTGTCGAAACGGGCGCCGCCGGGAGACTCATAACGGTCCTCGGGCCAGGAGGCACCGGGACATCAACGACTGCGATGGCAATCGCATCGCATTTCGCTGCAGACACTTCCACGAAACGAGAATCGACCGACAAGCGCGTTGCTCTCATCGACGCGAGTCTCAATGGCGATCAGGCGCTTCTCCACGATCTCGGTGATGTTGTCCCTGGGCTCCAAGAACTTGTGGACCTTCACCGGACGGCCAATCCATCAGTTGGCGATGTTCGAAACCATTTTTGGTTCACTCCGCGCCACGGTTACGACGTTCTCCCCGGCTTACGTCGACATCGAGACTGGTCAACGCTACGTCGTCGAAGCACGCTGGCCGCATTGGCCTCCATTCTCAATGCATATGACATCGTGGTTGCTGATACCGACTCTGACCTCGAAGGCGAAGAGCAGACCGGGTCAATCGATGTTGAGGATCGGAATTTTCTCGCACGAGAATTAGCAACGAATGCAGACCTCGTTGTTCTTTCTGCTCGTGGTGGCATCAGTGGCCTGAGTCGGTCACTTCAAACATTTCGCGACCTCGTGGAACTCGGAGTGCAAACCGAACGTGTACTTCTCGTCGTCATCGGAGCTCCCCGATCAACCCGCCAGCGATCTGAACTCACTCGAACAATTCTGAGACTCTTCAACGAAGCCGTCCCATCGCATTCGCTGGCTACTCCGGTAATGGTTCCGATTCGGCGCGATCTCGAACCCTTCTTTCACGACGGCACAGTTCCACCGCGTTCGGCTCTCGGATCAATTTCCGCAGCCGTTGCTGAACGACTCGACCTCATCGCGCCCTTCGAACCACGTCCAAATTTTCAGCAAACTCCTGTCTCGATTGTCCCAGGGCATCTTGGGAGGACCGCATGACCACCGCTCCACTCATCGACGTCGAAACATTGGTGCAGGCTCGGGCCAAAGGCGACGCCATCGATCTCTCGACCCCCGAAGGCCACACGCTCCTGCGCGCACTCATTGATGACGAACTGCGTCGCTGGGACGACGACGTGAGGCACGGCCGTCGATCAGTCGTCATCACCAATCCCGCGACACTTGCGTTGCGCGCGTGGCAAAACCTCGTGCAATACGGACCACTCACCAACCTTCTTAACGACGCCGACGTTTGGGAGATCGAGATCAATGCGCCGACAGAGATCTTCGTTAAGCGTCATCGCGGCACGAGCGGGTATCACCACGAAACCTTCCATGACGACGACCACGTCATTCGCACACTTACAAAGCTTCTTGACGATTCTTCGACAAGCCACCGCAAACTTGACGCGACCGAGGGCCTGCAGGATGCACAACTCGACGATGGATCGCGCCTCCACATTGTCCACGGGGATCTCACACGCGGCGGTCACCTCATGGTCAATATTCGCCGCTTTACGGGCGTTCCGTTCACCCGCCTCGACCAACTCGTCGCTACCGACACGCTGAGCAAAAACGCAGCGGAATTCCTCGCGGCAGCGATTCGATGCGGCACCACGACGCTTTTCGCAGGTGCCCCTGGCTCAGGGAAGACCACCCTCTTGTCCTGTTGCCTAGGTGAACTTGATCCAACGAAACGGGTGGTCATCGCCGAGGAAGTCTTTGAAGTCGATGCACCACTTCCAAACGTGGCCAGCATGCAGACACGTGCCGCTCGGGTCGACCGACCTCCTGTAGATCTGCGCCGACTGGTCGCCGGATTTCTTCGCATGGCCCCCGATGTTGCTGTCGTGGGCGAAGTTCGTGACCGAGAAGCGCTTCCACTTCTCCTCACACTCTCTTCGGGAATCAAGGGCTACACAACAATTCACTCCGCACATGCTCGGGGCGCACTTTCTCGCCTTCGCTTCCTCGCCGAAATTTCCGATGCCGGATCACTTCCGCATGGCGCTCTCACCTCACTCGTTTCCGACGCGATTGACCTCGTGGTGTTCAGTCATCGAACACCTGATGGACCTCAAGTGACCGAAATCATTGCCGTCGAGGAACAACTGGTCGATGCATCCAGCGGTGCATTCACCGTGACCGACCTCTTCACCCGCAGATCCCACGCCGAACCGCTCGCATGGACCGGACTCTTCCCCCAGAGGCTTTCGCACCTCTTTTCCGTCGCGGGAACCGATCTCACATCGGTGCTCCGATGACCGCGCTTCTTCTCGCTGCCATGTCGGGCTATGGCGTTCATCTGTTGTACACGGCCCGACTTCTTGGCTGGTCCGGGCTTGGGCCAGCGCCCTTTTCCCCCAGGACGAAAAAGACGCGGCTCACCACTTCAGAATGGATGACCCAAGCCGGCCTTCATTCGGTGGCGGCGAGTGAGTTTGTTCTTGCAATCAGTTCAATGTTCCTCCTCGGCGCACTGATTGCTCTTGCTCTCTTTGGGTCAGCGGTACCGATGCTCGCTGGAGGAACCTTCGCTGCCTCGTTTCCCATTGCGGCTTACCGCCAACGTCGGCGCAACCGACTCGCGATTGCCCAAGACGCGTGGCCCCGAATGATTGAAGAGCTCAGACTGCTCACATCATCGGTTGGGCGCTCACTCCCCCAGGCACTTTTCGAAGTGGGTGCAAGTGGTCCCGAAATCATGCGCCCAGCGTTCAGTGCGGCACAACGAGAGTGGATGCTTACGACTGACTTCGAAAAAACTCTGGGAGTTCTGCGCGAGCTCCTCGCTGATCCGACCTGTGACGCAACATGTGAAACCCTTCTCATCGCTCACGAACTTGGTGGAACCGGCATCGATCGTCGACTGGCCGATCTTGCTCAAGACCGGCGCGAAGATATCGCCTATCGCAAAGATGTTCGAGCGCGGCAATCAGGCGTTCGCTTCGCTCGTCGATTCGTGTTGCTCGTGCCACTCGGCATGGCAGTTGCAGGTCTCGCTGTTGGAAACGGCCGAAGCGCCTACACCACGACAATTGGTCAACTCGCCGTCCTAAGCGCGCTCGCCATGATGGCCGCGTGCTGGCGATGGGCCGGTCGAATGCTCCGTCTTCCCACCGAGGATCGAGTCTTCGCCCGATGAGACAACCACTCAGCTTGGTGCTTCTCCTCGCGTGGCTCGGGCTCACGCTGCTCTTCAGTGAACTGCGGTGGTTTCGACAACGTCCCCTCATCGACAGAGTCCGCCCTTATCTCTTCGGCCTCTCCCTGCGATCGGATGTTGACGAATCTCACGCGATCGTCCGAGTGCTCGGCCCGCTTGCTCGAGACACGGGTGCTGCAGCAGCAAGGTTCTCGGGCGTCACCGAAGACCTCGCCACGCGACTCGAACGAATTCACAGTCCGTTTGATCCCACCTCGTTCCGCCTTCGACAACTTGGCTGGGCCACCGCCGCTCTAAGCGGCGCGTTACTCGTCGCTTTCGCTACGTACCCGCCCATTCCCCTCTTTGTCCTCCTGGTCGCAGGAGCCCCGGTTCTCGCGTTTCTCATCGTTGAATCCCAGCTTTCACGCCAGTCGAAGGAATGGAAGCGCTCCCTTGTCCTTGAATTACCGGTTGTCAGCGAACAACTCGGGATGTTGCTCTCCGCCGGCTACTCACTCGGCGCCGCGCTGCAACGTCTTTCACGACGCTCAGGTGGAGTCCTCGCACGAGACCTCCAAAAAGTCGTCACAAGAGTCGCTCATGGCCTCGATGAAAAAACCGCTCTTCGCGAATGGGCAACAACTGCGGACGTACCCGCGGTCGGACGCCTCGTCGGCATTCTCGCCCTCAACCGCGATGCCGGCGATCTCGGCAGTCTCATTACCCATGAAGCGCGAGCTGTTCGTGCAGAAGTGCACCGAGACCTTGTTGAAATAATCGAAAAGCGTGGGCAGCAAGTTTGGATTCCCGTCACTGTCGCGACTCTGGTTCCTGGACTTCTTTTCCTCGCAGTTCCGTTTACCGAAGCACTTCGTCTCTTCACTTCCACCTAGCTAATTGCGGTCTCGTTCTTCAGAACATTCCCGCCACACAGAGGAGCAGTCATGAACCAGAACCAGCACGAGCCAAACGCTGCCATCGACGCCAATAACTCCGCCACGCGGAGACGACCATGCAAGGGCGACCGCGGTGAGGGAGTAATCTCTGCCGCGATCGCTGTCTTGATTATGGCCTTTCTGGGCGCGGCGATGTGGGTTGGTTTCCTGCAAATGTGGAAGACAACGGAAGCCACAACGAACGACAAGATCACGCAGATCGGCTCCGAATGAGGTCACGTCGAGGATCGAAGGCCGGCTCCGACATAGGTGCCGGCCTTATCTCGACAATTTCAGGCCTCCTCGTGTTTCTTGCGCTGTTGCTTTTCGCGACACAGACGCTCATAGCTCTCTACGCGCGATCTGCAACAACAAGTGCCGCATACGAAGGAGCGCGGCTTGTGGCGGGAGCCCGAACTCCCCACGACGTCTCGCCCATTCCAGACGAAGCGCGTGTTCATGCGGAATCCACGGTTCGATCACAACTTGGAGCATTTGGAAATCGGATTGAACTCGACTGGTCATCGACCACATGGGACACCGTCGCGTTAACGGTTCGAGCGCGTCCGCCCGGTTTCCTCTGGGACAGTTTGAAAGGAAGCGGTGCTCCCCGGATCGAACAAACCGCTCGCGTACGCGTCGAGCAAATGCAATGAGCACCCAACGCTTTCGTGGCGACCGCGGGCAAGTCGGAGGAATCGAAGTCATCCCCTTTGGGTTCCTCACGTTCGTCATCGCAATGCTGGTTATTGCGAATGCTTGGGCGGCGATCGATGCTGATCTTTCGACAACGAGTGCCGCACGGGAGGCCGTTCGCGCTTTCGTTGAGGCTCCCGACGAAGAAAGCGCACAGATGCGCGCTGAATCAGCAGCACAACAAGCGTTCCAAGGACAGGGTCGCAGCGCAGGCGCGACATCCATTTCGATTTCATACACCGGATCTCGCGGATGGTCTCGTTGCAGCCGCGTCACGGTCACTATTCACCACCCAGTCCACGCGATCAGGGTCCCGCTCATCGGCGGTTTCGGTCACGGGTTCGATGCTGTTGCCTCACAAAGCGAAGTCATTGACCCGTTTCGAAGCGGCTTACCAGGAGACGCTCAGTGTTGAGTCGCAGGCCACAACGGGCACGCAAAACGAGAGACCACCGATTCCGGGGCGAGAGCGGAACCGTCCTCATGCTTATGCCAGTTGCTGTCCTGATCATGTTTGTGCTCGGTGCGATCACTGTCGACCTCACCGCGGTGC
The DNA here is from genome assembly GCA_037620085.1 of Acidimicrobiales bacterium. Classification (GTDB taxonomy): domain Bacteria; phylum Actinomycetota; class Acidimicrobiia; order Acidimicrobiales; family Acidimicrobilacustridaceae; genus Acidimicrobilacustris. The sequence goes on along the minus strand of JASJMB010000016.1, from coordinate 30,134 downwards.
AGGCCGGACAGAAAGACCTCCTCGCAGCAGCGACCGATGCTGCGAACGACGCCGCTACCGCAGGACTTGACGAGGCTGCGCTCCGCGCTGGCCGCGGCTACCAACTTGATCCGTCAAGGGTGTGGCTTGTTGCCATCGATGCCCTCGCCACAAAAGGCATCCTCGACAACCTCGTAACGGGGCCCGACGTAACCATTAACCCCGATGGCTCGGTCACGGTTTCTCTTGCCAAACGAGTGCCGCACCTCTTTGCCCGTGCACTCCCAGGTGCCCCAGACGACGAACTCGTGAGGGCAACTGCTACGGCGGTCATACAACAGCGCTGAGTCAGGTGCCGTTTCGTCACCACCCCCTTCTTCGCCGTACCCTCAATCCCGATGACTGGGGAGCACGAGTTCACATCTGAGGAGGAGTTCCGCGGCGAGGCCGAGGAAGCCCTTGTCGATGGCGATCGAACATTCGACTCCAAAGAGATCTCTGTCGTTCGAGCGGCACTGGCAAACCGTGACTTCCGCCTGATGTGGCTCAGTAGTTTGGGCTCCACCGTTGGAACGTGGATGCAGAACGTCATTTTGGCGGCGTTCGTTTACACCGTTACCGAAAGCGCATGGCTCGTCAGCCTGGTGGGCTTCTGCAATCTCGTTCCTCAACTTCTCTTCGCAACGTTCGGCGGAATCATCGCCGATACGTTCAACCGCAAGAAACTGATCTTCTGGCTCTCACTTGAGCAGATGATTGGTTCGCTGGCAATTGCCTGGATCGTTCGAACGACCGACTTCTCACAACCTGCGCTGCTCATCGCCGTGTTTGCAGTCGGAACTGGCGCCGCGTTGCAGGGTCCAGTGTTCCTCGCAGTCACGCCATCACTTGTTCCGAAAGAACATCTGGCGGGCGCGATTTCTCTCAATTCGGTGAGTATGAACGTGTCGCGAGTCATTGGACCGGCAATCGGCGCGATGTTGTACGTGTGGATTGGAGCGTCGTGGGTCTTCGTTCTCAACGCCGCCACATACGTGATCATCATGGTTGGCGTTACCTACGTGAAGGTGCCGACGTTCGAACGAAAACAGGGAGAGAGCAAACTCGACCGGCTGGTGGGCGGATTCCGCTATGTGCGCCAAGACCCGGTGGTCTTCCGGGCTATTTGCACAGTTTTGCTGTTCTCACTTTTTTGTATGCCGTTCGTCGTGCTCTTCCCAGCAATGGCCTCGGTTGATTGGCACGTCTCAACGAAATCCACGTTGTACGGATTGCTCTACGCCACATTCGGCCTTGGGGCGGTTGTCGGCGCACTTTCGGTTGGAACGTTCTTGTCAGGCCACAAGATCGAAAGCGTGTTGCGCGGTGCATTCGTCCTCTTTGGTATCTCTCTTGCGGCGTACATCACTATTGACACTGCAGCGCTGGCGTTTCCCATCGGCTTTCTTCTCGGGTTCTTCTATTTCGTTGTCGTCACTTCGCTGTCAACGATCTTCCAGTCGCGCCTTGACCACTCCATCCGCGGACGCGTCAGTGCAGTGTGGATGATGTGCTTTGGTGGAACCGTTCCAGTCGCTGGCCTTATCGCCGGTTGGATCGTGAGCCATTCAACGGTGAACACAGTCGTGTACTTCGGCGCCGCGTTCGCGCTCTTCCTTGCCTGGTTCGCTGATCTTCGACCGCCTGAAGAACGAAAGGGGTTACGCGAAACACTAAATCGTTAGTCAGCCAGCAAGAAGCGCAGTAGCAAGACGCTCAAGGCCGGCGATACGACTGCCCTTCACTAACACCGCGTCACTTGCGCTAAGCGATCCGAGAGCGGCAACTGCTCCCTCGATCGTCGACACCGTTTGCTGCGCGGTGGCGCTGTAGCCATCAGTGCCGAACGCGATGAGGTGAACGCCAAGTTCCTTCGCAACTGAGGCGACATAAGCATGCGCTTCAGCGCTTTGATCCCCGAGTTCGGCCATTGGCCCAAGCACTGCGTAGTGACGAGACGCCGGCAATTGGGCCAGAGAACGAAGGGCCGCTTCCATCGAGGCGGGGCCAGCGTTGTAGGCATCGTTGAGGATTCGTGCGCCCGAAGGCGCAACGTGGAGTTCCATGCGCCAAGGCGAAAGAGCAGCTTGTTCAAGCCCATCGACGACGTCGGTTATTGGAACATCCCAAAGCAGCGCCAACGAAGCGGCGGCGAGTGCATTTCCGACGTGGTGAACACCCCGCACGCCGAGACGTACAGCGGCAGTCCCCCATTCCGACTCGAGTTGGAACTGCACTCGAAGATCGTCGCCAATAACAATGCCCGAGGCTCGAACCTCGCCGGCGTTGACTCCATAGGAAATCGTTCGTGCTGAAGTGCGCGATTTCATTGCGGCAACACGCGGATTGTCTGCGTTCAGAATGGCAACGCCATCGGCCGGAAGCGATTCAACGAGTTCGCCCTTTGCTTGAGCGATGCCATCTAGGCCACCCATAAATTCCGAGTGCGCAATTTCAATCGACGTAACGATCGCAACCGTCGGTCGGGCGATTGCGCACAGGTCTGCGATATGTCCATTCCCGCGCGCTCCCATTTCAACAATTGCAACTTCGGTATCGGTCGCGGCGTTCACAAGTGTGAGCGGCACGCCGAGTTCGTTGTTGAAACTCTTCTCATTCGCGGTGGTGGCAAATCGGCGCGCCAGAATCGCTGCGGCGAGATCTTTGGTTGATGTTTTTCCGACTGATCCGGTTATTCCGGCGACACGATTGGGAAGCCGATCGCGAGCATGTGCGCCCAGCAGCGAGAACGCGAACTCGACGTCGGCCACCTCGATCGTCACCAGTCCATCAATCGCTCCGCGTGAACTGAAGGTGGCAACTGCGCCACCTTGACGCGCAGCATCGATGAAGTCGTGGCCATCGCGCTCGCCACGGACCGGAACAAAGAGTTGACCGGGACCAATGAGACGGGAGTCGAATCCGGCACCATCGATGGCAACGTCAGACCCAGACAGGGTTCCGCCGACGGCGGCAGCGATTTCAGCGGCCCGGAATTCCACGGCTTCACCCTACGCGACGGGCCTCGGGTCCTCAGTCGCCGGGCTACGGTGCCATCCATGTCCGGCCCGGCCCGTATTCGTCTCGTCGTCCTCTTTGGAGGGCAATCGGCCGAGCACGACATTTCTCGAGTCACAGCCCGCCATGTTCTGGCTGCGGCCGACCCTGATCGCTACGAACTCGCTGCCATCGGCATCACTCGCGAAGGCGCCTGGGTGCGCTGCTCGACCGATGTTGCGTCATTCGGTGATGCGCTCGAGATCCTCGGCGAAACGGTGAACCCATTTTCCGTGCTCGGTGCCGACACGGTGGTCTTTCCGCTTCTTCACGGCCCTATGGGAGAAGACGGAACACTCCAAGGCCTTCTTGAACTTGCCGGAGTTCCGTTTGTTGGCTCGGCCGTACTTGGTTCATCGGTAGCCATGGACAAGGTGATGGCGAAGCATCTGGCCGATGCTGCCGGCATTGCACAGGCAACGTGGCGCGGACTTAACGCCGATGAACTCACTGGCGCCGCTTCTGAAGCCGTGCTCGATGCACTCGGCGACGAGCTCCGGTTCCCGATGTTCGTCAAGCCTGCCAACATGGGATCCTCAATCGGCATTTCAAAAGTTGGCGCTCGTTCAGAACTGCGCGCTGCGATTGACGATGCCCTTCGTTACGACGAGTGGCTCGTATTCGAAGAAGGTGTTGTCGGTCGCGAAATTGAAGTTGCCGTGCTTGGCCACACAACTTCACCGCGTGCATCGATTCCCGGCGAGATCGTTGCCGGCGCCGACTTCTACGACTTTGAAGACAAATACGCAACAGGTGCTGCTCAATTACACATCCCTGCGGCGCTCTCTGAGGACGAAGCAACTGAAGTTCGCGAATTGGCCTGCCGGGTGTTTCGGGCGTATCGAGCCGAAGGCCTTTCACGGGTTGATTTCTTCTTTGAGAGCCCCGGCCGTGGCTGGCTACTCAATGAAATCAACACGATTCCGGGGTTCACGCCGATTTCCATGTACCCGCAAATGTGGCAGGCCAGTGGCCTTCCCTACCGGGCACTCATCGATGAACTCGTCAGCCTGGCGATCGAACGACACGCCACCGTTTCTCGTTACCGCGGCGCCTGAGCGTTCAGCGCCTGCGGCGCAACCATTGCCGCATGCAGAAACGACAACAGCTCACGACGACGCACGACGGTGCTTCGCAATGTGGGTTCAATACCAACAGCGCGTAACACTTCGACTTCGGTTGCCGCACCAAGAACAGTTGAATATGCCGACACAAGCAACAAGCCTGAGTCACAACGTCGAATGCGACCCTCGTCCATTTCTCGTTCGAAGTAGGTAGTAGCGCGAGAAACGAACGGCTCGAGATCGGCAGTCACTCGCAACGAGGCGTCTCCACCGATACGGCTGATCTCACGAATGAACCCGAGGAGTCCGGGACGACGCATGGCCACGCGGAAGATGCGACGCACAATCGACTCGACGCGACTCCAGCCTGAACCTTCTTCCGACAACGCTCCGTCGAACTCGATGATGAGTTCAAGAGCAGCCCGGTCGATGACGGCATCAAGCAGGGCCCGCTTCGAGGACCAGTGATAAAGGATCGCTTGTTTGGTGATCCCAAGATCTGCGGCCAAATCGTCGAGGGAGACCGAATCGAAGCCCTTTGTGCCGAACGATTCAAGAGCGACCGACAGAATTCGGTCTTCGGTAGCTCTGGTTCGAGCGGCTCGGGATCCCTTGGGGGGACTGGTGACGACGGCGGCCATAAGAAGAAGTGTAGACGATTCACTTACCAAGTGGTAAACATTCTCCGTGATTCGTGAAGCACTCGCCGGCAAACGGCTCTTCATCACCGGTACCACCGGTTTCCTCGGCACCAACCTGCTTGAGCGACTGCTCCGATCAGTGCCCGATTGCGAAATCGTGTTGCTGGTGCGTCCAGGTCGGCGTTCCACCGTTGAACAACGCGTGGCTCGCGAGATTCTGAAGAACGACGCCTTCGATCGTTTGCGTGCCGAACTTGGCAAAGAGGGCTTTGCGGAGATGACCGCCCGCCGCATTACGTCTGTCGCTGGCGATGTAAGCCGCGATGGGCTTGGTCTTGACGATGCCGGTCGTGCGATGTTCGCCAGTTGCGACACCATCATTCATTCCGCCGCATCGGTGAGTTTCGACTCCCCACTCGATTCAGCCGTTGAAGTCAACCTTCTTGGCCCCACTCGAATCGCCGCAGTCTGCAACGAATTGGGCGTTACGCCGCATCTTGTTGCCGTTTCAACGTGTTACGTCGCGGGCAATCATCGTGGTGCCGCTCCCGAACAACTTGTTGATCAGAGCCATTTCTTTATCAATGTTGATTGGCGCGCTGAAGTTGAGGGTGCACGTCGCGCCCGCCGTGATGCTGAAGCCATCAGCCGTACACCCGAGAAACTTGTGGAATTCCGCAAGCAAGCGCGCCGCGAACTCGGCGCTGCGGGCACTCCCCTCCTTGCCGAAAAGACTGAGCAACTGCGCGACCGTTGGGTGGCAGACCGCATGGTCGAAGCTGGGCGCGCCCGCGCCGCATCGTTGGGTTGGCCCGACGCGTATGCCTACACAAAGGCGCTCGGTGAACGAGCGCTCGTGGAAACTCGCGGCAATGTTCCCGTCAGCATCGTTCGTCCGTCGATTATTGAATCCGCATTGCAAGAACCGGTTCCGGGTTGGATCCGCGGCTTCCGCATGGCCGAGCCGATCATCATCAGTTATGCGCGCGGCCTTCTGAAGGAATTCCCTGGCGTTCCCGAAGGCGTTGTCGACGTGATTCCCGTCGATCTCGTTTCCGCCGCGATCATTGCGGTTGCGGCAAAGGGCCCTGAACCCGAACCAGAAGTCATCCAGGTTGCTTCGGGATCCCAGAATCCACTTCATTACCGCCGCCTCGTGAACCTCGTGAGCGAATGGTTTCAGCAGCGTCCGCTTTATGACCCCAAGGGTCAACCGATCATTGTTCCGACCTGGTCATTCCCCGGTCGCGGTCGCGTCAAGACCCAACTCGAGCGAGCCACCAAGACCTTGACCCGCGCCGAAAGCATCCTCAACGCGCTTCCCTTGCGCGGTAAACAAGCCGAGTGGAGCGCATCTATCGAAGAGAAGCGCGAAGAAGCCGAACGTGCACTTGGGTATGTCGAGATCTACGGCGCATACGCCGAATGCGAAGCCATTTACGGACTCGACCGACTCCTTGCGTTATGGGACAACCAAACCGCTGACGACCAGCGCGACTTTTGCTTCGATCCCCGAGTCATCGAGTGGGACTCGTTCGTCAATGAAATCCACTTGCCGTCGGTGGTTAAGGCCGCTCGCGTCCGCACAACTCCCGGCGGAAAGATCGGCCCGACACGTACCGACCGACTTCGCGGGCAGATCCTTGCTCCCGAGCGTCAACTTGCCGCCTTCGATCTTGAGAACACGCTCATTGCATCGAATGTCGTTGCCAGTTATGCGTATCTCGCAACACGACGCATGCCGAAAGATCAGCGTCTGCGCTTCATTGCGAAGATGATCGCTGAAGGGCCCTCGCTGCTTTCGCTTGACCGCAAAGACCGCACCGACTTTCTCCGCTTCTTCTATCGCCGTTACGACGGAGCGCCGTTGCAGCAGATCGACGAAGACTCAGCAGAAATGTTCAGTCGACTCATTCTATCGAAGTCATTCCCCGAAGCAATCCGTCGAGTTCGCGAACACAAAGCTGCTGGCCATCGCACCGTGCTCATTACCGGCGCTCTTGATTTCGTCGTGAAACCACTCGCCCCGCTCTTCGACGACATCATCGCTGCAGAGATGAACGTGACGAATGGTCGGTACGACGGAGAACTCCGCAATGTTCCGCCCACCGGCGAAACTCGCGCGCAGGTCTTGCGCGACTACGCAGAGGCTCACGGCCTCAGCCTGAGCGAAACCGTTGCGTACGCCGATTCAAGTTCTGACCTTCCGATGCTCGAAGCGGTTGGCTTTCCTGTCGCCGTGAATCCGGAAACTCGTCTCGCCACACTTGCCCGCAAACGCGGTTGGTTGGTCGAGAACTTCTCGAAGGCTCCTGGTTCGCCGCGTCGCCTTATTCCCATCGGTCCACGTCGCGGAGCGCACGGTGGCCTCGCCAATCCACTCGTTCCGGGAGGCACGGCATGAAAGCCCTGCGCTTCGAGCGAAACATTCCGCGGTTTGCGGCAGCCAACATCGCTGGTCGCCTGAGTTCAGGCGGCGGCGCCAAGGTTGGACCGCTTCGACTCCGCAACGTCGACACTCCACGACTGCCCGGCCCTGGTTGGGTCGAGATCCTTCCGCGTCTCACCGGTATTTGTGGCTCTGACCTCGCAACAATCGACGGCAACAGTTCGCGTTATTTCGAACCGATCGTTTCGTTCCCCTTCATCCCGGGTCACGAAATTGTTGCCGATCTCACGCACGAGTTTGAAGGCGTACCCGCCGGGCGCGTTGTTGTTGAACCAGTTCTTGGTTGTGTCACGCGCGGAATCGACCCCGTGTGTGTGGCGTGCGGGCGCGGCGACCTTGGCAATTGCGAGCGCATCACGTTTGGCAACATCAGCCCCGGCCTGCAAAGCGGCTTCTGCTGCGATACCGGCGGTGGCTGGTCAACCAGCATGATCGCTCACGTCAGCCAGTTGCATGCAGTTCCCGCCGACTGGACCGACGAAGCCGCCGTCATGGTGGAACCAACCGCGTGCGCCGTGCACGGAGCGCTCGCCGCCGATGTTGCCGAAGACGACACCGTGGTTGTGCTTGGTTCTGGCGCCCTTGGACTACTCACGATTGCGGCCCTGCGTCGCTACGGTCGTAAGTGCACGATCATCGCGATTGCCAAACATCCGCATCAGCAGGAACTCGCTCGTGAATTCGGGGCCGACCAGGTCATTTCCTCTGGTCACATTGCTCGACCCATTCGTCGCATCACCGGCTCACTCGCTATCGGCGACGGTGACATTGTTCGTCTCACTGGCGGTGCCGATCATGTCATCGACTGTGTCGGTAGCGAGAGCAGCATCGCCGAAGCACTCACCGTTGTTCGCCCGAAGGGCCGCATCACCATGGTGGGAATGCCTGGGCATGTGCATGTTGATCTCACTGGTTTGTGGCAACGAGAAATCACCATGAGCGGGGCCTACGCCTACGGAACCGAAACACTTCCCAACGGCGAACGTCGCCGCACGTTTGATCTCGCCTTTGAACTTGTTGCGGCCAATGACCTCGGTCGACTCGTAAGTGCCACGTACTCCCTTGACCGCTTCGAAGACGCCATCACCCACGCTGCCAATGCCGGCGGCCGCGGTGCAGTTCGTATCGCCTTTGACCTTCGCAATGAAAAGGAACGAAATCGTGCCTAGACCAGGATTCGTCCTCGACGTCGATCGTTCGACGCCACCAATTCTCTTCCACCATGGAGAGGGTTTCCGTCTCGAGAAGCTTCCCCCGGGACGCAGCCGCGTGATCTATCCGGCCGAGCCCATCGAAGCACTCAAGAACCCTGATGGGGCCATTCGCGACGCGCTCGTGAATCCAATCGGCGACAGTGAACCGCTTACCGCTCTGCTTAAGCCGGGCATGAAACTCACGATCGCGTTCGACGACATCTCGTTGCCCCTTCCTCCAATGAAGCGCCCCGACATTCGTCAGCGCGTCATCGAAGCGGTGCTTGAACTCGCAGCCGCTGCTGGCGTCGACGACGTCATGCTCATCGCCGCTCTCGCACTCCACCGACGCATGACTGAAGACGAACTTCGTCACGCAGTTGGCGATCGTGTCTACGACGCATTCGCTCCGCAGGGACTGCTCGTCAACCACGATGCTGAAGATCCCGACAACCTTCTCTTCATCGGCGAGACCGAAAAGGGCGAGGAAGTTGAGATCAACAAGCGCGCCGCCGAGAGCGATCTCATCATTTACGTCAACATCAATCTCGTTTCGATGGACGGTGGATGGAAGTCGACTGCAACCGGCCTTGCTTCGTATCGCTCACTTCGTCATCACCACAATCCCCAGACGATGCGTCATTCCAAGTCGTTCATGGATCAGCACAAGTCAGAGCTGCATTCGGCGAACTGGCGTATGGGCAAGGTGCTGCGCGATTCAGGCGTGAAGGTTTTCCAGATCGAAACCACCATGAATAACAACGTCTTCGGCACCGAAGGCCCCATGAGCGTGCTGCAAAAGCGCGAATGGGAATGGTCACTCAAGGACCGAATCACAGTTGCGGGCATGAAGACTGCACTCGATCGCATGCCGCAGCGCACACGTCGCTCGATCTTCAACTCCTGGCAAGCACCACACGCGATGACATCGGTGCAGGCCGGCGAGGTTGAAGCAGTGCACAAACTCACAACTGAGAATGTCTATGCCCAGCATCTCGTGCAGGTTGAAGGCCAGACCGACATTCTCACGATGGGCCTTCCCTACATCAGCCCCTACAACGTGAACTCGATTCTCAATCCGATTCTCGTTGCCTGCCTTGGTCTCGGTTACTTCTTCAATCTGTATCGCGGTCGTCCGCCGGTTCGTGAAGGCGGCGTGGTCATAATGAGCCACCCGACACCGTGGGAATTCCATCCCGTGCATCACCCGTCGTACATCGACTTCTTCGATCAGGTGCTTACACAGACCCATGACCCTGTTGTGATGTCGGAACAGTTTGAAAAGTCATTCGCCGAAGACGAGTGGTATCGCCATCTCTATCGCACGAGCTACGCGTACCACGGCGTGCATCCGTTCTACATGTGGTACTGGTGCACACACGCGCTTGAGCATGTCGGCCAGGTGATCATCGTTGGTGGCGATGTCCGCGCGGTTCGTCGTCTTGGTTTCAAGCCAGCGTCGACTCTGCAGGATGCACTCGAAATGGCCAGCGATGTCGTTGGTCGCGATGCAACCATCACGCACTTACATAATCCGCCCATCCTCATGGCCGACGTTTCCTGAGGACAGCCATGCGACCGATGCCCATCACCCGCAAACAGGCAACTCGCCTCATAAAACGCCTTCCGGTGAACCGTTCAGTCTCCACCGCAACCCGCACTGGTTCTCGCGTCACTCGTATGGCGAAGGCAATTGTGAAGGCTCCTTCGGTTCCTGCTGGCGTTGATCTCCTGAAGAAGGAGAAGAACGTTGGTTCCAGTTACGACACTGATTGGGCCCGTTCGTATCCAGCACGGGTCGCCCGTGTGCTCATTCTCAATGGAGTGATGAAGCCGATTATTGATCTGCTGGCAACGCCGTCGATTCACGGCACCGACCGCCTCGCCGACCTCGAGGGCCCAGCGATCTTCGCCGCGAATCACCACAGTCACGCCGATACACCGCTCATGATGACGGCCATCCCAGAACCTTGGCGTAATCGTCTGTTTATCGGTGCTGCTGCTGACTATTGGTTTACCAATCGCGTCACATCGCCACTCTCTGCTCTCGTCATTGGAGCAATCCCCGTAGAGCGCACCAAGGTGTCGCGCAAAGCCATCGACCAGTCGCTGGAATTACTCGCAGACGAGTGGAGCATGTTGATCTTCCCTGAAGGCGCCCGCTCGCCCGATGGCTGGGCTCGACCATTCACTTCAGGTGCCGCGTTTCTTTCTTCACACAGCGGCGTTCCCGTCGTTCCCGTCTTTCTGCAAGGAACAAACAAGGTCTTACCGAAAGGTCGGAATATCCCCCGACCAGCGGCAACCACCGTCGTATTCGGTTCGCCGATGTATGTCAATGAAGGTGAAGATTCACGCGCATTCGCTGCACGAATTCAAGAAGCCGTTGCTGCCCTTGGCGATGAATCTGCGACTGACTGGTGGCAAGCGCGGCGCAATGCTGCCGCCGACACCACGCCAACGCTTGATGGCCCCGATGCTGTTTCCTGGCGCCGTTCATGGGCCCGTACCGCCAAGGCTAAGGGTGTCCACCACAGTTGGCCTCGGGTGTAACGCTCGTCCTGACTATCGAGCAAAGGTCAACGGGATCCGAAAATTCGCGTCCTCGTCTTGCAACGCCGCGTCATTCACGATCACCAAACAATCTGTGTGATCTGCATCGCATACGCCATTGCCTACTTTCCCAACAACGATTTTAAGTTCCAACGAACCCCGACCATCTGGGTCATACTCCAGAACTTTTCCCGTCACCAGATCGCAAGAGGCTGAACCCTCTCTTGCGCCGCCTGAGCACTGCGCCACGGTGACAACGCGGTCAGGAAGAAATCCACTCCATTCCACCCGAACCATCTGTCCGTCTCGCAGTCCCGTCGAAGGCGTAACGGTGGCCGCGCGCGAAGACAGTTTGGGAAGCGTTCGTTCAACAGTCGCCGACTGGCTTGGATCGCCAACAAACGTCATGGACGCGACTCCCGACTTCTGATCATCGGGCAGCGCAGCAATAGCCGCTGCATCTGATTTCACGTAGCCGTTGAAGAAATCCAATGTTGCTTTTACCGTGATTGGAAATGCACGGGAATCGCTGAAGAGATACGAGTTGTGATCTGAGTCAATCAGCGTAAACAGCCCCTTTGGCGAGTGAGCACTGTTGAACAAACGCACTCCCTCGTCGTACGGGATCACCATGTCGTTATCGCCGTGCACAATTAACAACGGTGGTGTGCGCGACCAATCGAAGGTTCTTCCAGGAAGAAGCTGCGACGTTCCAGCGATGATGATCGCGGCGTCGACACGCTCATCAACACAACAGGATTGACCAATAAGTCCGGCGATCGTGATTCCACCGTTCGAGTGACCAGCGACGCCAACTCGCTCACTATCAATCATTCCTGCCAGTGCTCGTCCATCCGCACTTGAGGACAAGGAAATGGCGTGAGTGATCACCGCCGAAATGTCTCCCGATTGATTCGCCACATCACCGGCATCAGCCACACCGGGCGAATTTTCGCTGCTCAGGGGAAAAGCTGGAGCTGCCACCACATAACCTGCCCCCGCCCATGTCGCCAAGAGATCACCATATTGGGCGGGTGCCGTGCCCAATCCGTGCCCGAACACGATGAGAGGGAATGGGCCCGAACCGGTCGCGGGTGGCGCATCGAATTGGGGCGTTGGATCAGGGATCGATGCAAAGTCATCGTCCTGAATCAACTCGGTAATGGGCGCAACCGCTGGGTACCAGACTCGCACTTGGAGTGTGCGGGACGGCTGGCCTGGCTGGAAAGCATTCGCCGGAGTCGGCCGAGACTCATCGACAAAAGTGAACGATGTGATCCCGACGGGGAATGTCCCAGGCTCAAAATTCGACGGCGCTTGTTCAGCCGCTTCCTTGGCCGACGATGAGCAAGACGGGAGAAGCCCAAGAAGTAGAGATACGGAAAGACCCAGACCCACCACAACCAGAAGAAAACCGCGCATCTGTCGCACGGAATGACTCTAGAACGGAAGTTCGGACCACAATGGGGCAGTGAGCAGCACCGGCGTTGGCTACGCAGCAGCAGTTGCACTTGCCGCAATCTTCGCGATTGCCGCAGTCGCGAAGCTTCGCGACGTCTCTGCGACCGAACGTGACTTTGTCGGACTCGGGATTCCCCGAGCATCGTTCTTCGCTCGGTTCGTACCACTCGCCGAACTCTCAATCGTTGCGTTGTGCCTCATCGTCCCTCCGGCAGGGGCGATTGCCGCACTCGTCTCGCTTGCGTTCTTCACGACATTTCTGATTGGCCGTCTCCGCGCTGGCGTGCGCGCGCCGTGTGCGTGTTTTGGTTCCTCCCGGGCCCAACCCATTTCCGCTCGAGATGTCATCCGTAACCTGCTGCTTATGGCCCTCGCAATCGTCAGTCTTGCTACCGATCGACCCACAGCGATCACCCCACTTGATGCCCTTGCGGTTCTCGCAGTCATCGTCGTTGCCGGCGGCGCACTGCATCTGGCCGGTAGGGTCCGATCACAATGACCGACCCATGGGGCAACCCTCTTTCTCCTGATGACCAGCGACCGGTCAACCCGCAGCCCGAGGATTATCCCCCGGACTTCGCTCCGAACCCCGCGTGGCCAGGTGCCCAGACACCCGACACCCCGCCGGCTTCGGCCACTCCCCCTCCCCCGCCGCCGATGCCCGCTCCAGACCGAAGCGCCCCGTTGCCACCAGCGTGGCCGGGCACTGCCCCTTCCCCACAACCGGCCTGGCAGGGCCCAAAGTTCTCCGGCCTCGCCATTGCCGCGATGGTGTGCGGGATCCTCTCCATTACATGCACCGGATTTGTCGGCATCATCCTCGGTCCCACGGCATTGGGCCTTGGCATCAATGGCCGCCGAGCAATCGCTCGCTCAAATGGTTGGAAAAAGGGCGACGGCATGGCCACCACGGGCATCGTGCTTGGCGTTATCGGGATCGTCTTGTCAATCGTCTACCTGATCTTCCTCGTCAAGAACCCGAACTTCATCACCGACTTCGTGAACAACCTCACAACCACCACGACCACGGCCGGAAAACTGCAAGGCGCCTGAGCCGTAGACTCTTCGTGTTTCGCAGAGCATCGGAAAGGCTCCCCCAATGGCAGTTTTCGCCAGTACCCCCATCGAACTGATCAACGGCGTCTACGGCCGTCTCGCAACCAACGTTGCCATCGGACGCGAGCGCCTCGGGCGGCCTCTCACCTTCGCCGAGAAGGTCCTCATCAATCACCTGCGCCACCCGCGTACCCAGGAACTTGAACGCGGCCGCAGCTACGCCGATCTCGACCCCGATCGTGTTGCCATGCAAGACGCAACAGCGCAAATGGCATTGCTGCAGTTCATGACCGCTGGTCTTCCCCAAGCAGCTGTGCCATCAACGGTTCACTGCGACCATCTCATTCAGGCAAAGAGCAACGCGCGTATCGATCTTGCAACGGCAAACGATGTCAACGCCGAGGTGTACGACTTCCTTGAATCGGTCTCCGCCAAATACGGCATCGGTTTCTGGAAGCCAGGTTCAGGCATTATTCATCAGGTCGTGCTCGAGCAGTACGCCGTCCCCGGCGGAATGATGATCGGCACCGACAGCCACACGCCCAACGCTGGCGGTCTCGGCATGATCGCAATTGGTGTTGGCGGCGCCGATGCCGTCGACGTCATGACGGGCTATCCATTCAACGTCCGTTGGCCAAAGCTCATCGGCGTGAAACTCACCGGCACGCTTGCCGGTTGGTCTGCCCCGAAAGACATCATCCTCGAGGTCGCTCGCATCCTCACCGTGAAGGGCGGAACCGGTGCCATCGTCGAGTACTTCGGTCCCGGCGCTGAATCTATTTCCTGCACCGGTAAGGCCACCATCTGCAACATGGGTGCAGAAATTGGTGCGACCACATCGCTGTTCCCTTACGACCCCGCGATGTCGCGTTATCTCGCGTCAACTGGTCGAGCCGATGTCGTCGAAGCTGCCGATGCGGTCGCCGCCGATCTTCGTGCCGACGATGAAGTTCTCGCCGATCCTGCTTCGTACTTCGACGAGATCATTGAGATCGATCTTTCTTTACTCAAGCCGCTCATCAATGGTCCACACACGCCAGACCGTGCTCGCAAGGTCAGCGAACTCGGCGCCGAAGCCAAGGCCGAAGGTTGGCCCATGGAAATTTCTTCGGCACTCATTGGCTCGTGCACGAACTCTTCCTACGAAGACATCAGTCGCGCTGCAGCTATCGCTCGATTCGCACATCAGAACGGGCTCAGCACCAAGACACCGTTGCTCGTCACTCCCGGTTCGGAACAGGTTCGCGCCACCATCGAACGCGACGGATTGCTCGCCGATCTCGAGCAGATCGGCGCCACTGTGCTGGCGAACGCTTGTGGACCGTGCATCGGTCAGTGGTCCAGAAGCGACGTTGAAGAGGGAACCGAGAACATCATCGTCACCTCTTATAACCGCAACTTCCCAAAGCGAAACGATGGACTCGCATCAACGCTTGCCTTCGTCACCTCACCCGAAACGGTTGTGGCAATGGCGTTAGCCGGGCGCGTCGATTTCGACCCGACTACCGATTCACTTACGAACGCTTCTGGCGAACAGGTCATGATCCCGGTTCCCGTTGGCATTGAACTTCCGCCAAAGGGTTTCACCGCTGGCGAGAACACCTTCATCGCACCCCCGGCCGATTCGTCGAGGGTTGTCATCAAGGTGTCGCCCTCCTCTGATCGACTTCAACTTCTCGAACCGTTCGACGCATGGGACGGCAACGACTTCCTCAACCTTCCGATTCTCATGAAGGCCAAAGGCAAGTGCACGACCGATCACATCTCTGCAGCTGGTCCGTGGCTCAAGTACCGCGGTCACCTCGAAAACATCTCGGGCAACATGTTCATCGGTGCCGTCAATGCATTCACCGACGAAGTTGGCCAGGGTAAAGATCAACTCGACGGAACCACAAAGTCGTTCCCTGACATTGGCAAGAGCTACCACGCTGCTGGTCAAGGTTGGATCGCCATTGGCGACGAGAACTACGGCGAAGGTTCCTCACGTGAACATGCCGCAATGGAACCGCGCTACCGCGGCGCCCAAGTTGTTCTTACCCGTTCATTCGCTCGCATCCACGAAACGAACCTCAAGAAGCAGGGCGTGTTGCCGCTCGTCTTTGCCGATCCAAAGGTCTACGACCTCATCGAACAAGACGACCGCATCAACGTGCTCGGCCTTGCTGATCTGACTCCCGATGTTCCGGTCAAGTGCCAGATCGTGAAGCCCGATGGCACCACCATCGACTTCGAAGGCATTCAAACGATGAACGACGAACAAATCGGCTGGTTCAAGGCCGGCGGTGCGCTCAATATCATCCGTCAGCGCCAAGGCGTCTAGCCCTCGCTACGCTCTCCCGGAACGACCGGGGGCCACCGTGGACAACGCCACATCACCAAGTTCCTTTGTGCGAGCAACGCTGGCGGCAGCGTTGCTCGGCGCGGCAGTCATCCATTTCGCAATGGTGCCCCAACACATGAATGAATGGGCACCCGAGGGCATCGCGTTCATCGCGACTGGCTGGGTACAGGTCGCTCTCGCCATTGGCATTGTCCTGCGACCCAAGCACTGGATGTTGTGGGTGACCGTGGCTGCCTCGGCGGCGTTTATCGCTGCGTGGGCAATTACTCGCGTCTGGGGCGCACCGTTTGGTCCCGGTTCCGGAATTGCGCAACCAAAGTCGTACGTCGATCTCGCTTGCGTTTCTCTTGAGGCACTCACCGTTGTGGTTGCGGTGCTTGCGATGTGGCGTCCGACGTTTGCTACAAGGTGGCGCACCGAAGGTTTGGTCTTCGCCTCGGTCATTCCCGTTGCTCTGATTGTTCTCGCAACATCAGCTGTTGCCTCGCCCAGCGCATTGCACCATGCCCACGGCGGCAACCCATGCCCGAAGGGCACCAAAGTAAATCTTGAACTCGTGGCCACCGACGGCCATGCTCACGACACCGAAGCATGCGTGTCTGACATCGATGACAAAGGTCTCTCGCTTCTCACAAACGGCCACCACCATGAGATCCGCAACGATCCGCTTGATCCGGCCACCCAAGCAGAACTTAATCGTCAACTCGCCATCACTCGCGAAGTGGCCGCACAGTTCCCAACCCTTGCCGACGCTGCCGCTGCTGGTTATCGCCGTGCCGGACCATATACACCTGGTCTTGGAGTGCATTACATCCGCAGTGGAATAGCCGAACTCAACCCTGCGGGAACAATGACCGATGAAACGCTTCGTCACCCACAGTCGCTCATTTACGCGGGAACTGAACCCAACTCCCCGATTGCCGGGTTCATGTATTACTCAATGTCGAAAATCGAACCGACTGGCTACCCAGGAACCAACGACACGTGGCACTACCACTCCAATGTCTGCGTCAAAATGACCGCAGCGGGTACCGAAGCTCCCTTTGGCGCCGACCGCGGTGATGTCACCGTGGACATGTGCAAAAGCGTTGGAGGCTTCATGATCAACACCACACAGTGGATGGTTCATGTGTGGTCGGTGCCGGGTTGGGAAAACGATTCCGGCGGCGTGTTCTCCGAAGTGAACCCGAAACTCGGTTGTTCCGATGGCACCTATTACCGACTCAGCGACGAGGAACTCGTTGCGATGCCGATCAATGCATGTCAGTCAGGCGCGCCGGGCGACCCGACGAGCGACGAGTACGACCAGCGCAGTTAACGGCTCAGGCGCGAGGCAGTCCGAGAATCTCGGCGGCCTCGTCACAGGTTGCGACAGCAACGCCTATGCGCTCGCACACTTCGACTGCGTTGCGCGTGAGTTCAGCATTCGTGGGCTGACGATCGCCACCGTAGAACTCGAGTCCAAGGTGAAGGTGGCCCCCACGTTCGATTGCGTATTCGGCCAGACCGGCTTCGATCGGATCTCCACCAACAACTGACAATGCCCACGGCACCGGACAATCGCCCAGCATTTCGAGATACGCATCGAGCGCCAATCGAGTTGGCGGCAGACCGAATGGCGCCCCCATGTACCCACGATCAGTCGACAGGTAGAACTTGATCATTGTGCCGGCCGGAAGCTTTCCTGCCTTCCAGTACAACATCGTGGTGCGCATGAATGCCGGTTCGTAAATCGCAAGACTCGGTCCCACGCGATCGGCGGAAGCTTGTTCCATTTGAATGCGGATCGAGTCGTAACTATTTGAGTACACGATGCCTGCGTTCGGAATGCCGTCAGCATCGATACCGCCGAGGTTGGTTGAACCTGGATCACACAAACTGACTTTCATGAGTCCGGTTTCGGCGAGCAGATGCAAGTGCTCGAAATCAAGTCCACCGTTTGTGAAATTTGCTGTTGGATACAACAACGCGTCGGGACGTTCGGCAAACACCGGCATCCACCCCGCCAAATAATCATCGGCGACCTCACGGGGATCACCAAAGACCGCACCGTGATTGTGAATGATCGACGCGCCGGCAGCGAGCGTCTCAAGCGTGTCGGTGGCAAGTTCTTCATGCGACCGCGGGACGTTCGGATTGTGTTCCTTGGTCCGATTTCCGTTGATCGCTGCTTCGATGATGACTGGTCCGCGTTCCATAGCGGCGACAGTAGGCCAAAAACGACCGAAGCCGACCCTTTGGGTCGGCTACGGAGCGGAGGTGGAAACCGGGGGACAGTCTCAACACCATCTACGGACTCTGCAGAGGGGGATCCGCTTTTTGAGTCCGACACTTGCTGGTCGCAGTGTGCTCCTATGTTACCCATCGGTCCAACTGTTTCTTGTGATCTATGCCATCATTATTTGTGATGGACCTCCGCCAGCTCTCCACCTTGCTCGCCGTGGTCGATCACGGGGGCTTCACTGCCGCCGCTCGATCGCTCCATACCGTGCAATCCAACGTTTCTGCCCATATCTCGCGGCTTGAGAAGGAACTCGGAGCAACCCTCATCGAGCGCTCCACCGGACTCCCCACGGCCGAGGGAACTGTCGTAGTGGAACGAGCCCGGCGAATTTACGCGGAACTCGCCGCGCTCAGCGCCGACGTCCATTCGGTCCGATCCGAGGTGTCAGGGACTGCTCGCATCGGAATTATCGGAACCACTGCCCGGTGGCTCGCTCCGTTGCTCATCGAGACGACAGCAACAAGGCACCCGCTTATCCGGGTTGAAGTTCACGATGCCACCACGGCCTCGCTTCTTCTCAAACTCGACACCGGCGCAATTGATTTCGCCGTTCTCACGACACCCACCAACGATCCTGGAGTCGTTTCGACCTCACTGTTCACCGAGGACCGCATCCTTGCCACGCCGGTCGGCCATCCGTTATTCGGACGTGACCACATCACACTTGCCGATCTCAATGGCGTGAATCTGATCGTCGAACCGCCTGGCCGTCCGTTCCGTGACCAACTTGATGCGTTGTTTGCCGAACGTGGGTATGTCTTGGCTATGAAAGCCGAGGTGGACGGCACTCGACTTATGGCCTCACTGGCCTTTGAAGGGTTCGGCGCGGCGATTCTTCCTGCCAGCGCGGTATCGACCCGATCCGACCTTGGCTGGCATACCGCACCGGTCGAGGGACTTCCCGGCCGAGCAGTAGGACTCGCCACCCGCCGGCAGGCGTTACTCTCGGCACCAGCCCGAGTGTTAGCCGATGTCCTCAAAGATGTTGTCGCCGCTCAGGGCAACCGCCGTCCGGGCATTCACCCGGCCATTGGCTCCACCACCCCTTCTGGTTGATGACACCTCCCACTACCTCCACCCCCAAGAGCGGAAGGTTCGCGTCCAGCACCGGGCGAGCAGTCAATCTCCGAGCAAAGGTCCCTGGCGTCGTCCACGCCGACATTGACGTTCTTGAAACGATGAGTGGGCCGCGCCCCATCGTTCGCGTTCGCATTGGCGGCGATACCAGCGAAGACGGCAAAGGTGGAGCGCTGTCACCGCGAGACGGCGAAAGCATCGCAAACGCTGCACATGTCGCGTTAGCGGAACGACTTCCAGTTGTTGTCGAACTTTCCTCAACCGGCGCTGACATCAGCGAAGGACTCGCCGCACTACACGGTTGGGGCCAGGCCGCGAAAGCGTTGAGTTCCTGTTCCGGAATTGTCCCGACGGTGATGGCAGTTTCCGGACCAGCGGTATCGGGACCAGCGCTTCTTTTGGGCCTCGCCGATCATGTGGTGATGACCGAAGACGCATACGCGTTTGTGAGCGGTCCCCACATGGTGCGCCAATTCACCGGTGTTCCTATCGACAAAATGGACCTCGGTGGAGCTGGCGCCCACAGTCGAACGACCGGCGTTGCTTCCGCAGTTGTTGCCGATGCAGCCGCGGCGATGGACTGGGTAGCAAACCTGTTCGACTATTTGCCTGGCCATAACGATGAACTTCCACCTCGGTTGGTCACGAGCGATCCCGTTGATCGATTGACGCCCGAGGCTGGCGCCATCATCCCGGCAACTCCCACAGGCTCCTACGACGTTCGCAGCGTGATCAGAGCAATTGCCGACGACGGAGAACTTTTCGAACTTCGTGCCTCATGGGCAGCGAACCTCGTCACCACCTTTGCCTCAATCGGTGGACGACCAGTTGGCGTTGTTGCCAACCAACCGTGTGCATTAGCGGGAACGCTTGATATTCCGGCATCGCAAAAGGGAGCTCGTTTCGTTTCGTTCTGCGATGCGTTCAATATCCCGCTCATCACCCTTGTTGACACGCCCGGGTTTTACCCCGGCAAAGATCTTGAATGGCGCGGCATGATCCGCCACGGCGCACAAATGGCTTTCGCCTATGCCCGAGCCACCGTGCCGAGAATCAATGTCACACTGCGCAAGAGCTACGGCGGCGCCTACATCGTCATGGATTCAAAGCGCATGGGAAATGACCTCGCGCTTGCGTGGCCATCGGCAGAAATCGCGGTCATGGGAGCCAAAGGTGCGGTGGAGATCCTCAACCGCGGTATCGCCGACGACGACCGCCAAGCTCTTGAAGATGCCTATGAAGCGCGCCTTCTCAACCCCTACATCGCTGCCGATCGCGGATTTATCGATGCCGTCATCGACCCGGCCGATACTCGCACGGAGATTGCTGCCGCTCTCGAGGCACTCGACCACAAGCGAGAACGCCTTCAGCCTCGCTCGCACGACAACACTCCCCTCTGACGTCATCGGGCGTCGTCAGGCGTCATCGGTTCCGACGCTTTGGCGTTCGGTGGGGTGCTGTTTACGAATCGTTCACGCTCGGCCGACCGATAGCCGCTCTGGGGCCACTAGGCTGCCACTGCAGGGGATCCGAAAACACGACGAAATACAGGAGTTCGACGAGTGGCCGAGAGTGTGACCATCACCGACAACCGCACTGGCGAATCGGTTGAAGTTCCGATTGTCAATGGCGGTGTTGACTCAGCGGCATGGTCGAAGTTGATGCCCGGGACCTGGTTCTACGACCCGTCATTCTCTACAACTGCTGCAGCTGAGAGTTCCATCACCGAACTCGACGGCGAAAACGGAATCCTGCGCTATCGCGGCTACCCCATCGAGCAGTTAGCCGAACAGTCGACCTATCTCGAGGTTGCCTACCTGCTCCTCAATGGTCAACTTCCCACCGAAACCGAAATGGCCGAGTGGACACACGAGATCACCTACCACACGTTCATTCATGAAAACGTGCGCAAGCGCTTCATGGAAGGCTTCCACCACGACGCTCATCCCATGGGCATTCTCGTTTCAACGCTCGCCGCGCTTTCCACCTTCTATCCCGATGCGAAGAACATTTTCGATCTGGAAAGTCGTCAGAAGCAGATCATCCGTCTGATCGCCAAGATGCCAACCATCGCCGCCGGCGCCCATCGCCACAGCGTTGGCATGCCGTTCGTCTACCCAGACAACAGCCTCGACTTCACCTCAAACTTCCTTTCCATGATGTGGCGCGTCGCCGAGCCCAACTACGAACCAAACCCGGTTCTGGCCAAGGCCCTCGATGTGCTGTTCATCTTGCATGCCGACCACGAGCAGAACTGCTCGACCACGGCCATGCGGGTTGTGGGTTCTGCCCATGCCGACCCGTATTCATCCTCGGCGGCTGCCGCTGCCGCGTTGTACGGCCCTCGCCATGGCGGCGCCAACGAAGCCGTGCTTCGCATGCTCAACTCCATTGGCACGCTCGACAACGTCGACGCTTATGTTAAGGACGTTCGCGAAGGAAAAATGGTGCTCCAAGGTTTCGGTCACCGCGTGTACAAGAACTACGACCCGCGAGCCAAGATCATCAAGAAGATTGCCTACGACGTCTTCGAGGTCACCGGCAAGAACGAACTTCTAGACATCGCCCTCAAGCTTGAAGAAACCGCTCTGGCCGACGATTACTTCGTGAGCCGCAAGCTCTACCCCAATGTCGACTTCTACTCTGGCCTTATCTACCAAGCCATGGGCTTCCCGATCGAGATGTACACCGTGTTGTTCGCTATTCCCCGTATGGCGGGTTGGCTTGCGCACTGGAGCGAAATGCTCGATCAGAACTCTCGTATCGCACGCCCCCGTCAGCTCTACACGGGCTCCGGCGTTCGCGACTACGTACCGATCGCTCAGCGCTAAGTACAACGAGAAATTACACGTCGATCAGGATCTTGCCGACGTTCGCGTTGGTTTCCATGTACGCGTGCGCATCGGCAATTGCCGACAACGGGTAGCGAGAATCAATGACCGGTTTCACGAGACCGGCGTCGAAGAGCGGCAGTATCTCTTTCGCGAATCGTTGGGTGATCGCGATCTTCTCGTCAAGCGGCCGAGCTCTCAGCACCGTGCCGATCAACCTGGCCCGCTTCGGCAACAACTTGCCGATGTTTACCTCGGTACGGCCACCACCCATCGTGCCGACTTGAACAATCCGCCCACCAACACGAATCGCCGCGATGTTCTTATCGACGTAGTCGCCACCGATCACGTCGAGGACAACATCAACGCCAGCACCGTTCGTGAATGACATGCACTCAGCAACGAAATCCTCCGACGCATAATCGATTGCAAGATCGGCACCGAGTTCACGACACGCAGCGAGCTTTCCCGCCGAAGCGGTAACAATCACGCGAGCACCGAGTGCTTTGCAGATTTGAATAGCCGCAGTACCGACACCAGAGGCGCCAGCATGCACGAGCGCAGTGCGCCCAGACGAGAGCCCGCCTTGGGCCACGAGCGCGTCGAACGCCGTGATCCACACTTCGGGAATTGCCGCAGCATCTTCCACAGACACCGTGGTCGGGATGTGCATGAGCTGATTTTCGTGAATCACGAGTCGTTCGGAATAGGAACCACCGCCAACAATGCCCATGACCTCGTCGCCCACCGACCATGACGTGACTCGCTCGCCGAGTGCGGCGACACGGCCGGAAAACTCCATGCCCGGAATCTCCGGAGCGGGCGGCGTGAACCCGGCCAGTGGCGGGCTGGGATACAGACCTCGACGCTGAAGAAGATCGGCACGATTTAATGCCGTAGCCACAATGTCAACGAGGACTTCCTCGGGACCAGGCACAGGATCAGCGACCTCGGCAATGGTGAGGACATCAAGATCGCCATAAGCAGTGAGAACGACAGCTTTCATCGGCGCAGCCTACGCTCGGGCCATGACTTCGGACACAACGCACTACCGCACTTGCCCGCTTTGCGAAGCGACCTGCGGTCTTGAGTTGACCGTTCGTGATGGCGCCGTTCTTCGTGTCCGTGGAGACCGCGACAACACCTTCTCAAAGGGCTTCATCTGCCCAAAGGGGTCAGTGCTTCACAAGTTGCACACCGACCCTGACCGCCTACGCGCCCCCATTGTGCGACGCGGTGATGACCCAGAAACGGCGACATGGAATGAAGTGTCGTGGGACGAAGCCTTCGCCATCATTGCCGAAGGCATCCAAGGCGTTATCGACCGGCACGGTCGCCATGCGGTGGGCGCGTATTTCGGCAATCCAAGTGTCCATTCACTTGGCACGGTCATTTACAACCGCGTACTCATTCAGGCAATGGCCAGTCCGCAGATGTATTCCGCGTCAACTGTCGATCAAATGCCCAAGCATGTTTCCAGTGGTTTGATGTTTGGCAATCCAATCCTGATTGCGGTCCCCGACATTGACCGTACCGATCACTTGTTGATCCTCGGGGCGAACCCCTACGAATCAAATGGTTCGCTGGCCACTGCACCCGATTGGCCCGGCCGCATGAAGGCCATACGCGAACGCGGCGGAAAGATCGTGGTTGTCGATCCTCGTCACACCAAGACCGCAGCAAATGCCGACGAATGGCACTCCATTCGTCCCGGCGGCGACGCACTTTTGTTATGTGCGATGTTGCACGTGTTATTTGCCGAAGATCTGATCGATGCCGGTCGAGCGCCGGGTATGACCAGTGGCCTTCGCGAGATCGCCGATGCGGTGGAATCGTTCGCTCCCTCTGTCGTTGCGCCCCGCATTGGAATTGATGCCGACACGATTTCCCGCATGGCGCGCGAACTCGCGGCCGCACCCACCGCCGTTGTGTACGGACGCATCGGCACACAAACCGTTGGCTTCGGAACGATCGCCGCATGGGCAGTCGACGCCCTCAACCTGGTCACCGGGAACCTTGACTCTCCTGGTGGCGCGATGTTCCCGCTCACGCCACATGAAAGTGGTCGAGGAAAAGGCCGCGGGCGCGGATTCCGCATTGGCCGTCGCCACAGCCGCGTGCGCAACTATCCCGAAGTACGCAGCGAGTACCCAGTTGCCGGTCTGGCCGAGGAAATCTCCACCCCCGGCGAGGGACAGATCCGTGCCATGGTCACTGTGGGCGGAAACCCCGTTCTCTCCACCCCTCATTCGGCAGCACTCGATGCGGCAATGCGGGAATTGGAGTTCATGGTCAGTGTCGATCCGTATTTAAACGAAACCACCCGCCATGCAAATGTGATCCTTCCCCCGCCCACTGCTCTTGAGCGCAGCGAATACCAAATGGCATTTATCGGATTGGCCGTGCGCAACTTTGCGCAATGGGCTCCACCCATGTTCGAGAGCGACTGCTTACAAGAACACGAAATCCTCGGTCGACTCTCGCTCATTTTCACTGGCCCCGAAGCCGGCAATGACCCTGCCGTCATCGATGCGATGTTGCTCGACGGCGCGCTGCAGTCAGCAATCGATTCCGCCGACTCTCCTCTTGCCGATCGTTCCGTCGACGAGTTGCGGGCGATTGTGCAAACCAATCCGTCGCGCACCTCAATCGATCACATTCTCGATGTCATGATCCGTACTGGGTCAAGCGGCGACTGGTTCGGTGCGGTCCCCGATGGACTTTCTCTCGACGCGTTCGAACAGAACCCTCACGGAATCGACCTCGGGGCGCTGCAACCCCGACTGCCCGAAGCGCTTCGCACCGAATCAGGAACCATTGAACTTGCACCACAAATCATTGTCGACGAGTTAGCTCGCCTCGCTACCACTCTCGACACACCAATCGATACAGACGGACTGGTGCTCATTAGCCGACGTCATTTGCAGTCCAACAACTCGTGGATGCATAACGTTGAGGCGCTCGTGAAGGGCAAAGTTCGCTGCACCCTGCTTGTTCATCCAAACGATGCCGCACGACTGTTGCTCGTCGATGGTTCCGACGCGGTAATTGCCTCGCGAGTTGGTTCGGTCACTGCGCCTGTCGAGGTTACCGACGAAGTTCCCGTCGGCGTGGTGAGCCTTCCTCACGGCTGGGGCCACGATATGGACGGCACTGTTTCTAAGGTCGCTTCGAGACGACCAGGTGTGAACTCGAATCTGCTTACCGATCCAGAACTTCTCGATCCGTTATCGGGCAATGCCGTGCTCAATGGCATTCCCGTCACTGTCGTTCCGGCCTGATCCGTTTACGTCAGCTGAGTTTCTACCGCCGGTGGATGCACTGCGTTCGCTTCAGCCTCAGCCTCTGCTCGAAGTGCCCGAGTCAGGAACAAGAACACGATGCCCCACAGAAGGCTTCCACCGCCAATGATTGCGATCGTTGCCGATGGACCAATCACACCACTCATGAGCCCCGAGAACACCAGCGACAGGCTCATCGCCAACGTTACGAGTGCAGCATCAGCAGCAAAGATCCGACCTCGCAGTTCATCTGGTGTCAGCATTTGCAGGCCATAAATGGTGAGCGCCCACTGCGCGCCGCCACCGAGGTGGGCCAGCATCACGCCAATCGCAGCAAGCACCAACCATGGAGCGATAGCGACGCCCAAATACATGGTTCCGTAACCGATCGCCGCGAATCCACACGCAAGCAACACTCCATGAATACCCCGAGCGACAAGGCGCGTAATAAGCAGCGGCCCTAGGACGACACCAACCCCCCGACCGGCAAGCAAAAGCCCGATGGCTCCGTCGCTTCCTTGAAATTTCACAGTTGCCAACACAGCCAACATGCCCACAACTCCAGCGCCGAAACCAAAACCAATATGCGATCCGATCAACGCCATGATCGCAGGGTGTCGCCGCGCATGAGCGAGAGCCTCCCGGGTATCACGAATTGGCCGCATCCGCTCGGTGTAAACCCGCGCCGTTCCCGAAGCTTGAAGTGACTCACGAATACTCAAAATAAGTAACGCAGCAATAACAAAACTTGCGGCATCGGCAATGAATGCCGCATTGCGACCAAACGCGACCGTGAACAGTGCACCGAGCGCTGCACCTATCGCGAGCATCGCTCCCCAGGTCGCGGCCATCATCGAGGTCGCAGTCGCGAGGTCCTTTTCTTCCACGATGTTCGGGACACCGGCCTGCGCGGCAGGACCGAAGAACGAACCCAACGCTGCGACTCCACCTTGGGCAACAAACACGATCCACGGTGCACCGTGACCAGCAAGGAGGAACGTCAGCGCAACAACTGCCTGCGCAAAGGACGCAATGATCAATATCTTTCGTCGATCAAACCGGTCGGCCACGGGACCAGCAATCGGTCCCATGATGAATGTTGGAAGTGTTTGCGCAACCCAAAATGCGGACGCGAGAAAATCCGAACCAGTTGCGTCGAGCAATAGGCCGATAGCGGCGACCGCGGCAAACCAGTCACCGCCGTAGCTAATGACCTGTGCGGTGAAGAGTTTTCGGAATGTAGGGTTACGGCGAAGCAGCGACCACATCAGTGGTTAGGCCGGATTCCAACCATCGACCATTCCAGTGAGTCCGGTGGGCTCGTGAGGGCCAAACGACAGCTGCTCGAGCACGCCGACACCCACTCGATCGCCCATACGAACCTTGCACAGGGTCTGAATATGGATGCACGAAGGATCCTGCGGGTTGAACTCGCCCAAGGGAATCGATTCGCTACCAACTTCAAGGGTTCCGTGCAAGGAACCATGCGACCAATGCGGATGGCTGTAGCCGATGCCGCGCATACGGAAGGTGTACATCGGCTCGAATTCAATGCGATCGACGGTGCCATCGGCATGGCTCACTTCGATGGCGGCCGATTCCATTTCGCGGCGACCCTTTTGCCATTGGAGTTCGTAACGAATGTTGCCGACCTCTTCAGGTTCGACGATGTCAGCACCCCATGTCGGGGCATCAGGCGAATCAAGAACAGGAACAACAAGTGCTGATTCCATCCAGCGAGTGCCATCGGCGCGTTCGAACATTGCGAGGTGGGTGCACATGTCGTCGAAGTGCAATGGCGCCCACAGCCAGAAAATCTGCATCTCGCCGGGCGTGAAGTTTGTTGGTGTTTGCACGCCAACACCACGAACACCCCACGAACGATCGCGAACACCGAATGTGGATTCGGCCTTTACGTCAATGATCTGGCCCTTGACGTTGATCGTGCCTTCCCATGTTCCCCACTGCGTCAGCCGCGTGTAGTCCATGATCTTGACGTTGTTGCGAACAATGGTTTGCTTCGGCTCTTCGATCACAGCGGTGCGCGCACGAAACAACAAGTCACACGAAATGTTTTCGTCGTTGGGGGCGACGGTAAACCGAATTTCCTTCAACGGTTCGGGCACTGAAATGGAGATCGGACCAATTGTCGTTTCGCGGCCAAGCGGCATTGCCCCAGAGGCGAAGATCGAGTGCTCGACACCATCGACAACGACACTGAACGCGGCGTCGATGACACCGCGGTTGGGATAGTGGCCCATCGCCCCGCCGATGAAAAAAGCGCCGTCGCGATCACAGCCGTTAAAGAAGTAACGGTCGTAATGATTCGGATCGGCGCTGACGGTCTGAACGATTGGATCCCCGGTCTGATGGATCGGGAAATCGTCGAATGGTGTGATCATGGTGCTTCCCCCTGTACTGCGTACGAATGACATTGGCCTGAAGCGACAACGGCCGCCTGAGGGCGGCCGAAGTGCTTGAGAGTGGACCCGACTGGACTCGAACCAGCGACCCCTTCCGTGTCGAGGAAGTGCTCTAGCCAACTGAGCTACGGGTCCTTACAAGGCCCCGAACCTTAGCAGCACCCCTCACCCTTTCTCTCAAGTCGGCCAGCCAATACCATTGCTAACCCATGTCTCGCCAGCGACGTTCGAACCGAACTCGCGCTGTGATTGCTGCTTTCGCTGGCATCACGACGCTGATCGTTGGCGCGTTCCTCGTAACTGCCTGCGGTCGCAGCGTGCTCGACGGCGCCGAAGCCGCGCAATCGCCCGGCCAGAACACATCAACCACCGTGGCCGAGACAACAACGGTTGTGCCCACCACCCTTCCAACACCAACGACGGTGCCTCCCACAACGACCACCGCGGCATGGCCCAAAGGACCCGTCCTCACTCTTCCCGCGGCCGGAGCAGTCCCGGTGATCTCCACGATTGCCACGGCTGATCCCGTGGTTTTCCTCACCATTGACGACGGAAATGTGCGCGACCCACGAGTGCCAGAACTGCTCGCACAGTTCAAGGTGCCCGCCACGCTGTTTTTGAACCAAGGTCCATTTCTCGCTGATCCCGACTATTTCTTTCGCGTCCTCGCTTCGGGCGGAACGATCAACTCTCATACCAAGTCACATAGGCAACTCACAAGGCTCAGTGCCGCGTCACAGCGCAATGAAATCTGCGGCATGAGAGACACCCTCGGTCAACATATGTTCGTTCCCGGCCACTTGTTCCGAGCGCCTTACGGCCTAAGCAATGGGGCGACTCAAACCGCTGCTGGTAGTTGCGGCATCAACGCTGTGCTGTTTTGGCATGCAGCGCTGAACGATGGCCGACTCGACTATCAACATGGCGACCAACTTCAACCGGGTGACATTGTCCTCGCTCATTTCACTGCCGACCTTTACGACAACATTCGAGTTCTGTTGTGGCAGTGCGCCATACAAGGCCTCAAAATTGCGCCCATTGAGGCCTATTTGCCGTTGCCCGCCGGCGGCTAGAGTAATTTGCCCATGGCGGCGTGGCCGAGTGGCTTAGGCAGGGCCCTGCAAAGGCCCGTACCCCGGTTCGAATCCGGGCGCCGCCTCCATGAAGAAGGCCCGGCCAATCGGCCGGGCCTTCTTTGCACGCTCGTCTCATTCGGGGGGCGGAGTCAGAGACGAGCGGGCGTTGCGGGGAACTCAGTTCGTTGCTGGAGCGGTCGACTTCTGACCAGCCGGTCCACCCTTGGGGCCATGACCGCCACGGCGACCACCTTCGGGACGAGGGTTGTTCACTCGGTCCGTCACTCGCTGGGAAAGTTCAGCAAGCTTCGCATCGGCCTGAGCTTGGGTGATTTCGCCTGAGGTGACTTCCTCGTTGATGTGATTGGTTGCCGACGCAACGAGGGCATCGATGACGACCTGAACGTTGACGCCCTTGTCAGACGCAACCTGAGCGAGTGTCTGGCCACCTTCAAGTGCGGTGTGCAGTTCATCGGTGGTCATGCCGAGGGCCTGAGCGGCCACGTCGAGTCCATGGCCGCCCTTGGCGCCCTTGGGGCCAGCTTCCTTGAGTGCGGCAACCACGGCGTCGGCCTGGGCCTGAGTGATGGTGCCAGCGTCAACGAGGGGCTTGAGGGTCTCGTTGAGACGCACTGACGGATCAGGACGGTTGGCGGGGGCGGTTGCTGCGGTGGTGTTGGCCGTCTGTGCACCGGAGATTGCCGGGACAGCAATGAGGCCAGCGGCCGATCCGACGACGAGGCCGGCTCCGAGGCTGATGGAAACGAGTTTCTTGTTCATGGTGAGGCTCCTTGATTGGGATGTGGGGGGGTGTTGGTGTGGGGCGTCCGTTGGGGACACACACAGCATCAACTTCGCAGGTAAGGACCCCCCGAAATGAAGGTGAGAATTGGGGAAGAATCCAGGACTTTAGGAATTCGGCGAGAAATCAACCAAGTCGATCGCGGCGAAGTCGGGTTGGCGACGTTCGGCCAACGCGACCATCGCTTCCATGTTTGCGGGGCGCCCCATCAGATAAGCAAACGCTGCGTTCTCGCGTGCGCGCGCCGCGTCGATCTGCGGTTTGATCGCCGCCATGATCGTTTTCTTCGACTCGACCAACGAAGAAATCGATTTCGAGGCAAGAACACGAGCATGCTTCATGGCTTCTTCCATAAGCGCGTCCGGCTCGCATACTTTCCACGTGATGCCCATCTCAAGACATTCCTGTGCGGTTAACCACTCGGAGCTCATGAGCGCCCACGTTGCATTGTGGCGACCAATCAGTGCGGGGAACGTATAACTACTTGCCGCTTCAGGCGCCACTGCAAGCGCAGTAAATGGGCACCG
>JASJMB010000015.1:0-68885 GCA_037620085.1 Acidimicrobiales bacterium | reverse complement strand
CCCCCACCAGTCGCAACAAGGCCAGAATTTGACCAGCCCGTCCCAGTGCGAGCTTGCTCAGCGGCATAGACGTGTTCGGTGAGTTGGATCCGGGACAATGACGACATGTCGCCATTCAACACGAATGGCCAGAAGTTCGCTTTGGGAACATCCAGAACCATCGCGGACGTGACATCGATGCCTCCGAAGAGGGGGTTTGTCTCGACCACCTGGGCTGGCGAGTTCCCTCAATCTTCCATTGACCACACCACGCAACGCGTTCGACTGACACACTCTCTGGGATCGCACACAACCTTTTGAGGACTCCGTGACCCGCACTGCCATCACCAACGCAACGATTGTCACTGTCGACGCAAACGACTCAGTGATTCACGGCGGAACGATTGTCATGACCGACGACACCATTACTGAGGTGCTTCCTGCCGGGGTCGCGCCAACATCAGCAATTGATCACTCCATCGATGCTGCTGGCGGAATTGTGATGCCCGGGCTCATTAATGCGCACACTCATCTCGCTATGACTACGTTCCGTGGCTTCGCCGATGATGTCGACCTTCAAGACTTTCTCGGCAAGCTCTTCCCCGCCGAAGCAAAGATCATGTCCGATCGCCATGTTCGTGTTGGCGTTCGTGCCGCCTTTGCCGAAGCAATGCTTTCGGGCTGCACTGCCGCTCTCGACATGTATTGGTACCCCGACGCCAGCATTGATGAAGCACGCAAGTCAGGATTCCGCCTTCAAACCGGCCCACTCTTTATCGGTTCCGATGGACCCGACAACATTCCGTTCGCTCAACGCCTTACAAACGCAACCAGTTCCGCGCCGCACTCATGGATCCTTGCTCACGGCACCTACACCATGGACCCAACGCAACTTGCGGCAGCGGGAGAACTCGCAGCTACTCAAGGCGCAAGATTTCACATTCACGCTTCGGAAAACGCTGGTGAGGTTTCCGATGTCCAGAGTCGCTACGGACGCACCCCCGTTGAACTTCTTGACGACAACGGACTTCTTCGCACCGGCACGGTTCTGGCTCACGCTGTCGTACTCACCGACGCCGAGATCTCACGGATAGCGCAAACCGGCACGGCGATCGCTCATTGCCCAAGTTCCAACATGAAGTTGGCGTCAGGGTTTTGCCGTGTTCCTGAATTACTCGCTGCAGGAGTCACCGTTGGGCTCGGCACCGACGGGCCGTCATCGTCGAATGACCTCGATATGTTCACCGCCATGCGCGTTGCGGCGCTCATCCATAAGGGCAACCGCCTCGACCCCACTGCCGTTCCGGCATCGACAGTTCTGCGCATGGCCACGATGGGCTCAGCAACGGCGCTCGGCGTCGATGATCTCGTGGGTTCGATCAAGGTCGGCAAGAAGGCCGACCTTGTGCGTCTTGATCCCTCCTCGCCATCGCTCACGCCGGTCTATGACCCAATCTCCACGATTGTCTATGCCGCCTCTCGTGCCGATGTCGTTGATGTATGGATCGACGGAAATGCTGTCGTCAAAAACCGAACCTGCACAACGATCGATGTTGAAGCGGTGCTCGCCGATCTTCGCGACGAGGCCCGTGCCATCACGGCGTAACCGGGGTGCGCCCCGCCCCTTGGCCAGCATCACTACCGTTGCCTCTGCATGAGCGGATGGCCCGAGGACCCCACGAACGTCGATACGGACACCAAACCGTTCCGACACATCCCTGCGCTTGACGGACTTCGTGGCCTCGCTGTCGCTGCGGTCGTGCTGTACCACTTCGCACCCCAACTCGTTCCCGCCGGATTTATTGGTGTGGACGTTTTCCTCGTGTTGTCCGGATTTCTCATTACCTCGCTCGCACTTGAAGAGGTCGACCGCACGAAGTCAATGTCGGCATCAGGGTTCTTCGCACGACGGGCCCGCCGATTGCTCCCAGCCGCAGTTACCACAATTATTGTCGTGGTCGTCATCGCGAGGATCCTCGATCACGAATCCGTTGACTCATCGTTGCGGGGCCACGCGGTTGCGTCGCTTACCTACATCGCGAATTGGTGGTCAATCGCGCAACACAATTCCTATCAAGCAGCATTTGGCGCTGAATCACCGCTGAACCATTTTTGGTCGCTCGCGGTTGAAGAACAGTTCTATCTGATATTCCCTATTGCGCTCATCGGAGTCGTTGCTCTCCTCAAGCGCCGCATTGGATTGCACCGAATCGCTCACGTTGCGCTCGTCGGTGCCACCGTCGGGGCGATCGCATCGTGTGCGCTCATGTGGATCTTGCGCACCCCCGGCACCGACCCATCACGCGTTTATCTCGGCACCGATACACGATCGCAAGCGTTGTTTGTCGGCATCGCGATTGCGTGCATCGTTCGCTTGTGGCCCGTGCACTCCCTGCAACGCGTCTCACGAACAATCCTCACTGCTACAGCGCTTCTGGCGCTCGCAACATTGGTTGGAATCGCAGTAGCAGCAGACTTCCGCTCTAACTGGCTCTACACCGGCGGCTTTCTCCTCGTGGCCGTCACCACCGGCATCGTGGTGCTGGCACTCAACGGTCGCGACTCGTTCTTTTCCAAAGCGCTCAGCCTGAAGTGGTTGCGAATTCTTGGACTGGTGTCCTACGGCCTTTACCTCTGGCACTGGCCTGTCAAGGTTTTTGTCACGCAAGAACGACTTCACCTCAGCGACGACCGCACCGGCCGCATTGAATTATTCGTCATCCGTTGCGCTCTCACCGCAGTGGCCACCGCCTTGAGTTGGTATCTCATCGAACAACCTTTCCGGCGGAAGAAAGCCGCATCTGCCGAGGCCACTTCGACCAAGCGCGCCAGTGGTTTGTTTGTCGCACTTGGCGCCCTCGGGGCCACCGCACTCATCGTTGGCGTTGTCTGGTTGGCGGCTGCGCCCGCCGCCGCGCCGCACGCCGACTATTCCTCAACAGTCCCTCCCTCGACAAGTAGTGGGAAAGGGCCCGAACTCCCGATTTCTCTGCTGTGGTTTGGCGATTCGGTCACATGGACAATGGGCGGCGGCGCCATCTCTTTCCCGTGGCCAACTGACTACAACTCGCCATTTGATCCAAGGCAGATAATCATCTGGAACAAGGGAATCGGCGAATGTCCGTTGCTGCAGAAACAGACGCAGTCGTTTGGAATCATGCGCGACGGTGGCAAAGCATGTGCGGGCTGGGAAGCAAAATGGCGCAAGGCGGCTGCCGCATTCCCCTCGGATGCAATGGTTTGGTCCGGAGCGCTGCGTGACACCTACGACGTTCTTGTCGACGGGAAATGGATTGCCTTCGGTTCGGCTGAATGGGTTGCTCTCTACGACGCGGAACTCGACAAGGCCACCGCAATCGCCACGGAGAACGGAGTGCCCCTCATCATTCTGTCGCAGGCTGATCCAAAAGTCTTTCCCGACGAAAAGAATGAGGACAGTCTCACTGCCGTCAACATCGGGAAGTTCACACAGCTCCGCCAAATCCAACGCAACTACGCGCTTGCGCATTCTTCGACAACGATTTCCATCGACATTAATGATCTGCTGTGCTCCAGCGGATCCTGCGAAGAAACCACACCAAGCGGAGAGATCATCCGCCCCGACCACTTGCACTATTCAGCAGCAGGTGCTCGATACCTTGCCCCGCGCACTGCCGCCGCGATCGAAGACGCGTTGAAACGGTGGTACTCGGAACATACGAACTAACCGCGTACACGCATCAAGCGACGCCTAAGCGGGTTACGGAATACGCAAGCCAGAGATATTGCGGCTGATGACGAGGCGCTGAATCTCTGAAGTTCCTTCGAAGATCGTGAAGATCTTGGCATCGCGGTGCCAACGCTCGACCGGGTACTCACGGGTGTAGCCGTAGCCGCCAAGAATCTGAATGGCCTGTTCGGTCACCCACACGGCAACTTCGCCGGCCTTGAGTTTCGACATTGATCCTTCGCCGGCCTTGAATTCCTTGCGATTCGCCGCCATCCACGCGGCACGATGCACAAGAAGACGAGCGGCATCAATTTCCATCTTCATGTCAGCCAACTTGAATGCGATCGATTGATTCATGATGATCGGACGACCAAAGGCCTGACGCTCTTTGGCGTATTCAAGTGAGTACTCATAGGCCGCTCGAGCGACACCAAGTGCCTGCGCTCCAACCGCGGGACGTGTGGCTTCGAACGTTGCCATTGCCGGCTGCTTCTGGCCGCTGCTTCCAGATTCGCGAGCACGAGCGAGTTTCTCGTCGAGTTTCTCTTTGCCGCCCAGCAAACAACGACCAGGAACACGAACATCCTCGAGCACAACTTCAGACGTATGCGAGGCCTTGATGCCGTGCTTCTTGTACTTCTGCCCCATCGACAAACCCTTGGTGCCGGGAGGAACCACAAACGATGCCTGACCACGACCCTTAAGTTCCGGATCAACCGCAGCAACAACGACATGAATGTCGGCGATACCCCCGTTGGTGATCCACGCCTTTGTTCCGTTGATGACCCATTCATCGGTCTTCTCGTCGTACACCGCACGTGTACGCAATGACGAAACATCCGAGCCGGCGTCGGGTTCACTCACACAGAACGCGCCGAGCTGCACCTTGTCGGCAGTGCCGTAACACTGCGGCACCCATTCCATGACCTGTTCCGGTGTTCCGTTGCCACTGATGCCTGCGGCGGCAAGACCCGAACCAAAGATGGCAAGGCCGATACCGGCATCGCCCCAGAACAGTTCTTCAATGGCGAGAACGATGGAAAGACCCGTTGGGTCAGCGAGATTGGCGGCCATGAACTCCCAGCCGTACAAACCGATGTTCGCTGCTTCTTGAACGATGGGCCAAGGAAACTCTTCGCGTTCATCCCACTCTTCAGCGGCGGGACGAATGACATCGGCTGCGAACGTGTGCACCCAATCGACCAGAGTTTGCTGATCTTCATTGAAGTCAAGGCTGTAATCGGACATTGGCGTTCCTCTCGGGGGGAACCGGATTCCTCCGGCGACGACGCGTGCGACCGCCAAGTTACCCCGCGGTAACCCTTGATGCCGCCTCGGACCGCTTTGGCAGCAATGTCAGAGCCAAGGCCGCGAGGCCGGCACCGACGGCATAAGGCCAACCCATCCCTACCCATTGAAACAACGCACCGGCGGCGAGCGGGCCAACCACACGTGCCGCTCCGCCTGCCGACTGCTGCCACCCGAGCCACACGCCCGTATCGAGGCCAGCCCGACCTGCAACTGCTGACGACAGGGTCGGTGTGAGCAGGCCCTGACCGACAGTGAGTAGGAGGAGGGCGACCACCAGACCAGCCCATCCGAGATCGAACGCGAGCACTAGAAGGCCGAAGCAGTTTGCGATCAAACCAAAGCGAAGGGTTCCACCTTCACCCAAACGACGTGTGACGGGCCCCACCAGTCCACCTTGCACGCCCACAAGTACGACGCCGATGCCGGCGAACACCGCAGCTGTTGCCGACAACCCGAGCCCATAGCGATTGTTCGCCAACAACGAGAAAGTCGCTTCGAAGCCACTAAAGGCGACAATGCCGACAAACGCAACGACGATCAGACGAATGATCTCGGCGCGACGTTCGGCCGATGTGTGATCGGCATTCGCGTGATGAAGCGCCCCATGACCTGGTTCGACAAGGCCTGGCCCATCGAGCGCGGGTTCTGCGGCAATGTTTTCTGCATCGGCATTCGCGGCGGCGAACTCTGCCTGGCGCGCCGCCACAACTTCGACACGAGCAAGCGGATGGCCCTTCACCCCATGTGCGGTTTCAGGAAGTCGCTTAAGTGCAATCAACCCATTCACTGCAGCGATCGCGGCAGCAACGAAGAACGGAATCTTCGGACCACCAAGAGCTGCAAGCGCTCCAATGGCGGGGCCAGCAACAAAGCCGACACCAAATGCCGCACCGATGAGACCCATGTAGCGCGCTCGTTGACGAGCGGGCGAAATGTCAGCGACTGCCGCTTGAGCCACCGATACCGATGCACCGGAAATACCGTCAATGATTCGACCAAGAAAGAGAATCCATAGCGCGCCGGCGAAACCAGTAATGAGAGAACCGATGGCGGTGCCGAACAACGAAATAATGATGATCGGCTTTCGACCAATGCGGTCGCTCAACTTTCCCCACACCGGAGCGAAGACCAATTGCGCAAGTGAGAACGAGGCCGACAACAAACCGATAACCGCCGCTCCTGCACCAAATCGTTCGGCGTACTGCGGAAGAATCGGCAGAACAATGCCGAATCCGATGAGATCGACGGCGACGGTTGTCCAAATGACCCAGAACCCGCGCGGGACTGGCTGCCGTGCCGGCTTCTCTGCCATCAGGCGGGTCGAACCTGGGTGCCGTCGGCGGTGTCTTCCACAAGCCAACCAGCGGCGGTGAGCTCCTCGCGAATGGCGTCGGCGGCGGCCCAATCTTTCGATGCACGAGCCTCGTCACGAGCTTTGGCCCGTTCAAGGATCTCCGTCGGAACTTCTTCGCCACCGCTATTGAGCACAAGACCGACCGCACGACAGATTTCGAACGCTGCCGCAGCGAGCGGAGCCGCCGAAACGTTGTCACCAGCATCGAGCGCAGTATTGGCCTGACCCACGAGACCAAACAGCAGCGCCACCGCTGCCGGTGTATCGAGATCGCGGTCCATCGCAACTCGGAACGCTTTGATCGATGCGCCATCGGATTTGCCGTCTAAGCCCGCGTTCGAGGCTCGTCGCGCGAACGCATCGAGGCGTCGTAACGCTGCAGATGCATCGTCGGTCGTTGCGTGCGTGACTTCGACAGGCGTGCGGTAGTGCGATCGAAGAACGAGCAGGCGATACGCGCGCGGATCGGTGGATTCAACAAGATCAAGGAGATTGGTGAAGTTGCCGAGGCTCTTCGACATCTTTTCGCCACTCACTTCAACAAAACCGTTGTGCATCCAATGTCGCGCAAAGGTTCGGCCAGCGGCCAACGCCTGAGCGCGTTCATTCTCGTGATGCGGGAACGCGAGGTCTTGTCCGCCGCCGTGAAGGTCGAAACCATCACCTAAGAGATCAAGCGACATCACAACGCATTCGGTATGCCAACCCGGGCGACCCTCGCCCCACGGTGATGGCCATGATGGTTCGCCGGCCTTGGCGAACTTCCATAATGCGAAATCGATGGGCGAGTGTTTGTGGTCGGCGACTTCGACGCGCGCACCCGCCTGCAACGATTCGATCGACTGTCGGGCAAGCAACCCGTAATCGGCGACCGCTGTGGGAGTGAAATACACGCCGTCGTCAGAGACATACGCGACATCACGCGCAATGAGATCGGCAATGAGTTCGACCATTTGATCGACATAGGCAGTGGCATGAGGATCGGAAGTGGGTCGTTCGACGCCAATAGCCTCCATCGCCTTCCACCACATCTGTTCGCACTTCTGTGCGATGTCGGACCAGTCGCGCCCTTCGTCGTTGGCCCGGTTAATGATCTTGTCGTCGATGTCGGTGATGTTCGAGACGTAGTTGACCTCGAGCCCGGTCCAGGTGAGATACCTGCGCAGCACATCGAACACGAGAGAGAAACGACCGTGACCCAAATGGGGCGGGCCGTACACCGTTGGTCCGCACACGTACATCGAGACCTTCCCCGGTTCACGGGGTTCGAAGGGCACAACCTTGCCCTGAGCGGTATCGAAGAGGTGCAGCACGACTGGCAACGCTACCTGTCCCTCCGCCCCCTCCTGCGAGTCCGCACGTGAGTCGCAGGGGTGGGGCGAACTAGCGTGATCGGGTCATGACATCGGCCACCCCCACTCCGCGAAACAGTTGGACCGTCCCCCAAAAGCCCGACCTTGAGGGCCTTGAAGCTCGCTGGGGCGCTACCTGGGATGCCGCCGGCACCTATTCCTTCGATCGCACCGCCACCCGAGATGGCGTGTACTCGATCGACACGCCACCGCCGACAGTCAGTGGCTCACTTCACGTCGGCCATGTCTTCAGTTACACCCACACCGACACCATCGCTCGTTACCAGCGCATGCGGGGCAAGTCCGTGTTCTACCCAATGGGTTGGGATGACAACGGTCTGCCCACCGAACGCCGAGTGCAGAACTACTACGGCGTGCAGTGCGACCCGTCGCTTCCCTACGACTCGAACTTTGCTACGCCCATCCCCATGGCTGATCGCCCGAAGGATGAACAGAAGAAGCTCCCGGCGCAAATCAGCCGGCGCAATTTCATCGAACTGTGTACGACCCTCACTGCGGAAGATGAAAAGGCGTTCGAGGAACTGTTCCGAACGCTCGGCCTTTCAGTTGACTGGTCGCTCACCTACGCCACAATCGACGATCGCTGTCGTCGCGTTGCCCAACGTGCGTTCCTTCGCAATCTTGCGCGCGACGAGGCCTACCAAGCCGAAGCCCCAGTGCTGTGGGACGTCGATTTCCGCTGCGCAGTCGCACAGGCCGAACTCGAAGATCGCGAAATGCCCGGCGCGTATCACCGCCTGCCGTTCGTCCGCACCGACAATGGCGAACCGATTTACATCGAAACCACGCGCCCCGAACTTCTCGGCGCATGCGTTGCCCTCGTTGCCCACCCCGACGATGAGCGCTACAAGCCACTGTTCGGTTCGACGGTGCACTCACCGCTGTTTGGTGTCGAAGTTGAAATCAAGGCGCATGAATTAGCCGATCCTGAAAAGGGTTCGGGCATTGCGATGATTTGTACGTTTGGCGATCTCACCGACGTCATTTGGTGGCGCGAACTGCAACTAGAGACTCGCCCAATCATCAGTATCGATGGCCGTATTCAGTCCGAAGCTCCTGAATGGATCGTGGGCGCGGGCGATGCCGCCGTTGCTGCCTATTCCGAACTCGCGGGCAAGACCATCAAACAAGCCCAAGTGCGCATCGTTGACTTGTTGCGTGACAACGGTCAGCTCGACGGAGAACCAAAACCGATCACGCATCCCGTGAAGTTCTTCGAGAAGGGCGATCGCCCCCTCGAGATCCTCACCAGCCGTCAGTGGTACTTGCGCAATGGCGGTCGCGATCTTCCGCTTCGCGAAGCGCTGCTTGAACGCGGCAAAGAACTTCACTGGCATCCGCCGCATATGCGCGTTCGCTACGAGAACTGGGTGAATGGCCTAAACGGCGACTGGCTCGTTAGTCGCCAGCGTTTCTTTGGCGTGTCATTCCCCATTTGGTATCCGCTTGATGCCGATGGTTCGCCTCTTCACGATCAACCCATTACTGCTGACGAGGCAGCGCTTCCGATCGACCCGGCTACCGATACGCCCGCTGGTTACGCCGAGGCGCAACGCGATGTTCCCGGTGGTTTCACCGGCGATCCCGATGTCATGGATACATGGGCAACCTCTTCGCTCACGCCACAGATCGCCACCGGTTGGGGCGAGGACGACGACCTGTTCGCTCGCACCTTCCCAATGGATATGCGACCGCAAGCCCACGAGATCATCCGCACCTGGTTGTTCTCGACAACAGTTCGCTCGCACCTTGAGCACAACTCGATTCCCTGGCGCAACGCCAGCATTTCGGGTTGGGTGCTCGACCCCGACCGTAAAAAGATGTCGAAGTCCAAAGGCAATGTCGTCACTCCCCTTCATCTACTTGAGGAGTACGGCTCCGACGCCGTTCGCTATTGGGCAGCAAGTGCACGTCCTGGCACCGACACGGCGTTCGACGAAGGACAGATGAAGATCGGTCGTCGACTCGGCATCAAGTTGCTCAATGCCAGCCGTTTCGCCCTTGGCCTTGGCTCCGAAGATGGCGTGGCCCAAATCCACGATCCATCAGCCATTACCGAACCACTCGACCGAGCGATGCTCGCCGATCTTGCTGCACTCGTCGACGATGCCACAACGGCATTCGATGGTTACGACTACGCCCGCTCACTCGAGCGCACTGAAGCATTCTTCTGGCAGTTCTGCGATCAGTACCTCGAACTCGTCAAAACCCGCGCGTACGGAAGTCGTGGCGACGACGCCGCTCGATCAGGTCAAGCGGCGTTGCAACTCGCATTGTCAACGCTGCTCCGTCTGTTCGCTCCGTTCCTTCCGTTTGTCACCGAAGAAGTGTGGTCCTGGTGGCAGGGCGGTTCGGTGCATCGTGCTTCGTGGCCCGACGCATCAGAACTTCGTGACGCGGCCGCCGACGGCAGCCCCCTTGCGTATGCAATGGGTGCAGAAATCCTCAGTGCAGCGCGTCGCGCCAAGACCGAAGCGAAGCGTTCGCTCAAGTGGCCCGTCGATGCAATTGATGTCAGCGACACGGCTCCACGAACTGAAGCATTCCTATCGGTGCTCGATGACGTTCGCGAAGCAGCAAACGCAACATCAGTCAGCGTCACCGTCGGCGCCGAAGCCAGCGTCAATGTGACGCTCGCCACCGATCCCGACGCCATCTGACGGAGGCATATTCGCTTTCGCTGCCGCCGCGGGTGGCGGAGGCATTGGTGGGGCTTGCTCTGTAAGGACAACCCGCGTCGGTCCGCCGGCATAGGCAAACGAAATTCCGCGCTCGTCGAAGGTTTCTTTCAGACGTGCGCGTAGTTCGCGCAGCACGCCGAACTGCGCGGAGGGTTTGGTCTTAATGACCATCCGAACGTGAACGCCATCGGAGTCGAACTCTTGGATGCCCCAGATCTCGGCGCGTTCCATGATCTGGCCTGACCATTCGGCATCCGCCTGAATGGCGTCGGCGACTTCCTGCATCACATCGCTGATCGCATCGATGTCGGCGTCGTAGGGAAGCACAACATCAATAAGGGCTCGTGCCCATTCTTGGCTCTTGTTCGCAACCTTCACGATCTGCCCATTGGCAACATGCCACATCGTTCCCTCTGGGTCACGAATATGAGTGGCTCGAAACGTGATGCGCTCGACGATTCCCTCCGCACCACCACCAACATCGATCGTGTCACCAACGCCGAATTGATCTTCAGCAACGATGAAGAATCCGCTAATGAAATCGCGGACCATTGTTTGCGTGCCAAAGCCGAGAGCAACGCCCACGATTCCGGCTGTCGCTATGAGTGGGCCGAGGCTGATACCCAACACTTCGAGAATAAAAAAGGGTGCGATGAACCAGACGAGCGCAGTGCCGATCGAACGAAAGACCGCGGTAAGCGTCTCGAGTCGAGCCTCGGTCCGTTGCGAGCTATCGCCAGAAGTGAGAATCGCTTCCGAAGTGCGTCGACGCAAATTGCCCGCACCACCACGTTTCGCCGTGGATCCAGCCGCCAGCAAACGACTCATCGATCGAGAAATCATCCAGCGCACAACGATTGCAGCGAGCGCCGCACCGATGATGATCACAAGAATTGTTAGTGGCTTGGCAACAAACCACTCTGCGGCCCGAGCCCACCGTTTCGAACCGGTCCAGTCAAAGACATGTTCACAAAGCCAGCCCGTGTTATCGCCACATGTGTTCTGGAGTGCAGCTGGGTCGGTGGCGGCGAGAAGCGATGAACTGATCACGGACTATGACGGTACGCGAAACGGGACCCCATGAGGGGTCCCGTTCGAGAATTCGGCACTACGCAGGGTTCAGGACGCCAGGTTGGCGTTCACGAAGTCCCAGTTAACGAGGTTGTCGAGGACAACTTCGATGAACTTGGCCCGTGCATTGCGGTAATCGATGTAATACGCGTGTTCCCACACATCGATTGTGAAGAGTGCCTTGGCGCCATGCTTCATTGGAAGGTCGGCGTTAGGGGTCTTCATGATGGCGAGCTTGCCGTCCGTTTCGACGAGCCAGGCCCAACCCGAACCGAACTGCGTAAGACCGGCGTCGGTGATCTGCGCACGGAATGCGTCGTAACCACCAAAGTCGGCAGCAATGCGATCGGCGATTGCACCGGTCGGCTGGCCGCCACCATTCGGTGACAATGAATTCCAGAAGAAGGTGTGATTCCAGACCTGGGCTGCATTGTTAAACAGCGGTCCTTCGGCCTTCATGATGATGTCTTCAAGTGAAGCGTTTTCATTGGTAGTGCCGGCGACAGCCTTGTTCAAGTTGTCGACGTAGGTCTGATGGTGCTTGCCGTAGTGGTATTCCATGGTCTCGGCACTAATTGTCGGTGCGAGCGCATCTTGGGCGTACGGCAGAGCGGGAAGCTCGAAAGCCATGAAGGTTCCCTTCCTCGGAAGTTCGATGGTGAGAAGCGACAATCTAGCGGAGGGTCGCTGCATTTCCGCAGGCGAGCAACGACCCTCGCCGGATTAGCGCAGTCCGAGGAGCGACGA
This sequence comes from Acidimicrobiales bacterium, assembly GCA_037620085.1. Lineage (GTDB taxonomy): Bacteria > Actinomycetota > Acidimicrobiia > Acidimicrobiales > Acidimicrobilacustridaceae > Acidimicrobilacustris. The sequence goes on along the minus strand of JASJMB010000015.1, from coordinate 56,660 downwards.
ACAGCCCGGCCATGCTCCCCAGCCCGAGCCAGCGAGCACCCGTTGAGCAATTTCGATCTGCTGTTCTCGAGTGGCATCGGCGGCAGAGTCCGCGAACTCGGTGCCACCATTCGACGCCCACGTGCCATTGGCAAAGCCAAGCCCACCAGCGAAACCGGGGACCGAGTCGGTGGCCCAATTGCCACGGGTCTCACAATGAGCGAGGGCGTCCCAGACTCCGGGGTCAGAAGGATCGACCACAACGGCCGGTCGGGTCTGCACCTGACGCGTGGCCACCGGGGTGGGGGGAGGCGGTGGCGGCAGCGTGGCGAGGGCGGCAGCGATATCAGCCATGGCGGTGTACACGTCGGTGTACTCAACGGTGGTGGTCGATACGGAAGAAGGCTCTTCTCCATCGGCACTCGTAGCGCTGGTAACCACGCTGACCACGGAAACCGCCATCACTGCCAAAAAGGCGAGAGTGGCGACTGCTCCGTGAGTGAGACGAACAGAACCAATTGAAGACGAACGCACTGCAGACATCTGGTGCTCCTTTCGTGCACTTCCATGAGCTCCGCGACCATCACGGAGACACCGACCGGGCGAACCCGTTCGTCATGGAACTGCAACAAAGCACCCAAAGGTTTGCGGCCTTTGTCATCAAACTGCAACGACCCTCGGGCCTGTTTTTGCGTGACTTTCGACACGCCCCAAGTCCCCCAAGGGATCGCGCTAGCAGTTCACTACGTTATCCACAAGAGATCCACAGGGGCAAGCACCCTTTTTAGGCCCAATTACAGATTGGCCAGGCCTTAAACGCCGCTGATCCCGATCGGGCAGCTCACGCCAGTGCCACCGATACCGCAGTAACCGTTGGGATTTTTGGCGAGATATTGCTGGTGGTAGTCCTCGGCGTAGAAGAACGGACCGGCCAAGGAAATCTCGGTCGTGACCGCATCGAAGTGCGCAGCGGCCAGCATCTCGCCAAAGCGAACCGCGCTCGCCTTGGCGGCATCGAGCTGCATTTGGTCAGAGCAATAAATCGCGGAGCGATATTGGGTTCCGATGTCATTGCCTTGACGATGGCCTTGGGTCGGATCGTGGTTTTCCCAGAAACAACGAAGCACCGCGTCGAGATCGGTCAACGTGTTGTCCCATGCGACAAGCACAACTTCGGTGTGCCCAGTGAGCCCAGAACACGCTTCTTCATAGGACGGGTTTGGAGTGAAGCCCCCGGCATAGCCAACCGCAGTTGTCACGACCCCCGGAAGTTGCCAGAACTTTCGTTCTGCTCCCCAGAAGCAGCCCATACCAACAACGAGTTGTTCGCAATTGTCGGGAAACGGTGGAGTCATCGTTGCGCCGAGCACAAGATGCGTGGGTGACACGGGCATGGTCTGATCGCGCCCAGGAAGCGCAGCAGCGGGGTCGACCATCTCTGGGGTTCGTGAGCCAAAGAACATGACCTAAGGCTACCGCCGAGGCCCCCGATAGAGCCGGGTCCTAGGCTCAGTCCATGCACGTCGAGGCCGTTGAACTGCGAGTGATCGCTTTGCCGATGGTCGCTCCGTTCGTGGCGGCACATGGAACCGTCAGTTCCCGCACATCGGTGCTTGTTCGCATCCTCGGCAACGAGGACGAAGGCTGGGGCGAATGTGCCGCTCTCCCCGAGCCCACATACAGCGAAGAGTTCGTCGACGGCGCGTATCTGGCACTTCAGGAACAACTTGTCCCGCGAATGCTCGCCGCCACTGGAACCTTCGCCCCTTCCGATCTCAGATCGGCCTTCGCCGACGTGATCGGTCATCCGATGGCGAAAGCATCGATTGAATTGGCACTTCTCGACGCGCAAGGCCGGCGCGACTCAATAGCGCTGGCGCAGATACTCGCTCCGCATTCACCCGGGCCTTCGCAACATGTACCGGCAGGCGTTGCGATCGGATTACTGGCCACGCCCGAAGACCTCGCCGCCGAGGTTTCGACGAGAGTTGCTGAGGGATACGGGCGTATCAAGATCAAGATCGCACCTGGTCGGGACATCGATTTCATACGAGCAGCGCGAGATGCTCTCGGCGTTCACATCGAACTGAGTGTCGATGCAAATGGCGCCTACACACTTGATGACGCGAAAATGCTTACGGAACTTGATGATTTCGATCTCGCCTACATCGAGCAACCGCTCGCCGCGGATGATCTCTTGAACCATGCCGAATTAGCTCGCCGCATTTCAACGCGCATCTGTCTCGATGAATCACTCACATCAGCAACGGTGACCCGTGAAGCACTCGATATGGGTGCGTGTTCGGTCGTGTGCGTCAAAGCCCCTCGTTATGGAAGCTGGCTTGAGGCCGCTTCAGTCCTTGACCATTGCGCGGGTCTCGGAATCGATGCATGGGTAGGCGGATTGCTGGATTGCGGGATTGGTCGAGCCGCGAATATTGCCCTCGCCGCTCATCCCGGGGCTTCACTTACTGGCGACATTGCCGCCACTGACCGTTTCTTTACCGAGGACGTGTGTGCGCCATTCGCCGTTTCAGGACCGAGCGGCGGCGGAACGATCACTGTTCCGACCGGATCCGGCCTGGGCGTTTCAATCGATGCCGCGGCGCTGTCGAAACTGACGTTACGTTCCGCCATCATGCGACGCTGAACCCGTTCGGGCTCTATTGTCATCACCCATGAGCCTTCTCGATCGATTCCGCGTTGATAGCAAAGTCGCCATCGTTACTGGTGCCGGACGTGGCATCGGTGCTGCCTCTGCCCTCGCCCTCGCCGAAGCCGGCGCCGATGTTGCCATCACTGCCCGCAGTGCTGACCAGCTTGAGGAGATCGCAACCGCTATTCGCGGTTTCGGACGTCGGGCCTTTGTTCTGCCCGGCGACGTCAACAAACTTGAATTCCTTGAAGAGTTCGCCAACGCCGCAATCGAAGAACTCGGCAAGATCGACATTGTGGTGAACAATGCAGGTGGGTCACCTCCTGCAGCGATCACCGATATCACCGCCAAATCGTTTGAGGCAGCGTTTCACTTCAACGTCACGACGGCTCTTGCGATGACACAAGCCTGCATCCCTCAGTTGGTAGAAAACCACGGTTGCGTCGTCAATATTTCATCGATGGCGGGCCGCACCGCCGCCCGAGGCCTCACTCAATACGGGGTTGCCAAAGCAGCTCTCACCCACCTCACCCGCTATCTCGCCACTGACCTCAACCCCAAGGTTCGCGTGAACGGCATTGCTGTCGGTTCGACCGCAACATCAGCGCTTGAAACCGTTCTCGTCATGCCTGAGATCCGCGACACCATGATCGCCAACACTCCGCTCCGGTTTATCGGCGAGCCCGAAGACATCGCTCTCGGCGTGTTGTACCTCTCGTCGCCGGCAGCGCGTTATGTCACCGGCAAGATCATTGAGATCGACGGCGGTACCGAGTCGAGCACGCTCGAGATGCCGATTCCCGATTTCTAAATCGGGTTCACAGACTTAAATCGCGACGGTGTTGGTGTCGCGACCAGAACGCAATGTCGTTCCTGGCGTATCGCCGGTGACGTTACCGTCACGCACGATTGCGACCCCATTGACGATGGTGGCATCTATGCCAGTGGCTTCGGAATAGAGGCGCCATCCGTTTGCGGGAAGGTCTTGTCGCGGCACAACCGTGCCAGGCCCGACTGTGTCGGGATCAAGGATCACGAGATCAGCGAACCATCCCTCGGCGACCTGACCGCGATCGCGGACGCCGTAGAAACGAGCGGGGGCATCGGTAAACAACTGCACCGCGCGTTCGAGCGACATGAGCTGTCGATTACGCACCGCTTCAGCGAAGAATCCGGTGTGGCACGCGAATGTTTTCATCATGTCGAGATGGGCGCCGGCATCGGATCCGCCGGCGATAACCCGAGGGTCGGATTCAAGCAGTCGAACGCGCTCTGCCCACGCCTCATCGTCAGTGCCAATGAATCGAGGTTCAAGACCGGTCTTCAGATCATCGGCAACCACAATGTCGAGCAGCGCATCGATCGGAGCAACGCCCTTTTCGAGAGCAATGTCGGCCACAACTCGACCGACGTACTGCTGCAGTTCGTCTTTCGACACATCGATAATGCGATAGTCAGCGATTGCGGCCAGTGAATGCTGGGGAGGAAGTTGCGCAAGGGCCGCAGCGATCGATGCCCGCACAGCGGGATCGGCGAGTGCCGCTTTACGTTCAGGCAACGGAAGGTGAACGACATCGCTCACGCCGGGGAGGATGTCAAGCACAAAACCCGAGGCGAAACACAAACGCATTCGCATCGGCTCAGGCAAGCACAGACCAACAACTCGTCCACCCTTTGCCGACGCAACATCGGAAGCCGACAACTTGTTCTCACGACCAGCTGCAGCGGTGGGATCAGAAGAAACGACCATGACGTTCCAGTTGAGTGAACGTTGCGCAGCAACGCTCATGTCGGCCATCAGATTCATTTCGTCTTCCGTGAAGGTCCCAGCGGCTGACGCGATAAATTCGAGTGAGGTACCCGGGTGTTGTCCGATGGCAGCAGAGAGTGCGATGAATTCGTCGCGAGTGGCCCAACGAGATGGAACGGGATTTCCTTGATGGTCACTATGACTGTTTGACGCCGTGCTGGAAAACCCCATACCCCCTTCTTCGATACTGCGATGAAGGAGCGCGACCATTGCTGCGATCTGCGCAGGCGTGGCTTCATGACCAACTGCGTCTTCGCCCATGACGACGCGGCGGAGCGCACTATGACCAACCATGAAGCCGGCGTTGACGGCGAGATTTCCTTCGAGACGATCAAGCCATGAACCAAATCCGTCCCACATGAGATCGAGCCCGGCTTCGAGTGACTCAACGGGCATGCCTTCGACGCGAGCAAGCATAGGGATGAGGTATTCGGCAGCTTCAGGAGTGATCGGCGCGATTGAGAAACCACAGTTACCGCCGAAGACTGAAGTGACGCCATGCAGCGAAGATGGCGTTGCCGCGGGATCCCACATGACCTGCGGGTCGTAATGGGTGTGGAGATCAACAAACCCAGGAGTAACGACACGACCCTCGGCATCGATGGTCTTGGCCGCGGACTCGGTGATGTCACCGATCGCCACAATGCGACCATCGCGCACGCCAACATCGGCTCGGAATCGGTCACGACCGGTTCCGTCGATAACAGTGCCGCCCTTGATCAGAAGATCGAGCATGAAAATTCCCCCTAGACGCAGCCCTATGGCCTCTTTGTTCGCTCCATCCTGCCACTCGTGACGACGAAACGGAAGAAGTCAGCTCCAGTTGCGGTTTCGGATCACCGATACGGCCGCTGTTGCGATGCCTGATTGGGCCGCAGTGCCGGGAACCGTTCCCATGCTTATCGGCGTCGAAGCTTTCCCATCACCCATACACGGGCCCGAAGTCCACCAATTGCGGCCCAATAATGAAGGCCCAGCAATCGTCTTCCACACACAACCGAAAGCGAATGAGTCCGACTCCACGACGTCAATTCGCTCGGCCCATGACGCCCCCGACTCACGGACACCAACGACTGCTGCATCGATCTGAGCATTAATTGCGTCGGCAAGCACAACCTGTTGCCAGGGAAGCAACGCTGAGAGTCGAGGCGACGCAGGTGAGTAATGCGAATAGAGAAGTTTGGCGTTGATCGTGTGAGCGAGCAGATCAAATGAAATGGCCATTAGGCGTTGCTTCACTAATTGCTCAGCAAGCAGGCGGTTCACGCATTCAACAAACTGCTGCCGTTGAGCGAGTTCATCGCTCCAACGAGTGCACAGACGCACTGCACCCGACGGTTGTTGCAGCAACGCTTCTCCCCCGAGACTTGCGAGAACGATGTCGGGATCATCCTGCTCAATACGTTCGAGCAGGTTGTGTTGTGCGCCTTCCGCCGGAGCGTTGTCATCCTGCGGAAGATTGAGCCAACTTGCAAGCGTTGACCCAGTAACTGCGTAGTTCGCATAGTCAACTGCACCGAGCATCTGTGAAACCTGCGCAGCCCACGACGCGCCATTCGTTCGGCCAAAGTCTGCGCTGAAGGAAATCTCGTCAGGCGGCGAACCCGGACCATTTCTTCCGTTCGAAGAGCATCGAGTGCCCGCCGAAGTTGCCGAACCATCGCCGATCCACACAGGCCGACACTCGACGGCATTCGTGATCGGAACCAAGGCTCCTGAACTAGCGGCACCGAATCCGGCAATCACCCCGTCGCCAAACGCTCGAATGCGCAGGCTCTGAGGGATCACACGTGCCGCAGTCGAACCCGAGGTTTGCGCCGACACTGACACCGGAATCAAGAGAAGTGCGAGCGACGCAAGGCCAACCACGAAGAAACGTCGACCAAGCGAAAACGTGCGCACGGTTAGTGACCCTACCGGTGGGTGTCGGAGAGACCACAGCGCGGTCGCCCTTAGACTCACCCCTCGTGCCTTCCGACGATGTTCCCGCCGACTCTCGTCCGGCCTACCCGCCACCTCGACATGCAATGAGTCTTCTGGCTCTTGAATCCGAACAAGACCTCTCTGGTGATGTCCGCGGATGGATGCCCGTCACCTGCTACACGGCGGCTGCCGACGGCATGCCCCGATTGGCTACGGTCGCCATGCTTGTTGATGCGCTCGGTGGATTGCGTTCGATCACCGCCTCCGATCCTGAATGGGCCTTCACTGCGGACATGTCGATCCACCTCCTTCCTGCCGGCCCCATCGAGGTCCTTCAGGCCGATCTGCATGTTCGCCGTCGTGGCCGGCGGACTCTTGTCATCGAGGCCGAACTTCTCGCCGACGGCGAACGCCCTGCTGGTTCAGCACTGCTCACGTTTGCCGTCGTTCCCCGACCAGAGCACCTCGTCAACATCACCATCGATATGACACCCGGCCGACGAATGATGAACCGCAATTCTGAGCACGAACATCTCACCACCGACTACCTCGATGAGCTCCAGTTGCTTGTCACTGAACCCGGAAACGCAACGATCGAACTGCATCCCGCAGTTTGCAACACCGTTGGCGCGTTACACGGCGCCGTTCACGCCTCACTGGTCGACGAAGCGTCGGCATCGCTGGCTCGCTCGCTCCTTGGTCGCGATGTCGTCACTACCGATATGCACCTGGCCTATCTCGAACTTGGCCGCATTGGGCCCCTGAGTGCAACGGCTACATCAGTTGGCGGTCCTTCCGCCGACCGCGTCTCGACAGTGGTCGAGATTCGTGATGGAAACGGAATGCTCGTTTCTTATGCCACGGCTGAAGTGAGCGGACAATGAGCGGTTTCGGAAGTCCTGCTGATATCGGCGTCGCGCAATACCTGCTGATGACTATCGAGGAAATCGGTGATGGGACTGCTGCACTTCCCCACACCCGTGGTCACTTTCCTGGAGCGCCAAATACGTTCGATGCCAATGGTCGACTCGGCACCGATCTCCTCACGTGCATCATCGATTCGATCGGCGGCATGACTTCCGGTCTCGCCAGCCTTCCCGACTGGATCGTCACCACCAATCTCATGATTCGCCGCGCACCCGACTCACTCACGGGAAGTCACGGCACTGGCGAGCTCACGCTCGACACTCACGTACTTCGACGAGGACGCTCGTCAGTCGTTACGCGTATCGATACCACCAATGCTTCGGGAGCGACGGTTGCGACCGCGTGGATGTCCTGTGCGATCCTCACCCCCGCCAATGGTCCTCCACTGTTTAACCGACCCGTCAAACCTTTCGATCGCGCCGTCCCCAACGATCCGATCTTCGACACACCCCCGCATGAGTTCTTCAACCTTTCGGCGAGTTCAACCCCCGGCGTCGTTTCATTGGCTGTCGATCAACGGCTGCGAAACCCGTGGGGGATTCTGCATGGCGGAGCGAGCGCCGTCGTGCTCGATGCCGCCGCCCGCAGCCTTGTCGTAGGCAGGCCCACTGCCGAGGCCACCCCTGAGGCCATCGTCACCGATCTCGCTGTCCATTATTTGAGTCCGGGCCGAGTCGGCCCCGTCGTGGCCTCTGCCACCACCACCGGCCATCGCGGTCGGGACCACCTGGTGAGGGTCGAGGTGAGAGACCAAGGCTCTGACAACAGGCTCATGGCCCTCGCGATGACCACCGTTCGGTCGCTCGACTGAGGTTCGTTACCCACCGGTAGCAAGGGGGGCGCTCTGTCCCGTAGCGTCTGCCCCGACAACTGCCGGGAGGATCAACTATGGGTATGACATTCGAAGACGCAGTGGCGGTGCTCACTGGCCCCGACGCTCCATTCGAGATCGCCGAAGCCGAGGTTCTCGGCCGGCCCAGCCGCATCTTCACGAAGATTCCTCCAGTGTTGCGCGATCTGTTTGACCTCATCCGCGCCCGTCCCGCCGATGACGTCTACCTCGTTTTTGAAGACGAACGTTGGACCAACGCTGACATGGTCAAGAGCATCGATGAAATCGCCACCGTCTTAGTCGAACGGTATGGAGTGACCAAAGGCGATCGCGTTGCTATCAACATGCGTAACTTCCCTGAATGGATCACTGCGTTTGGCGCCGCAACCTCGATTGGCGCAATCGCCGTTTTAGTAAACGCATGGTGGACCGGTCCCGAAATCGAATTCGGCCTTATCGATGCAGACGCCAAAGTTCTGATCACCGACCGCGAGCGCGTCGACCGAATTAGTGACCGTCTCCAAGCCTTGAATATTCATGGACTCGTCGTACGCGCTGAGGGCGATCTTCCGCCCGGCTGCGATCATCTCGCCGATGTGGTTACACCGGGCGCGACGATGCCGATGATCGAAATTCACCCAGACGATGACGCCACGATTCTTTTCACTTCAGGCACCACCGGTGTACCCAAAGGCGCTGTCTCGACAAACCGCGGCGTTATCTCGGGCCTCTTTGCCTTCGCCTGCCGCACAACGGTCGAAGCGCTTCGATGGGCGCCAGATACTCCGCCCGATCCATCGACTGCAGCGCCGTCAATCCCAGCATGTTTCATCCTTACCGTTCCGCTCTTTCATGTGACCGGCTGTGTTCCCGTCATGCTTGGTTCGGTGACAACCGGAGCGCGCCTTGTGATGATGCACAAATGGGATCCACTGCGCGCGCTGCAACTGATCGAACGCGAGAAGGTCACAAACTTCGTCGGCGTTCCCACCATGTCGCAGGATCTCGTCAGTCACCCTGATTTCGCGGAGTACGACACCTCCAGCCTGAAAAATGTTGGCGGTGGGGGCGCACCGATGGCCCCTGAACTTGTACGCAAGATCGAAGGGTCCTTTGCCGGCAAAGCCAGCCCGCAACTCGGCTACGGCCTCACCGAAACCAACGGGTATGGACCCGGCAATACCGGGCCGGACTACATGGCCAAGCCTTCAAGCACGGGCCGTGTTATTCCCATCATGGGCGTAAAGATTGTCGCCCCCAACGGTTCGGAACAACCAAACGGTGAAGTCGGAGAGGTTTGTCTCTCTGGTCCGATGCTCATCCGTGGTTACTGGAATCGCCCTGAAGCAACTGCCGAATCGATTCGAGACGGCTGGCTTCACACTGGCGATCTTGGCTACCTCGATGACCAAGGGTTCTTGTACGTCGTCGATCGCATCAAAGACATGGTGTTGCGCGGCGGCGAGAACGTTTACTGCTCAGAAGTTGAAGCCGCGATTTTCGAACACAAAGACATCCACGAGGTCGCAGTGTTCGGTCTTCCGCATGAGCGTTTAGGTGAAGAAGTCGTTGCCGCGTTGCTGCCGACACCAGGCAAAACCATCGACATCGATGAACTAACGGCGTTCCTCGCCGAACGGATTGCCCCGTTCAAGATCCCGTCACAGTGGTTCGTACGCGACGAGCCGTTACCTCGGGGAGCGACCGGGAAGATCCTCAAGCGTGAAATCCGCGACCTTGTGCTCGACGGGAAGTTCTGAACACAAACATCGCCATTCACGAAACCTCAGACGCGACAAAGGCCTCCACATCGTGGAGGCCTTTGTACGTTCCCCCCGGAACTGTCAAAAACTAGGAAAACCGATCAATCAGGCCGGTCGGCGGGTATTCAGTTCTGTGACGTTGTCGCGCATGATCAGTTTCTGCACTTCAGGCGAGAACTCTTTGAGTTCATCGATGTAGTCCAGCGGTTCCGGCATGCCCTCGATATGTGGCCAATCGGAACCAAAAATCACGCGATCGGAACCCATGAGTTCCACAACCTCGTGCACGTCGTCTTCCCAAAACGGATTGATCCAGATTTGGCGACGGAAGGTTTCCGAAGGACTCTCGTGGAACCAGCCCGGCATCTTCTTCGCTGTGTTGTCGAGCTTCTTGAGCAAACCACGAAGGAATCCGGAACCATTCTCGACAGATGCAACTCGAACATTCGGGAAACGCTCAAACATTTTGTCGCAGACGAGCGAACCAAGGAAGTCCTCGATCGGTCGATCGAACATGGTGGCCATTCGGAGCGGCTGCGGACGTGACTGCTGACTGAAGCCCGCAGAGAATCCGTTGTCTTCGCCGTAACCATGGGAGTTGTATCCCGAGTCGCCAGCATGCGCGACAACGGTGATGCCCGATTCATTCACAAGAGCCCAAAATGGATCAAACATGGGATCGGCAGGCGAACGCTGTCCATCGATGGTGTTGGGTGCTGCGGGACGCATCACAACCGTTGTTGCCCCGTTGTCGAGAGCGAACTTCAGTTCGCTCACGGCCCAATCGACATCAACGAGGCTGATGTATGGGGCGGTGAAAATGCGATCCTTGTGGTTGAAGCCCCAGTCTTCAAGCATCCAACGGTTGAACGCGGTGAACACCTGCATGACCGCCCACGGATCTTGGTGGAGTGGCTCTTCATAAATCATGCCGAGCGTGGGGAACAGCCAGCACTTCTCGAGACCGTAGTCATCGAGCATCGCGATTCGCGCATCTTTGTCGCGGTACGCGGGACGGATTGGCTCACGCTGCTTGAGAAGTTCGATCGGATTTTCGTTGTTCGGATTGCCGCGGAAGTAATCCTTCAACACGCCAGGAAGCGCAACTGGATCAAAGGTGGGGTTGACCACGGCGTGGCTAACTTTGCCACCGATGACGTGGTACTGACGCCCGTTGATCGTGCACCACTCAATGGTGCGCGATGCGGTACGGGGATCGAGATGGCGAGTGAACGCATCGATCGCTTCGTAGTAGTGGTTATCGCAATCGAAGACGGGGAATCCAAGTTCGGTCATGACGACAATCTACGACACAACAGGCTCTTCACACAACCTTATGTAGTACGACGTTGCCGCCTCGGCCCACTCGCTGAACCGGAGCTGGAAAACCTTCCGGGCTCGGGTTCCAACCCAATCGGCCGGCAGGAGCTGAAGTGGCAAAGAAGGGTCCACGCTTAGAAGATGGCGCCACTCGTGGGCCAGTCGGGTGCGCAACGCAAACGCCTCGCACTCGTCTGCGGGCACGGCCCTCTCGAACTCTTCCAGAAAGGCTTCATGCGCAGCCGCGGCCGTATCGAGGTCCCAGGCCAAGGCGACGACCTCGCCCGGGGTTTCGGCCCCGTCAACAGATTGAGCACTGAATAGCAACGCCCGATCCTGCAATCCGCAGGCAGAAAGAACCGAATCGGCTCCTTCACGTGAGCCTTCGCCGACTGCCACCCACGTGCCCGGTCCCAGCGTTCCGAATCCCTCGAAATCGAGACCTACGGCCAGACGGTCCCGTGCCTCGCGGTCAAGTGCGGCACCAGCGAGGGTTAGCAACAAAAACGTTCCGTCCCAGGTTCGGTCCGACACGATCGAACGTTGGACTCGAGGCACCGCCGAGCCGATCATTCGACGTCCAGAACTCGTGAGTCGCCAACGTGTGTAACGACCGACGGACTCCCCTTCGAGCCATCCGTCTGCCGCAGTGCGATTCACTGCTTGGCGCGCGGCGCGCGCTTCAATGCCGAGCGCCTCGAGCGCGCCTACGAGCGTTGCTGTCCATACCGGCGTGTCGGTGGGTCCGACCCATTGACCCAACACACTGATGAGGAGCGACCGAGCGCTAGGGCCTCCGTCAGCGCGACGACGAGTTGCAGTGGCGACAACCATTACGGGAGATCGCCCTCAATCTCACTTGGAGAAATTCCGATATACCGCTCAAGCGCGAGCTGGTTGTTGAGAATGCGGCTTTCTTCCTGCGAAAGCGTGATCCGAGTGAATCCGGGTTGATGGAGACCACGTTGAGCGGTACGCAACATGTTGAAATCCTGATTGAACACCGTGCCGAACGCCATCGAATCGAGCGGCACTTCCATTTTCATCGGCTTGACACGAGCGACGTTTGCGCCGGCACGATCAAAATTGAAGATGTCGAGCCAACATTCGTCGGGATGGTCACCGGGCCGAGTTCGCAATACCGACAACAAGTCCGGATGCAACAACACCGTGATATTCGGAAACACGTTGTGTTGATCCATCATCATGATCTGGGTGTTGTCGTAGGCAGATAAGTCGACGCCCTTTGCCGCCTGAGCATCTCGCACGCATTCGGCCATCACGTCAAAAAGTGTCGACCCGTCAGGAATCGCAGGAGCCGGACCTGGGTTCACCGCATCGAGTCCGGCTCGACCGGAATAGACCGACGCAAACGCTTCCCAGACTTCTTGGTCGCTTGGTGTCGGACGAATTCGAGGGGACGGAACGCCATAGAGCTGACGGCTACGCCCGACGTGATCCCAGAAGACCTGATGATTATCGAGGTCGGCGAATACCTTCAGCAGTTCGGGGTGCAATCCCTGCACGTGATAGGTCTCGCTAAATCCATCGGCGGCGGTTTTCCAATTCGAAGGCACCTTTACGCTGATCTCAAAGCGACAGTGGAAATCGTCCATCCCGAGATACGCCGCATCGGCCGGAGCTCCGCCGAGATAGGTCGCCAGACTCATCGCATCGGTATCGAAATTAATGAAGATCAACGGCCCCCATGTGTCGACGAGCACGGGCGCAAGCCCATACGCGTCGTTGTCGATGACACCAAAGTCCCGACGACTCGGAATTTCATTCAGCGAACCATCGAGGTTCCAGCACCAACGATGGAATCCACAGCGAAGTTCGGTGCGACCTGTGCCTGATCCTTTGCACAGTTCGATACCGCGATGCATACATACGTTCTGAAACGCTCGCAACGTTCCTTCTTGATCGCGAAGGATGACCGCCGACAATTCCCCGACAGAGAACTCCACCCAATCTCCGGGATCAGAAACTGCATCGATCGATGTCGCCAACTGCCAAACCCGTGGCCACATGCGTTCCGTTTCGAGCGCAGCGAAATCAGGTGAGTAGTAGCGGTTGGCGGGAATCGTGATCGGACGCCGCGTTGTTGGGCCCGAACCTTCAGCTCGGCTTCGTAATGTTCCGATGTCTTTGACCGGAACTTCAGTTGGTTCTGTGAGATCAGTCATCGTGTCGGCCCCCCGGATGGAATGCGCAATGATCCTGCCACAGAGCGGTCAGGACAATCGCAGGACCACGGTCACGAAGCAGGACGGTGATGCACCGTTACGACGTAATCCGGGTCCTTGTCCAAAATCTCGCCTTCCCACCCTGCCTTGTGTTCGGCCGGAACAAGGCCTTCACCTGAACACCATTCATCGAACTCAGCGATCGTCGGCCACGTGGCTTTGAGTTGATTCCCCATGACAAGCCAGCCACCAGGAGCGACATGACGAGCACAGTTCTGTACTGCACTCGAACGGTGGGCCGCATCGACGAAGCCAATGACGTTTCCCGCCAACACAACAAGGTCGAATTGCCGACCGACGTCGACCGCTGCGAGGTCTGCAAGTCGCCAATCGAGTTGCGGGGCCCGACGCTGCGCCCGCCCAAGAAGGTCGGCATCGAGATCGACGCCAACAATCTCAACACCGCGGGCAGCGAGCTCGATTCCAACCCGACCGAATCCGCACCCAGCATCAAGTGCCGTCTTCGGTTCGAACCGCATTACAAAATCGACTTCACCGTGAGGGTTCTCGCCCTGTTCAGCCATCCGATCCCAGCGAGATTCATAGTCATCAAGGTCAACGGCCTTGCGCCATTGCGCCCATTGCGTTGAACCAACAGTCGGATCGTTACTCATCGGGCAACCTGTCCGGTTTCGAATCGTGAGTTGTCGATCTCGTCGATGAGTCCCCATGACATCGCCGTATCAGCCGAGATGGGTCGACCGGACAATCCAAAATACGCAGTTCGATGACGTCCAATTCGGCGCGGAATGCTCGCAGTTCCGCCTGCACCTGGCACGAGGCCCATCGCAATCTCAGGCAAGAGAAACGATGTCTCAGAATGAGCCACAACCCGTGCAGCGAATGCAGGAAGTTCGACACCAGCGCCAACACAGTTGCCGTGAACCATGACCTCCACCCGATCAGCGATCGCCGCTAACGCAATGCCGGCATTTCTGCTGGTTCGTATGCCGTGCGCCATGACCGGCGCGGGTGCAGTGCCGAACTCATCAAGATCGCCACCGCTGCAGAACGATGGGCCCGCTCCGCGCACTATCACCTTGGCAATCGTTGGGTCTGCATCGACAAGGCGAAACGCTTCCACTAATTCATCGCGCATTCGCGTTCCGTACGCATTGTGGACCTCAGGTCGATCAAGAGTGATCGAAAGCAGATTGTCGGTCCGTTCAACGAGAACGACTGATGAGTCCGGACGAGGTCGCGGAGTTCGTGTTGAACGCGAGTCAAGCCATCGTGAATACGTATCGCCACCTTGAAGGAGGCTGTAAACCCATGACTCGGCAATCACCGCTTCTGACGCCGATGCATGTTCTCCAACTCGGAGTAACTGCCCGAGCGCAACTGACGCATCAGGCGACACTTCAATCGCAGAAATCAGCAACCGGAGTGTTTCATCGAGTGAGTCCCCACATGAGATCCACGGTGATGACGCGTCATCACCCGAGCAAAGTGCAACATCAAGGCCGACGATCGCCGAACTATCGATCGGCCCGCGACGGGAGATCCCGATCAGTACCACCGGCATCGTCGAAAGAAGTGCCGTGATGCGCAGTAAGTCCGGGGTCTCAAACGGTTCGGAGAGATCTACAACAACTGCTGGCGAACCAACGACCACGCCGAGCGCCGTGTCATCGAGACCATCAGCAATAAACGCAAGCAAGGCAGAAGGTGATCGAAGAACCGTCATAAGTGCACCAGCCTGCCCCCAACCCACGTCATGCGCACATGCATTGCATCGGGTGCCGCCAGCACTTCGTCGAGAGGCGCATCAAGAAGGCACAGATCTGCCGCGCTTCCACACACCACTCGTCGTAGAGAACCACCGGGATCAAGCGGATCTGTGAGATACCAACCCAGCGCAGTGCGAGCATCGACTCTCTCGGATTCGCCGATGACGTTGCCCGAACGTGTCTGTCGCGTCGTCGCGGTTGCGATCGTGGCCCAGGGGTCGGCCGATGTCACCGGTGCGTCGCTCCCTATTGCCACAGCAATCCCGGCGGACTGCAATGACGCCGCCCGATGAAGAAATGGCAGGTCCTCGCGGTCAACCGAACTCAGATAGTGATCGCCGCGCTCGCCTACCAAGCCTGGCTGGATAACAACGGTGACGGAACCACTAGCGAGAATTGCATCGAGATCGTCGGGCAACACCGAACCGTGTTCGATGCGATCGCCAGGATGAATTCCAGCCAGCGCTAAGGCTGTTACCGCAGTAACCGTTTCCGCACGGCTCACCGCATGAATAGCCACTGCACGGTCTTTGAGATGGTGAGCGGAAATGATGCGGGCAAGCGCATCGGGATCGAGACCGGTTACTTCGTCGATCACGATCTTGGCCGGACCAACCCTTGCGAAATCTGCAACTGCTGCGGGGTCATCAACCCCGAGAAGAACCAAACGTTGCGGAAGTGAACGATCGCTCACCGCGGAACGAAGAAGTTCGAGTCGCCCCTGACCGAGATTGGGCGTTGCATCGGTGACGCCGGTGATCCCAAATGTGGCGAGTTCAGCGCCTACGCCTCGAAGTGACGGAGCGGTCGGCGGAATACGATCTGCGATCCATTCATCAAGACGAAGAAGCCAGCCGGTTGGAATTCCATCGGGATCGAGTTCAACTCCATCTGGTAACTCGCCATCGAGGACGAGATCGAGAGCAGCGTTAGATAGCACCCACGCCAGCCCTGATCGATGCTGCACACGAAGAGGTCTGTTGCCAACCAGCGCATCGAGACGACGGCAATCAAGAACGCCGTGGCGATGTTCGTCGTATCCAGAAGCGCGCAACCACCCGGTCTCTGAGCTCGCTGATGCCAACCGAAGCGCATCGTCGAAGGCCAGCGGAGTTTGAAGCGGATCGAGATCGATTCCTTCACGACGAGCCGCCATCGCAAGGAGGTGCACATGGTGATCGTGCAGACCAACGATCAACGCTCCGCCGTCGGCGTCAACGACATCGGCATTATGCGTCTCTACGTCTTTAGATATTTCGACGATATGCCCGTCATCAATCACAACCGAGACGTGACGACCTTCAACTTCTGCATTGGTTATGACGGTTTTCATCGTCACCACACCACACGAGCTGAGTGCGCAGCGCTTCTCGCTACTTCGCGAAGCGCCAAGTCGATTGTGACTCCCCCGCCACGAGCAACCGAGCCGGCGACAAGCGCGGCGGCCAGAAGACCGGTCAGTGGATCGGCAACGGCATCGCCTACAAAACTCGGTTTGCCATCGGCAGCCACATCGACCAAACCGCCAGCCACCGCAGCATCGTCTCCGAAACCAACCCAGTTCCGCCATGGACCACAGCGCCCATAGGCCGTAATCGACACCCACACCGTGCCCGGACGATTCTCGACAAACTCCGACGGAACGATGTCCAAACGTTCCAGTGCCCGCGGACGAGAACCTTCGATCACGATGTCGGCGTGTTCTAACAGTTCGACGAGTTCGGAACGCCCTGCCGCGGTTTCAAACGCGATTGTTCGAAACTCATGGCCGTCATGCAACCAATCGAAAAATTCTCGGTCACCATCACGAGACGCATCAGGGCGAGACGAAGATTCCACTTTTATGACTCGTGCCCCGGCGGTGGTCAGTATGCGAGAACACAGCGGACCCGCCCACAGCGATGAAAGGTCCACGACAACAGCACCGTTGAGTGTCATGTCACTTCGACGCCGTCCAACACTTCGCTGGATCCATGGACGAGCAACATTCACCGTGCTTCGATCAATCAATTGTTCGTCGTCGCCACCGGGCAATGCCGCAACAGCCAAACCAAGTTCTTGAGCCGCTCCTACAAGGTCATCAGTGGTGCGAAGCGCAAGCGCCGACTCGAGTGCATTCCATGGAATCTCTGTCGACTGCGCTTCGATGCCAACCCATGCGGGAAGCAATTCAAGATCATCTTCACGAGGCAGGTGAACCGCACACCATCCGTCGGCAACAGGAATAAGTTGGCAGAACCCACCCATCGAAACTTGGCGCGCCAGCAGCGGATCGGTGAACAGCGTTCGCTTCGAAAGAAGTTCGATTCCGCTACCGCTAGTCGGGATACCGAATGAAGAAATTCGCGCAATGGCGCGATCAGCAAACGCGATCGCAGAATTCCAGCCCGACGATTCAGAAGTCACTGTTCAGGACTTGGCGGCAATCTGAGCCCGGAGTTGTGCGAGAAGTTCAACAAATGCCGCACCACCAAGTGAAGCAAGTTGCGGACCCAACTCTGCCGAAACCGCGTCTTCCGAATTCGTAACTGCGTCCATCCCAAGAATTGTGGCTTTCATCGAACGAACAACCTCGGGAGGGCCTGCTGCAGCTTTGGCAGCCATCGCGTGAGCAACACCGAGGAGTTCCGCATCAGGCACGCACTTCCATACCAACCCAATTTCCGCGGCACGCGCTGCGTCAACTACTTCGCCGAAGAGCACAAGCGCCATCGTGGTCTGTAGATCGGTGATCCGGCGCAGTCGCCATGTGTTGCCGCCGCCCGGGTGGAGGCCAATCTGAAGAAAACGAGTATCAAACTTCGCCGACTGTCCAGCAAGGATCACATCGCATGCCAACGCGAGATTCAGACCGGCGCCAACAGCGGCGCCATTCACCGCCGCGACCGTGGGCAAGGGTGAATTGGCGAGTCGAAGAAACCCTGAATAGATCGTGCGCAGCTTTTCTTCCGTGTCACACGCGGCGAGGTCATCGAGATCAGCGCCTGCGCAGAATGCCGGCGGCGCTCCAGTAACAACGATGGCGCCGACATCGTCACGAGATTCGAGCTCATCCATCCCCTCGGCCACAGCAGCGTTGAGTGCTGCGGAAACAACGTTCCGGCGTCCCGGGTCATTCAGGGTGATGGTCGCAACACGGTCAGAAACTTCGAGCGTGATCATGGGGTCATTGTTGCCTGTCTCAGGCCGAAGTGCCGACCCGTCAACGCGGAAGGCCCAAAACCCGGTCACCGAGAATATTTCTCATGACGTTCGAAGTGCCCCCCATGATTGTGTAGGCCGGGGCATAGGCAATTTGCGTCGACCATTCCGAATGCAACATTGCTTCTGGGCCCATGATCCGGGCGGCAAAGTCTGCGACTCGCTGTTCGTACTCGGTGCAGACACATTTTGTTCCAGCGGCGAAACCCGCCGGCGTCTGGCCCAGCACACTTCGGTAGACCAGCAATCGGCCGACGGTAAAGCCGATCTCGAGTTCGGCGATCTCCTGCCGAATGATTGGATCGGTCGTGTCGGCCATCTCGCGGGCATGCAAGTACAGCGCCCGGTTCGAAACCAAACGGTCGATTCCGCCGCGCTCATGTTCAAGTTGACGCATCGTCTGAGAAAACGCGTTTCCCTCAACGCCAACAAGATTTCCGATCGGCACTCGTACGTTGTCAAACCACACTTCATTGAAGTGGCGGGCATCGACCATGTCCCGAATCGATCGGACTTCAATTCCCGGGGTGTCCATTGGCACGATGATTTCGCTGATACCTAGGTGCGGTTTGTTGGGAACCGACTCCGTGCGACAGATCAAATAGCAATAGTCAGATTCATGTGCGAACGATGTCCAGATTTTTTGTCCGTTAATGACCCATTCATCGCCGTCGCCAACCGCCGAGGTCGTCAATGAAGCCAGGTCGGACCCACTGTTTGGTTCCGACATGCCGATACACCACGTGACATCACCCGCCAAGATCTCAGGGAGATAACGCTCGCACTGTTCTGCGGTGCCAAACGTATAAAGACCAGGACCCATCTGGCGATCAGCAAACCACGTGGCGCCAATTGGAACACCCGCCGTGATGAGCGCTTCGCTCACAATCAATCGATCAACCGGAGAGCGACCACCACCGCCGAATTCTTTCGGCCACGTCATGCCGATCCAGCCTCGTTCCGCCAACTCTTGAGAACACTCACGCGAGAACGAACACAGCCACGAATCGTTAAAGCGGCCGTACTTCGCAACGGCTGCGGCCGCGAATGTTTCGGCCTCGGCTTTCAGCGCACGGAGATCGTCGTCGAGAGTGAAATCCACAACTGCCAATCTAGGAGACAGAACGCGAAATGCTCAGCCCAGGAGATCGGCGAGGACCTCACGGCGAAGAAGTTTGCCCGTCGGCGTATGCGGCAATTCGTCGCGGAATTCAATGCGATAAGGCGTCTTTGAACTGCGCAGATGCAACTGGCAATAGTCGTGGAGTTCGTCGACTGATACCGACACCCCCGGCTTCATAACAACGACAGCAGCGATCTGCTGTCCCCATTCATCGTCGGGGATTCCTACAACAGCGGCATCGGCAATCGCTTCGTGGCGACGTAAGACGTCTTCGATTTCCGCCGGAGCGATGTTCTCGCCCCCGCGAATAATGGTGTCATCGGCGCGACCCTCAATAAAGAGATAGTCGTCTTGATCGATCCAACCGCGATCTTTGGTCGGGAACCATCCTTCGGCATCGACGACGCTTCCGCTTTCGTATTCACCCGATACCTGTTCACCCCGGAGGAAGACCAAACCGGGTTCGCCGACAGCGAGGAGGGTGCCATCTTCGTCACGCACTTCAACCTCGATGCCGGGAAGCACCTTGCCAACCGAGCTAAGTCGAACTTTGGCAACTGGATCACCAGCAAATGCCGCATCGTGATCTTCAGGTCCGAGCAACGCGATCGTCGATGAGGTTTCCGTCAGCCCATAGGCATTCACAAATCCAGTGCCCACGAACAATTCAAGGGCTTGTTCAAGAACGGGAAGCGGCATGCGCGCTCCCCCATAAGAAAGCGTGGCCAGCGATGGCGCATCGGCCGGCGAACCATCGAGCAATTGAACAACACGAGCCAGCATCGTTGGGACAACCATTGCCTGTGTAATTCGTTCTTTGCGGATTGTGTCGAGCCATACCTGGGCATCGAACGATTCGAGATACACAATGCGACGGCCCGAGTACATGTTCGACAGAAGGTTTGCCAATCCGGCAATGTGGTACGGCGGGACCGTGACAAGCGCGGCTTGTTCTGGTTCAGCTCCAGCGAATTCGACAGTGCCGATCACGTATGCGGTGAGATGGCGATGACGAAGCAGTGCTGCTTTCGGTGTACCCGAAGTCCCAGATGTGTAGAGAACAATTGCGACGTCTTCGGGATCGACGAAAGCCGGAAGTTCGATATCGACCTTCGTCGAAAATTCAGCGTCGAGCAACGTTGACCGAAGGACAACCTTTTCGGGATCGGCGCCAGGAACTCTCGCTGTCTCAGCAATGATCACTGCACCACGGTTTGCTTCTACCAACGGTTGAAGCTGTTCATCGCCCAGTCGATAGTTCAGCGGAATGAAAGGAAGCCCCGCATATGCAGCACCAAAGACTGCGATTGGGAAACTCGCGTCGTTCGTTCCGCAATAGACGACACCAGTCGCGCCCATTGAAAGAAACTTTGCCGCGCATCGCCGAGCTGCAGCATCGAGTTGTGCGTAACTCAGAGTCCGCGATCCTGAGGTAACCGCGGGACGGTCCTCGAGCGTCGATGCCGACATCTCGAGCAAAAGCGAAAGATTCACGCGACGACCTTCAGATCAGTCAGAGGATGGAAGTGGCTTGGCACCCTTGATGGGGACTTCACGCCCATCAGCGGCCAATGCACCAGGACCAGGCTTGGCACACAGAACCTCGATGCCGGAGTCTTCGTCGGCATAACGCTTGCCAACAAGCGTGGCCTCGCCACTGGTGTCGGAGTGCCCGCCACCGGGACGATCGGCCGCAGCGTCCACAACTTCGACGCCGCCACAGGTAAGAACAACCGGCGAGCTCGGGGGACGGACCACGACGAGTTCGACGCTGCACTCTGGGCAAGCGAGTCGACTACCGGCCTTGATGTCCATCTCTAGCTCCTCCCATGAGGCACCTCCGTGGCGCTTCAGCGTCTTGGCAACGTATCGCGCCTGAACCACCTTCCGAAAACATGGTCGCCCTCAGCATGAGAGCCACTCGATGTGCGAGGCTCTCGGCTCTCATCATCAGCGGGGAGATTTCCATGTCATATGTGATTCCGGGCCGATTCGACGGCAAGGTTGCCTTTCTCACCGGAGCAGGTTCTGGCATTGGCCGAGCCTCCTCGGTCCGGCTCGCCGCCGAAGGCGCAGAGGTCTTCCTCCATGACATGAATGCCGAGTCGCTCGCGGAAACTGTTTCGATGATCACCGCCGGCGGCGGAACCGCTGTATCTCGAATCGGAGACGTCAGCGAGCGTGCTGAGTGTTTCGCCGCTATCGCCGAAGCCATCGAAGTGTTCGGTCGCCTTGACGTACTCGTCAACGTGGCCGGAATCGCTGGCGGCTATCACTTCACCGACATGACTGAAGACCAGTACCGGCGCATGGCTGCAGTGAACATGGATGCGCCATTCTTCTTTTGCCAGGCCGCGGTTCCGCACCTCCTCGCCTCCGACGGCAACATCGTGAACATCGCTTCAAACGCGGGGCTCATGGGACAGGCCTACACAACGGCCTATTGCATGACCAAGGGTGCAGTCGTCCAGCTCACGAAGTCGCTGGCGATGGAATATGCGAAGACTGCGCTTCGAGTCAACGCAATCGCTCCCGGCGGCATCGTCACAAACCTCACACACAATTTCCAGATGCCATCCGACATCGACTTCGAGCTCATGGCTCCCTACCTTGGCCACCGAGGCCAAGGCGAAGCCGATGACATCGCCGAACTCATTGCACTTGTTGCCGCTCCCGGTTCAACCAACATTCACGGCGCAATCTTTTCCAGCGACCGTGGAGTCACCGCCGGCTGAGGCAAACGCTTACAGGGACGCAACCGCGATCATTGCCGCAAGAGACCCGGCTGCGACTTTTCGTTGGAACGCCGCGGTCAAAGATTCCCCTTGTACGTACATTCGGTTATGTAGCGGTCCACCGATAAAGGCAAATGCAGTTGCTGCGTCGATATCAGCTCCCAATTCATTGCGCTTTTGTGCGCGATCGACAATTGCTGCCATCACCCGTCTGCGCGGAAGTATGAACTTCTCTTTCACCGCCGCGCGAAATTCAGGATTACGCCGCAGTTCAACAGCCAGGTCTTCGGCAAGATCTTCACGTCGCACCGACATTGCTTCCGAAGTTGCTCGCACCATCTCGACAACATCGGTACGCAAAGAACCTGTATCGATATCAACAATCTCTGCGTGCAATGTCGCAAGGGCAGCAGCAACAAGCTCTTGCTTTGTGGGCCACCGTCGGTAAAGCGTTGCTGACGAAACTCCCGACTTCGCAATGACCGCGGCCATCGTGAGCGATGCGTACCCGTGTTCACTTAAGAGTTCGAGTGTTGCATCGAGGATCGCATGATCGGCCGCTTCACTCCGCTGACGACCGGGACGGCCTCGCTGTGTACTCGTCGCCGTCATGACCGCACCGTCCCGCCGCCTGAGTCAACTACCGCATCACGTTCGACGTCTATCTCGGCTTCGAGTTCAACTTGGCCATCCTCAAGCACGCCTTCAGCTTCGGCGAACGTAAGCGATGCAAGTCCATCAAGCGGACCGCTCACCTCGCTTCTCGCATCATCAGCGCGAGCCGGCAACCACTTGAACGCAATGAATGCAGCAAGAAGGACCACTGCTGCGGCGATCTTCATTGCGACATGAATACCATCGACATATTCATGCACGGCGATCTGATGAATCTGCGCTGCGGTTTCAGGCGAGATACCGGGCGTGTTGGCGGCGCCAAAGACTGCGCCGGCAACCGATTCCTTCGCTGTGTCGATGAGCGGTTGTGCAATTCCGGCAGCGCTCATATTGCTCTGTACCCCGGGACGATAAATCGCAGCGAGTAGCGAACCGATGACCGCGACCCCGAGTGCACCGCCTATCTGTCGTGTCGTGTCGTTCATTGCCGATCCGACACCGGCCTTCTCTCGAGGCAACGATCCCATGATCGATTCAGTAGCCGGTGCCATGACGCAGCCCATGCCAAACGCTAAGACCATGATGCCGGTTACTAAGACCGGATACCCGTTCGATGTTGGAACCGTCGAAACGATAAATACGCCAATCGATGTCAGTACGAGGCCCCCGCCGACCACAAGTTTCGTTCCGATGCGGTGAACAAATCGCGGAGCCATAGGTGCAACGCAAATCATCACGAGCGACATTGGCATCATGCGCAGTCCCGCTTCGAGCGGTGAGTACCCCAAGACAACCTGCGTGTATTGATTCATTACGAACATCTGGCCGAACATTGCGAAGTACACAAGCGTGACTGCGATATTTGCAGCCGCAAATCGAGGGTTCTTAAAAAACCGCATATCGAGCATCGGGCTCTCGATATGTAGTTCCCAAAAGATGAACGCAGCGACGATTAGGGCTCCGAGCGAGCCCACCATGACAACCGTCGGATCTGTAAGCCCCGCGGTTGGCGACTCAATGACGGCCCACAGCACTGCGACTAAACCGACCATGGAAAGCAGCGATCCGACTGGGTCAAGGCGTTGAGCAATCTCTGCTTTCGATTTCGGTAGAAGCACCCGGCCGGCAAAGAGCAACACAATGATCAGCGGAACGTTGACAAAAAACAGTGCATGCCAGGAAAACCATTTGAGTAAGAGACCGCCGATGACAGGGCCAAGCGCGCCACTCGCTCCGGCGACTGAAGCCCAAACACCAATGGCTTTTGCCCGTTCTCGCGGATTGTGAAAGATATTTGTGAGCAGCGAAAGCGTCGACGGCATGATCAGTGCTCCGCCGATACCCATCAGTGACCGAGTGACGATGAGTTGATTGGCGCTTTGAGCCATTGCCGAAGCCATCGAAGCGAATCCAAAAATAACCAGGCCAAGTTGGAGAGCGCCCTTGCGACCGAATCGATCGCCCATCGCGCCAGCAGTGAGCAGCAACCCAGCGAACACAAGCGTGTAGCCATCCATGATCCACTGGAGTTGGCTGGTCGTTGCGCTCAAATCCCGGACAAGAGACGGAATCGCCACGTTCAGAATCGTGTTGTCGAGCGAGATCACGAGGAGGCTGCCGGACAGCACGGCCAATGCCCACCAACGGCGCTTCTGAAGTTGCAGTTCGTCCATAGGGGCCACTCTATCGAAACACTCGTGTTTCGGAATACTTCTGTTTCGTAATTGTGACCCTCAAAGAAACTCCAACCACCCAGGGCGATACCATCCGGGCTGCACAACCAGTTGGTTGATGCCAGTGCTTTGGAGGGACCATGGAACGGCTCGCTATAGATCTTCTCGCCCCTGAGCTCTACGGAGGCGACCCGTATCCCACCTACGCCTGGATGCGTGCGAACGAACCCGTCTACTGGGACGCATCTAACGAACTTTGGGGAATCGCTCGCTACGACGACATCGTCGACATCGAGAAGCGCAAAGACGTCTTCATCAATTCCGATTCGGAAAAGGGCGGCTACCGGCCGAACCTTCCCGCCGATAACGCCATCATCGGCCTCGACGACCCCCTCCACATGAAGCGCCGCAACATGGTTTCTCGTCGGTTCACTCCCCGTGCTGCAAGCGCATGGGAAGACGACATCCGCGGCAAAGTCACCAAACTTCTTGACGCAGTGCGCGACAACGGCGGATCCGCCGAAGTCATTAACGAAATGGCTGCGCCACTGCCCGCAATGATGATCGGCAAACTTCTCGGATTCGAAGAAGAAGATTGGCCCAAGTTGAAGCATTGGTCCGAGACCACCATTGCTCTTGGTGGCGGTCCTCGATACTTCAACGACGAGGGAATGATCTCGGCGATGGAATTCGCGGGTGCTGCTGCGGAACTTTTTGAAGCAAAGAAGACCTGCCCAGCCGACGATATTTTCTCGTTCTACACAACCGCTGAAATCAACGGTTGTCCGTTCGATCCCAACGATGCAATCGCAGACGCGCTGTTGCTCCTTGATGGCGGTGCCGAGACCACGAGAACTGTCATTGCCTGGACAATTCTCAACCTGATCAGCAATCCCGCCGAAATGATGAAGTTGCGAAATGGTGCCGACCTCACTGTCGCTGTCGAGGAAATGATTCGCTACGTCACGCCAATCCACAACATGTGTCGCGTGGCGAAGGTTGACGCCGAAGTCAACAGCGTGACCATTCCAAAGGGCAACCAGGTTGTGCTGATGTACTCGTCAGCAAATCGGGACGAAGCCCACTTCGACCGACCGGAAGAATTTCTTGTGGATCGCACACCAAACAACCACATTTCGTTTGGTTTCGGTACGCACTTCTGTCTCGGTGCATCGCTTGCCCGACTGGAAATTCGAGTGTTCTTCGAAGAACTCCTCCGACGCACATCAGGGTGGAAACTCACCCCAGGGACCAAGCCCGTCGAGATGGCGAACGCATTCGTTCGCGGTATTGAATCGGCCCATGTCGATTTCGAGTTCATCGCATGACCACCGACCCCACGGAAGGGCCTCTACCCATCCCGGGCAAAGAGGTCATCTTTCGTCACATGGACGATCCCGATGTTCCGTGGCAGTTGTGCCGCGCTCAACAGAACGCCGACGGTTCGACCTCGTACGTGCGTGAGAAATGGTTCGCGTTCAGTCCCGATCCGCAGTATCTCTCGCTCTATGCCGAATATGACCCGGGGATGATGGTTCGTCGCCACGGCCACTACTCGCCGCACATCGTTTTCATCATCGACGGCGGACTGTGGTTTGGCGATCGCTGGTGCCCAAAGGGAACTCATGTTGAGCTTCCGTTTGGCGCGGCGTTCGGCCCCATCCGCGCCGGCGATGACGGTGCCAAGTTGTACGAGGTCATGATGGGTGACCCCCGTTCCTGGGGAGATCAACCCGAGGTCTACGAAGCAGCACTGGAAGAACACGGCGTAACGCCGTTGCCCGACCCGCCTCTCGACTTCCCTGATTGGTTATCTGACCTTCGCGCCCATTGGGCACCCGCCGACGAAGGCGACTGAGTCGCTACGGCCAGAGCGGTTCGTCGTCGCGGAAGCCGACGTCGTCGCCCCACTGATTACGGAACGAC
Organism: Acidimicrobiales bacterium; assembly: GCA_037620085.1. Lineage (GTDB taxonomy): Bacteria > Actinomycetota > Acidimicrobiia > Acidimicrobiales > Acidimicrobilacustridaceae > Acidimicrobilacustris. Next base: position 30,201 of record JASJMB010000015.1, on the reverse strand, counting down.
ACATCGTGAGCCGGCTGGCGCGTCGCGACGCCCCACTTGCCGGTGGGATAACCGAGCGACACACAGCCCAGCATGTTCCAGCCTTCGTCCTTCGGAACGCCGAGGATGTCGAGCACCTCGTCGTTGTGAAATACCAGCACCTGTGTAAGCGACGTGCCGACGCCTTCGGCGCGAGCAGCAAGCTGCGCGTTCCAGAGTGCGGGGTACACCGAGGAACCACTTGGGTCATGCTGCGCAAAACCGAAGAGATACAGCGGCACCATTTCGAAATTGTCGGCTAACCACTGTGCTGACTTCTGCACGCGAAGCATCGACTTCGACTCTTCAAGTTCTGGTGCGGCGTGAGCAGCGTCGAGACGATCCTTGTAATACGAACCCCACAGCACCGACATTGCTTGGCGATAGATCGGGCCGAGCTTTGCCTTCACCTCAGGATCGTCGATAAGCAAGAAACGCCAGTTCTGCGTATTGCCACCGCTCGGGGCGCGAACAGCAGCGTCCATAATGCGCGCCTGCACATCCATCGGGATGGGATCGGGCTTGACCCGTCGCATTGCTCGAGTTGTGTAAAGCGCTTCACGAATGTCCATATGAATCAACCTTCCTTGGCGGCCTGAACGGCCTTATGCAGTGCGAGAACGAGAGCTTCGAATTCGGCGCATTCGTCGGTCGACAATGAATGCAACACGCGAGCCATAGCGAGATCGGTGCCGGCTTCGGCGACTTTCCATTCGTCCTTCAACGAGTCGTCGACCGGAATTGCTGCCGCGTCCCACCCAAACACCGGAGCCATCCCCGGTGAGTGCACCACAACAGCTTCGGCTGGTGAGAGTCCCATCGCAAGAACCGCTCCACCGTGAAGACCACCGCGGAGTTCGCGGAGTGAATTGAGGTAGTGCTGCGCGCGCGCCTTTGGGCGGTCGGCACCTGGAACGGGAAGCGACCGCCAACCGGCAAAGAGTGCGACCCCGGCAGGAGATGCGGCGTCAGACACCTTTGCCGCGAGTTCTGAAAAACGATCGAGCGAGCCGTGATCAGGGAGATGAGCATCGCCATAGGAGTGGCAGAGGTCCGCCCATTCACCTGCGGCCTTGGCCGGATCCATCACCTTGCGAGCAAGTTCCCATTGCGTGCGCACCTGCTCAGGATTCCAAAAGAAGAACGCCGAGGAAACAACATCGGGAGTGGTGTCACCAAGGACTCCGCCGCGACCAAGAACATAAAAGTCGATACCCGAGAATCCGAGTTCAGCGCCGCGGGCGTAGGTGGCGCCGTCCATCATGAACGCTCCACCCATATCGCCGATTGGCTTGGCGATCGCTTTGGCAGTTTCAACGTGAGTCATGTGTTCTTCCCCTCCAGAAGTTTCTGTGGGCGCCCACGCCCTCCAGACCTGCGAACCCTACGCCCTCACAAGGAAATGGTCATCCCCGCCCGGGCCGGTGTTACCGTTCGACGGTCCGAACTTCGAGGGGGAACCATGGCCGACGAGCAACCGCAGCGGGGCGTAAAGCAACGCAACAAGATCGTAATGAGCCCCGAGGAAATCGATGAGTTCCTCAAGGGTCGGCGCTCGATGACGATGTCGACTATCAACCCCGATGGAAGCATCCACTCGATTGCGATGTGGTACGGCTTCCTCGAAGGTTGCGTCGCTATCGAGTCGAAGGCCAAGGCGCAGAAAGTAATGAACCTTCGCCGCAACCCCAATCTCACGATGTTGGTTGAAGATGGCGAAACCTACGAGACCCTTCGTGGCGTGACGCTCATCGGCAAGGCCGAAATCATCGACGATCCAGAGCGCATGTTCGAACTCGGCATCAGCGTGTTCGATCGCTACATGGCGCCGTATACCGAAGAGATGAAGGGCGCGGTTGAGATGATGCTGCACAAGCGTGTCGTTGTGAAGCTCAATGTTGAGCGCACCATTTCTTGGGACCACCGCAAACTTGGCGGCGGTTACTAAACCTTCCGATCAATAATCGGAAACTGAGCGTTCAAGAAGGTCGGCGAACTCAGCGCGCGCGGCCGCACGTCGCTCGGGAAGATGCTCACTTGGCCAGTCACCTTCGGCCGGCGAATAGTCCTTCAATACTTCACGAGCCACGGTGAACTTGTGCACCTCGGTCGGTCCGTCGGCGATGCCCATCGTGACCGATGCCATCAGCATGTTCGCCAGCGGCATTTCATTCGAGACGCCGAGAGCTCCATGCAATTGCATCGTGCGTAGCACTGCTTCTCGGTAGACCTTTGGTGTCGCCACCTTCACCGCAGCGATTTCTTTACGAGCGGCGTGACCGCCCTTCTGATCAACGACCCAGGCGGCATGCAGAACCTGCAGCTTGAACTGAAGAAGTTCGATAAATGAATCGGCGATTTTCTCTTGGGTGGCTTGTTTACGAGCCAAAAGTTCGCCCTGTGTTGTTCGACTAAGAGCTCGTTCGCACAACATGTCGAGGCAGCGCGATACCGCACCAACCGTGCGCATGGCGTGGTGCAAGCGACCGCCGCCAAGTCGTGTCTGAGCGATCGTAAATGCTTGTCCCTCGCCACCGAGAAGATTCTCGGCTGGAACCCGAACGCTGTTGTAGCGAACGTAAGCATGTCCGCCGTGACCTTCTGCTTCTTGACCGACGCCTACATTGCGAACAACTTCAATCCCTGGCGAGTCGGCCGGCACGAGAAACATCGATGCGCCTTTGTGCACCACAACGTCGGGGTCGGTAATCACCATGACAATCAAGAACGTGGCATAACGAAGCGATGATGCAAACCACTTCTCGCCATCGATGACCCATTCATCGCCGTCACGCACAGCGCTGCACGTGAAGACCCCGGGATCAGCACCACCCTGAGGCTCGGTCATTGAATAACACGACGAGATTCGGCCATCGAGAAGCGGCTCGAGATACTTCGCCTTCTGCTCAGGGGTGCCGTAGTGGGCGATGATCTCCGCGTTACCCGAATCGGGAGCCTGACTTCCGAACACCGTTGGTCCGAACTGGGAACGACCGAGGATTTCGTTCATGTAGGCGAGTTGGACCTGCCCGTAACCCTGACCGCCGTAATCGGGTGTGAGGTGACACGACCACAGCCCACGGTCTTTCACGATCTGTTGAAGCGGGCGAATGGCTTCCTCGTAGAACGCACTGGCCTTGTTGTAGACCATTTCTTCGCCCGCGAATGCCAGATCGAGGGGTTCAACCTCGGCCTTTACGAACTCACGAATCCAATCAAGCTGTTCTTGGAAGTTTGGATCGATGCTGAAATCGGCCATGGCGAGTTCCCCCTCGTTGAAATATGTTCACACGGTAGGCCCGGTTCACGCATTCGGCGAAATGGGAGTCAATGCTCCCATTCGCATCGAAGCGAAGACACCGATCGCAGATTGCACCCCGATGGGACCGCCCCGAGATCCTCGCTTGCGAGTTTCAATTCCGGCAGACGATCCAAGATGACCTCGAGGGCGGCGAGCAATTGCTGTTTGGCCATGTGGGTGCCGGGGCAAAACTTCACTCCGAAACCGAAGGTGAGAATGTCCGCATCGGGTCGATCGATATCGAACTCATCGGGCCGATCAAAACGCGAAGGGTCGCGATTCGCCGACGCAACCCCAGCGAGGATCATCGAGCCCGCTGGGATGTGCACTCCGCCGATGGTTCCTTCTCGCAATGCCATACGAGGCAAAAGCGGAACCGGAGGTTCCCAACGCAGCAGTTCGCGCACGACCGAAGGAAGAAGCTCTCGTTCGTTACTAATTCGCTCCAACAGCGCTGGTCGATGAAGCAAGGTCCACAACAAATTGCTCAATGCATCGGAGGTCGTCGTTGCCCCAACGGCGAACAGCAACCGGACATGCGAATGCACTTCCTCGTCGGTCAATGTCACCCCTTGGAACTCACCAGTGACGAGTTGAGAGATGACATCGGAACCAGGCTGCTCACGTCGAGCAGCAACCACAGGCCCGATCACTTCAGAAAGTTCATCGGCCGCCCTGCGGGCCGCTTCCGGATTACTCGGTTCTGAGAGGATGGCCAGCGCCCACTCGCGCTGTCTATCTTCGAACCCTTCAGGTAATCCAAGTTTTCTGCTGATCGCCCAGAACGGAAGTCGGTTGGCGAAGTCACCTATGAGGTCAGCCTCACCCTTTCCAACAAGACCATCAATCAATTCATGCGCGAGCGGGGTGAGTTCTTCGTCGACGAATCGGACTGCGGCGCGTGAACGAAATGCTGGCGTAACCAAGCGCCGATAGATGTCGTGATCGGTGCCATCCATCGAGATGAATGTTCGACCAACGGTTTTCTCGAGTTGATATTTATAAACCTCACCACCGGGAAACTCTTCGTTGGAAGCGAAGAACTCACGCAACGTGTCCCAACTCAAAATCACAAAGGTCGGCATTCCATAAAAGGTTGCTGGAGCGACATTGCCATGCTCGGCCCGCAACGCTCTCAAGGTGTCGTGCAGTTGAGGCCCCGGAAGCGGATCAATAGCAATATCGATTACAGAGCCAACCGCGTCGTTCTCAGTCATAGCTTTTCCCCCTTGAACCACGGTACCCAATGATCGGAAGACATGCCCCGCTCAAAGTGTCAGGATGACCTCCCTGAGCGGCAGATGACCGACTCTTCCCACGACGACAAAGGAATTCCATGAGCGACGGAGCGAAGTACGAACAACTGGTCCGCGACTTCTGTGATGCCTGGGCCGACGGCGACCACGACAAGGTGGTCGAGTACTTCACTGCCGATGGCGTGTACCACAACATCCCCGTCGATCCGATGGTTGGACACGAGGCCATTCGCATGATGATCGAAGGCTTCACCGCCGGCCTCAAGGTCAAGATCTTCCGTATCGACAACATTCTCTCCAACGGTCCGATGGTCGTGACCGAACGCGTCGACATTTTCGAAAAAGAAGACGGTGGAGAGATCGAACTTCCTGTCCTCGGCATTTTTGAATTCGAGGGCGACAAGATCGCGAAATGGCGCGAGTACTTCGATCTCAATCAGTTCATGTCACAGATGGGTTGAACCCTGGCGGTCAACCAGCCAAGAACTTGAAGACGTCTAGGAACGCGGTCGCGTCTTGGGCGAAGAACCCGTGTCCACCCTCGTAGACATGAAGTTCAGCATTTGGAATTTGATCAGCCATCGCTTCGCTATTCGAAAGCGGAGCGATGCCGTCGTAGCGTCCAGCGCCGATAAACGTCGGTGCTGTGATTTGCTCGAGGCGACCCCACACGTCATGAGTGCTTCGTGCATTCAGTTGTTCGATCTCTCCACGCTCAGCCTCTGAACCTGGTTTCGCTCCGTACTGACCGCTTATGCCATCGACGAACAGTTGATCTGCTGGGTGGGCAGCGAGCCACTCGGGAGTGAATCGCGTATCCATAATCGTCATTGAAATTCCTGCTCGTTCCGCTTTGTCCATCAAACGGAGTTCATGAAGCGGATACGAGGAGCCGCCTGCTCCACCAGGCGACGTGCATAGCAATGCCAACCGCTCGACTCGTTCGGGAACGGTTACCGCAAACTCTTGCGCAACCATCCCACCAAAACTGATCCCGATGACGTTGAACGTGTCCCAGCCAAGAAAATCAACAAGTGCAATCGCGTCAGCTGCATATTCCGCCATCGAATAGGGGCCAGCGGGAATTTCCGTACGACCCAATCCGCGCTGGTCATGCAGCACAACATCGAATTGCGTTCCGAGTGCGTCGAACAGCGGTCGCATGCGTTCGATCGTTGAACCCGATCCGTTGAACATCAGCAGTCGAGGACCCTCGCCTGCTTGTTCCCAATGAAGATCGATTCCATTCAAGTGTTCAGTAGGCATGTCACATCGGTTTCCACTTGGGCGCCCGCTTCTCGCGGAACGCTTCTCCAGCTTCTGTCATATTTCCGGTAAACGTTCCGAGAACCTGTGTGCGATTCTCGAGTTCCATTGCCGAACGAAGGCTCGACGCATCGAGGTTGGCCCACATGCCGACCTTGGTCATGCGCACCCCGTATTCAGAGTTGTCAGCAACCATCGCGGCAAGTTCAAGCGCCGTCGGCAGCAATGACTCGGTGCTGGTCACGCGATTCAACACGCCATAGCTGCGAGCTTCTTCGGCGGTGAACCGGCGGCCGGTCAGCATCAGTTCGGCAGCAATCGTGGGCCCGCAAATGCGCGGAAGCCAATAACTCGTACCGAGATCGCAAGAGGACAATCCAACACGAATGAAATGCGACGCGAAAAAAGCGTCTTCGGTCGCAATTCGAAGATCGCAGGTCAGCGCCAGAGCAAGGCCTCCACCAACGACTGCTCCATGGAGTGCAGCAATGACTGGTTGCGGGGTTTCGTGAATGGCAAGAACGACGTCCATGAGGTGTTCCTGCGTCTCATGAATGAATCCGACTGGCCCTCGGCCGCCCGCACGATCAGGTACGCCACCTGTTCCGCTCATATCGGCTCCGGCGCAGAACCCTCGACCATTTCCGTCGAGAATCACCACTCGAACCTCACGATCGTGACGAATCGCCGCAAATGTATCGGAAAGGCCATCGATCAATGCCGGGGAGAGCGCGTTATAGCGATCGGGATCGTTAAGGGTCACCCGCAGAATGCCCTCGCCCACCATTGCTGTTTCAACTATTGCCATGCTGTTCCCCCACGAACTTGGAAATCTAAGTCCACCACATCTCTCACACCCACGCGCCACCTACGATCGTCGCCTATGGATCACCTGAGCGCTGGCGGCATCGTTCTCCTCGCCATCGCCGCTCTGCTCGCTGGCGGCATCAACGCAGTTGCCGGAGGGGGTTCGCTCATCACCTTTCCCACCCTTCTTGCCCTTGGCTTCCCGCCCATCACCGCGAATGTGACGAATACGGTTGGACTTGTTCCTGGCTATCTCGGTGGGATTGCTGGTTACCGCAAAGAACTTAAAGGTCAGCGCGCAAACGTGCGCATGCTCTTGCCTGCGGCCTTTGCAGGAGCGCTGTTAGGCGCAGTCATCCTGCTGACAACGTCGAGCAATGTCTTTCGAATTCTCGTTCCGTTCCTGGTGCTCGGCGCGTCGCTACTTCTCATCGCACAACCGGCAATTCAAAAGAGACTTGCGCGACTTCACCCTGAAACCGGCAAATCCATCGTCTCCGAACACAGCATCACATCGGTCGTCGGTGTTTTTATTGCCGCCATTTATGGCGGCTATTTCGGCGGCGTTCTCGGTGTCATCTTGTTAGCGATGCTCGGTATCACGATGACCGACCATCTCCAACGGCTCAATGCGCTCAAAAGTGTGCTTCAGTTTTCCATCAACATTGTCGCGGTAGTGATCTTCGCGATTTGGGGACCAGTGCAATGGGGGGTCGTCGCGATGATGGCTCCCCTCACCCTCGCCGGCGGATGGCTGGGTTCTCACTATGGCCGACGACTCCACCCACTGCTGTTACGTCGAGCGGTTGGAATCTACGGAATCGTATGCGCGGCGATACTCGCAATCACCGTTCGCTGAAATGTCAGTGGCGAAACTGTGGATCAGCCGATGCCGAGTGAAATGTACGCAGGAGTTTGCGAATCGCTGGCCTGATACGGCTTCTTCGCCGAAAGGCCGAAGACAACGAGCAATGTTCCGCTGGGACCATTCACAACATTGATCGACTTCACGTAATCGAGCTGAACGGGAAGCACCGTTGTGGGCACCGCCGGCGAACCGCTCCAGGTTCCTTGTTGAAGTGTGATCACTAATGCAGCCGAGCCTTGCGTCGCCACCGTTGCACCGCTGGCATCAAGTACCGGACCAGTTGCGTAGGCCGCTGTCCAAGCACCAACCGACGAACCCATCTTCAATTGAATGTTGTCTACACAACCCTGCTTTGAGTTCACGATTGAGCCAAGTGCCGACGAAGCACTCGACTTGCCACCCGAACTAGTGCCCACGGTGCCGGTAAATGGGCATGCGGTATCAGTGATCTGTTCGCCGCTGCTCACGGTGGTCGAGGTTGAATTACTCGAAGACGAGTCGCTCGAACAAGCAGCAACAGGGACGAAGAGCGCCACGACGGCTGCAGAGGCAATGAGAGTGCGACGAATGTTCACGGATCTCCTCAGAAACGGGTTCGGTCTCCAATGTAGAGCAGACCTCACAGCCCCAAACCGACCTGAGGGTTCGATGGCCCCTTGACCCTCACAATTTCGTACACTCCCAGAGTCGCTCAATACCGATGAGCACCTGAACCAGGGGTATGTCATGAGTCGTTTTGATGGGAAGGTCGTCATCGTTACTGGTGCTGCCCGCGGGCAGGGCGAGGCGGAAGCCCGCCTGTTTGCCAATGAGGGGGCAAAGGTCATCCTCGCTGATGTCCTTGATGCTGAGGGCGAGGCCGTCGCTGCTGACATCGGATCGAATGCTCGCTATCTGCATCTCGATGTCAGTAACGAAACTGAATGGCAAGCAGCAGTCACCGCGACAAAGGACTTCGGCGGTCGTCTCGACGCACTCGTGAATAACGCAGCGATCATCTGGCCATCAGCAATCGAGGACACAAGCCTTGAGGCGTACATGGCAGTTATCAATGTCAACCAGGTTGGTTGTTTCCTTGGCATGAAAACGGCAATGCCGCTTTTGAAGGAATCAGGCGGCGGTTCAATCGTGAACATTTCGTCCATTGACGGCATCGCATCGAAGAACGGCTTGATCTCCTACACCGCATCAAAGTTCGCTATCCGCGGCATGACGAAGACTGCTGCGATGGAATGGGGCCGATTCGGTATCCGTGTGAACTCCGTGCACCCCGGCGGCGTCAACACGATCATGGGTAACCCCATCAGTGATCCGATTCTGGAAACAATGCCCTATCAGCAGCAGGCGATTCAGCGCATTGGTTACCCGAATGAAATTGCCGCAGCTGTTGCATTCCTGGCGAGCGCTGAAGCGAGTTACATCACCGGCACCGAACTTGTGGTCGATGGCGGTTGGCTGACCGGCCGGCTTGAACCAGGACTTCCTGGCTCAAGCGCAACCACAGAAGGATTTGGCTACAACGCATGACCGACACTGAACCCGCTCTGTTTTCAGCGGGTTGGATCGTCGCCGATGAGTCAGCAACAGAAACTGTTGCTGATTCAACACGCGCGCTGATCACCGCCCTCCGACGCGCTGATGCCCCAACTAAATCCCTCGAACGAGCAGCGGCACTCATCAACGAAGCCACCGCACTCCTCGCCCCTCACCGAGTCGACGCGACGCCGATGCAGGGGCGCCTCGGTAAAGGTGGGCCAATTGGCAACGAAGCGAAGGAACCTCGCGTTTTCTTCCCTTGGAGTCCGATCATCGGTCCACTGAATCCGCTGTCCGGTGATGTCGAGTTCAATTTTGCCGATGGCCGAACAACCGGGCGCGCCTTTCTCGATGCGCAATACAACGGTCCGCCAGGAATGGTGCACGGCGGAATTATCGCCCTGCTCTTCGACGAACTTCTCGGCGGAACCAACGTCTGCAATGAGCTGGGCGGGTTTACCGGAACCCTCTCCATCAGGTACGAGCGACCAACATGGATCGAACACGAACTCGAACTTGAAAGTTGGGTCGATCGAATCGAAGGCCGCAAAGTTTTCACCGCAGGAACGATTTCGATCAACGGCGAAGTCACCGCCCGCGCCGAAGGCATTTTCATCATGACCGAGGGCTGGAAATCGGAGAAGCCGTGACCTATTCCGACGGAAGCGATTCAAACGGAAATGAACGAAACGTTCTCGGCGGAGTACTTGAATCTTGCGGAACCGATCCGATGACTGGATTCCTCCGAGACGGCTGCTGCACAACTGGCCCCGAAGATGTCGGCCTTCATACGATTTGTGCAGTGATGACGCCAGAGTTTCTGGAGCATCAGCGTTCGATCGGAAACGATCTCATTACGCCAATGCCCCAGTATCGATTCCCCGGACTCGTACCCGGCGATCGCTGGTGTGTGACCGCGCGCAATTGGGCTATCGCCTTCAACGATGGCTGCGCCGCTCCGGTCGTACTGGCATCGACAAACGAAAAAACCCTCGAGGTCATTCCGCTCGATTGGTTGCAACAACTCGCGATCGACGTCCCGCCTGATCTCAGCAGCCTCGTCGACCCTGATTAACAACGACGACAAAGTTGGGTTCAGCCAAGTTCCTGATGGACTGAACCCATGACTGCTCCACCGTCGGCCATGAATGGCCCAATCTTTGGATACAAAGCGGCAAGCGATTCGCTTCCCATGTGGGAGTCCATCGCTGCTTGATCGGCGTACTGCTCGATCATGTAGATCGTGTCGGGGTCATCACCAGCGACAAGGGTGTAGACCTCAGTTCCTGCTTCAGCATTTGCAACAGCAAACATGTCGGTGAACTGAGCAAGCAGTTCGTCACGTTGGCCAGGGTTGGCCTTCATCGTTGCGATCATTACGCGCTTTGCCATGATTCCCCCTTGAGTTTCGGTCGCCGAACGATACCCCCAGCTCACAGAGTTGGAAATTAGAGAATGCCGTCATCAAGCGAGACGGCTTCAACCTCAGCGTCACGAAGTTCCTCGTCACCGTCGGGGGTTCCAGGGGTGGACGGGAGAAACTTCGCTGCCAGAACGGCTGCCCCAATGAGAATCACTGCGCAGGCCCAAACTCCGACCCTCATACCCGAGACATACGCCTGCTTTGCATTATCAAGCAGCAATGCCGCTTGATCAGACGGCAAGGTATCCGCCACTTGGATGGCCTTGCCGATGGAGTTCTGCGCCGCAGAGGCGACATCGGTCGGAAGTCCTGAAAGATCTGAAAGCGACGCGTGATAGCGCCATGCGAACAAACTTCCGATCACTGCGACGCCGAGTGCGCCGCCTATCTGACGCGTTGTGTCGTTGACTGCAGAACCAACGCCAGCTCGATCACGCGGCAACACCCCCATAATCGACTCCGTTGCGGGCGTCGCGGTGAGGGCTAACCCAGCCCCAAAAATTGCACGCACCACGATTCCGCCGATGTCCGAAGAAATGATCGACTCAATCCCGTAACACACCATGACTCCAGAGCACACGAGCAGTCCGACGATTACGACTCTGGTCGTACCCCAGCGAGCAACCAATTTGTGACTTTGCGGGCTCATCACCATCAGCCCAACCGCAACCGGCGCGGTCATCACTCCCGCCTTAAGTGGTGAATACCCGAGAATGAACTGGAAGTACTGCACGATGAGAAACGTGGAGCCAAACATCACAAAGTAATTAATCGTGATGGTCATACTCGCGGCGCTGAATCGCGGATTTCGGAAGAAGTTCAGGTCAAGCATCGGATGATCGCTACGCATTTCCCACCATGTGAAGAGCGCAAGAAACACGACCCCCGCACCCACGGCGAAGAGAACTTCCGGACTTGACCATCCCTTTTCGGGAATTTCGATGATGCCGTAGAGCAATCCGACTAGCGCAACGATGGAAAGAATCGCCCCCATCGGGTCTAAACGATGTCCCACCTCAGCGCTCTTTGACGGCGGAATAAGGAACCAACCCATCACAACAGCAACGATGCAGATCGGAACATTGATAAGGAAGATTGATCCCCACCAGAAGTGGTCAAGCAAAAAACCACCGAACAACGGACCTGCTGCCACTCCGATTCCTGCGACTGCGGCCCAGATGCCGATCGCTTTTGATCGTTCTTTGCCTTCGAAGGTGTTCGTGAGAATGGCCAACGTGGCTGGGAGAATGAGCGCTCCTCCGATGCCCATGAGGCCACGACAAATGATGAGCGAATTGGCGCTGTCGGCTTGGCTAGCGACTGCAGAGAAACCACCAAAAATCACGAGGCCAATCATCATCATGTGGTGACGACCCCATTTGTCTCCGATCGCACCCATTGTGAGTAGCAAACACGCAAAAACGATCGTGTAGGAATCAATGAGCCATTGCAACTGGGCCTGCGACGCTCCGACACCTCGGACAATCGAGGGAAGGCCAACGTTCATGATCGTGTTATCGATCGAGGTGATCGTTACCGCAATACATATGGCAATGAGGGTGAACCAACGCCGTTGGTGAATTCGCTCAGGTGTCCAACGACTCGACATTTGTTTCGCGGTCCGTTTCCTACGTTTGGTGTCGCGCCATCAGAGAATGTGTGCGTGCCTAAACAGTTAGCGCCGAGCTCCATAACCAATGCGGTTTCGAAACTCTTGCACCACGACTACGCACCCCAGAAGACGGTAGCCTTGGAAGTACTGTGACCATGACGCCCTCATCTGCGACGCCTTTTCGCACAACCGCCGTGACTCCTCGTCACCACCACCCTTTCGCAATCGTTGCCGCTGCCCTCACCCTCTTGTTGGCCCTGGCCCTGAGTGGCTGTTCGGTTCTTAATGCTTCTGTTCCAACCCCGTTGTCGATGTTCCCAGCACCCAACGGCGTCCCGGTCGCTGAGCAGACGAACGTGAGCCCCTACCCCCTCATGCAGCGTCTCGGGAAATGGAACGGGACCACGTTCACGCCCGTTACTTCTGAATCAATTACGGATGGAAACGTTGTCGTGATGACACACGGGTGGGCCGCTGGCTTACTGAGCACCTACGAAACAGCACAAGCGACCTCAACTGACCTCATAACGATGTGGAATCCCGCAATGGCCGATCCGAAAACCGGCCAACCATCCATCATGTTGTTCGCGAATCTTGCGGCATCGCTGCAAACCGCCGATCCTTCCTCAACCATTCTCATGTACAGCTGGGTCGACCAAAGCTCTACGGACACGAGCGCACTTGCCGCCTACGCCCCCGAACGCGCCACCGAAATTAACGGTCACCGATTGGCGACCGCTCTCGACCAGTCACTCGCTTCAAGTTTCTTAGGTAACGGCGGTGCAGTTCATCTCATCGGTCATAGCTTCGGCGCCAACGTTGCGACGACAGCTGCGCTCGCGCTCGCTTCGCCACCCCGACAACTCACCCTCTTTGATTCTCCCGAAGTCGAACTCGCTCGGATTGGTGGCGCGAAGAACGACCTCCGTTACAAACTGACCCGGCTCGACATCGGGCGCAGCGCCAACCAAACCTTTGTCGATAACTACATCTCGCTTGTTGGCGAGGCATATGCCGGGTACCCCGGACTTGGCCAGGTCGTCGACGTTCATTTACTGCCACCATCATCTGATGCCGGCGTCGACAAACATCAATATCCAATTGGCTGGTACGCCGATTCAGCAGCAAATAAATCCTCGGGCGTTGGATTGTGGTGGTCGCCACTTGTTGGCGGCAACGTCACAACACTGGCCACAACGTGGAACCAGACTTCATCAGCCGACACGCAGGAACTCGTGCTCGTCGCACAGGGCTCTGCACCGCCTCCGGACAGCAATTCAACGGTGAGTTTCCTCTCGACAGCAATCGCCGATCCCACTTCCGGCCTGCAGGTGGAGACAGTTCCGAATGCCGTTTCGAATTTCACCTTTACAACCGACAAAGACTCGTTGTGGCTCACGTTTGACCAGATCATTTCAGGCACACCCAACGATACGTTCCACCTCTTTATCGACGGCCGCGAACGGTCAGTTTTTTCACCTCCCGCAGGGGGAACTGGAAACGACGGAAGTTTCCTCATTCTTTACGACATCAATTCTGGCGAGCACACGCTGTCCCTTGCCGCCGAGGGAGCAACCAATGGAACATCTGCGTCGGCGTCTGCGAAGGGGCAAATCACCAATCTCCGCATTTCCTCAGCAACCGATATCCAGCGGAATCTTGAACCGACACAAACAAAACGCTTGATCATTTGGGGAATAGCACTCATTAACGTGCTTCTTCTTACCGTTATCGCCCTGCTCGTTGTCTTCGTATGGTGGGTCATTCGAAGAGTGCGTCGGTCACGAAACAAAACCCGCGTTGAAGCGACATCCGCAATCAGCGAAACAACTCTGACCGATATCAACGATTGAAGCCGAGGAGTGTTCCATGTCCACTGAATCAATCACTGACGCAGTCTTCGAAGCCGGAGTCCTTCTTCGAGCCGACGGTGCCGATCTTCACTTGGTTGAGTTCGATGAAGCGAATGCCCGAGTGCGAGTCGCCGTAGACATCTCGGGTTCAAATTGCCCTGAATGCATCATCCCGCCCGACCTGCTGGCCGACATGCTCACCGACGCCATCAACCGCAGTTACTCGTCGCGGGTCGAAGTTGAAGTCGACGATCCTCGACGAGACGATCCTCTACTAAGCGAGCACTGAGCAAGCGCAGATCTCTCAACGAAGAATGAGTTCGTGGGTTGGTGTCGCAAGATGCGGAATGAACCACCACGATTGTGCGATTCCTGGTCCACCAGCAGTCACGATCCAAATGTTGTCGGGGCTCGCGAGTGTGACCTTCTGATCAAACTTGCCCGCTGTATCGGCGACAAGACGCGGGTACATCCAGTCAGCAATTGATTCTTTCGTCCACCCGTCGGCAACGAGACGGCGATAGTGCTCCGGACCGATAACGAGTACGACGCTTCGCCCGTCACCCGCCCATTCGTCGCGCTGGAGGCCCATATGGCGGGCGATCTCATAGGCAGTCGTGAGAATTTCTTCAGACTCCGGTGCGAACTCGGTGACTTGGAACAAGCGCATGATCGACTGGATCGTCACAACGCTCTGTTCACGCTCGTAACCAAGTTTTACGTGAAGCGGAGTCCATGCAGTTGCTTCTTCATCCTCTGCGAAGCAGAACGAATAGCGGAGGGGCCAACTGAAACTGGCGCGGTCAAGAACTCCCGGGACTGTTCGACACACATTACGAATCACGAGTCGAAGTGCTCGACCGATCGTTGCGTTCGGACGAAAACCCGGGCCGAAACATGCTTGGCCCCCGTGCACACCAATGTCGTGACGAATGGGGCCATTCACGATGACGGCGTGTGCTGCTCCGGCCAAAGTTGCCGTTGTTGAGTGAGCATTCGCTTTGGGCTGGAGAAAAGCACGAACTGCCGCAAGGACGACAGGGAAATACTCAGGAAGACACCCGGCCATGACCGCGTTAATCGCAACCTTCTCTGCCGTTACAACCACATCTCGTGTCGGCACGTCACCAAGGATCGTTTCACCAGTGATATCTCCGGCGGCAAGCATCGCCGCAACGCGTTCTGGCGTCGGCGGAACAACGGGGAGTCCGTCGGTCACTCCGAGTTCGAACTGGCCTTCGAGTGCATCTTCGAAAGAATCAAATGAATGCGTGTCAGAGACGAAACTCATCGGGTGAGGCGCAGTCGCACTGCATCAACGACCTGCGCTGCCAGCATCGCTGACTCTTCTTTTGTCCAGACCGCAGTCGGATTATGCGGGTAGTCGATAACGATTACCGGGTACTCGTCGGCACCAACCAGACGAGCCATCGCACGCACGGCCGGTTCAAGCGCCGAATGCACGACACAAACAGCAGGTATTCCTGCAGCCTCGAGATCAAGAGCATCACGCATGCTCCGCGTGCTGCAGCTTCCGCAACCGCCAAACCCCGTTACTGCGACGGTGGCATGAGCAAGAAGTTCCGCCCACTGTTCGGGCTGCGGAGGAACGGCAACAGAGTGCTTCACAACTTTGCAAACTCCAGCGAGACCGTCCGCGTCTGTTAACGCGGAAGCGATCGCATCGAACATCGCTTCGGAATCGCCCAGGCCATTCGCGACCACGCCGAGGACCTGCCCCTTCAGTGTTTCTGGACGTAAAGCGAGAGGGAACTCCTCGCCGCTTCCAAAACCTGTCGTTGGATCGAGCGTCACGATGGTCATGGCACAACCTCCCCCATGGAGAAAGAAACCTTTTTGTAACGGTAGTTCCTGCCGCTCCTGCGGCGCTGATAAATCCTCGACCGGTGGCTAGCCCGCGACACGCCTGACCCTGACTCGATTTCTCATCAACCTCGAAGACGAGACGCTGGTTGATAGTTGGGCCCTGCGGTTTCATCGACCCGACCCAAGAGCAATTCACACGGCGGTTCGAAGCGTTCCGCGAACTCAATCGACTGTTCCTCCCCAAGCAGTTGCCAAGGAAGCGTCGTTTGTCGATCGGTCTCGTCTTCGATGCGCTGGCGAAGTTTGATGCCTTCAGTGGTGACGGCTCCGTCTTGGACGAGCCTCCGGCCAGCAAGGAGTTCCCAACCGACCTTGATCTCGTCGGGACCACTTCCCCGCGACGTTGGCAACCAACCGTCGGCATAACCCAACCACGCGTTGTGCAGGATCGATGCCTCGATACCGGTCAGGCCCGCCGATGTCACGATCGCCCAATGCGTGTCGCCGCGCCATTCCCGTATGCAGTTCACCGCCTGCCAACCCGACAGCAACGGATCGTTCGCTCGTTCCATCCGAAGATGTGAGGCATAGAAAACTCGCCCAACGATTGGAAGCTGTTCCACGACGGCCCAGAGCGACGGACCTATCTGTTCCAGTGCAGGAACAATCGCAGGAGCAAATTCTCGGAGACCTCCAACAACAGCGTCGTTGCGCGCGTTCCAGACCGATTCAAAATCAGTTGACGCAGCGACGAGATCAAAAGTGAACGCAATCGCGCTCGGACTGATCGAACCGAACGCGGCAGTCACCGCTTCAGGGCCGGCAGCAGCCAGCGGTGCGCAGCGAGCAGCGATGTAGCCAATCGGACCAGGAAGGCCAAGTGTCTCGTAATGTCGGATCGCGCCCGGATCCCAGAAGATCCAACCAATGGTGGTTTGCACCGATCGTGAATTGCGTTTCGCTATGGCGTTCCAGTCGGTCACGGATGGCCCACCTTTCGAGTTCGTGATTATCGAACTCTAGGGAATCGAGTTGCCCTGCGATGACTTCCTCGAGATGTCGTTTCAATTGACCTAACTGCAGCGCACCTGTTGGATGCTGGGACTTGTCATAGAACGAACCAACGCGCTGTAATCCGGAGTGAATCGCAACTCGGTGCCTGGAGCGATCCGATCTTCGGTTCCTAGGACCAGGTGATCACTGCTTGCTCCCCGGAACGTGACTCCTTCCGGCAGCTTGAGCCCTTCTGGATCAGTGTCCTGCCGACCGATCGCAACAATCGTTTGCCACTCGCTACGAGAAGAAGTCACATCAGCCGAACGTGGGAATGCCGCTTGCGCGGTTTGACCCCATGGCGTTAGAGGTTTCTTGCGCGATTCAATAACTTCGCCGACAACGATGAACGCATCCGAATGCAAGCCGCTAATTGGCTGACGATGCAACGGTTCACACCCCAAGAGAATGGCTTCACCCAAGCGTAGGTCATTGATTCGACCAATTGGATCATCACTCATCAGCCAATTGAAATTCGCTGAATTACCTCCCGAAACAATCTCCAACTCAACCGAATGCGTCGACTCAATGCCGGTAGCCAACTCCGATAATTCCGCCATATTCATCGCATCAGGAATAACGCCACTTCGACAAGCAAGATTGGTCCCGATCCCGGCAAGATAAATATTCGGAAGTTGCAGTAGACGAACAATCACTGCATCGAGTTCTTCGGGCATAAAGCCTTCGCGCAAGTCGCCTAATTCGACCATAAGCACCACGCTATGAATGACATCAAGACGTTCAGCGCAAACCGAAAGCGATTCAATGATGTCGAGTTCGGTATTAAACGAAATCTGAGTACTTCGTACAACTCGCTCCGCCTGACTTCTCATTGGAGAGCGAATCAAGATCAAAGAAGATTGAACCCGGTCAGTGCGAAGTCGTTCAAGATTTTCGATTCGCGAATCTCCCAAAGCAGCTACACCTGCGCCAACGAGTGCACGTCCGATATCTGGACGACCACCGAACGCTTTTGTCACTCCAGTAACTCGTACCCCTTGATTCGTAGTCAGAGCCACGAGCGCCCGAGCATTCTGGGTAATTTTTTCAAGATCAATCTCAATGCGCGGTGCGCTCAACGGAGATCAACTGTTGCGCCCGGTTGAAGTGATGGAAATGCCAAGAGCACCATGTCAACGAGTTCTTTGGCTGGGCGCCACAGCGCATCTGTAACCGGAATCCCCAGCTCAAGTTCGTACAGAGTTGCTGCTGCCGAAACCTCGGCGTCAGTCATGTCCTCGTGGTTAATGGTGAGACCAATAACTGTCGTCTTGGCGAAGAGTTCGATGAGTTTGATTTCGCTCGCAGCCGTAGGCATCGGGAAGTCCGGAAAATCGCTGACAACCTTGCGCGCAGGCGCATGCTGCAAGATCACTCCATTCGGCTGGCTCCCTCGCAAGATCGCGGTTGAGCTCAAATACGTCGGATGGCTCAGTGCTCCCTGGCCCTCAACGATGATTACGTCTGGTTCTTCACCTTCGAAGGCCTCAATCACCGTGGCTTCGAGTTCACCGGTCACAAATTGAGCGGGCACGGCATCAAGTGCGACGCCGTAACGCGCACCTTGAATCAAACCGGTCTGACCAGTACTCACCATAACGGCGCGTATCCCATGGTCATTTAAGACTTTCGTCAAAATGGTTGCGGTCGTTCGTTTTCCGATCGCGCCATCAGTCCCAAGAACAGCGATGCGCGGACAGGTGACATGTTTGACACGCCCGGTAAACATGCGGAGATCCTTCTTGGCACGCGGCATACGTACGTCGGTGATCAAGACACCAGCGGCATGGGCCGCGGCCACAAACTCGGCATCCTGGGTAAGGAACTCGTGGAGCCCGCTGACGACGTGCATTCCGCGAGCAATCGCGTTGAGGATGACATCACGCTCATCACTCGACAGCAATCCACTAGTCGGCGCTAACCCGACGATAAAAACATCCGGGTTGCCATTGCCGTCGGCCAGCGCTTGATCGAGATCAGCAACTATGCGAACCCCGTTGGGGTGTCCATCCAGCACCATTCCTGCATCACTCTCAGAACAGGTGCTGTCAATGACCGATTCAATCTCATAAATCTCGCTCTGGCGAACCAAACCATTCGCTGTCTTTCCATCGATCTTCCCAAAGTTGCCTTCGCAGTAGACAACAGCGACAGGCCGGACTGGAACATGACGTACGCCACCTCGAGGATTGGAGGAAGTGTGTGCGGACATGGTGATCCCTTCGTTGTGCCCCCAAGAGACGAAAAAATCGTTCCGACCGAAGTCACAGCCTGAGTGTCAACAACGCAGTCCCAACAGAAGCGGATTCTGATCTCAGGAAACTGACGACATTCGAACTGCGGAAGAGTAAGCCCGCAACTGAGAGGCTACCCCCATTCACTCCAAATCCCCAATGACATTGGCCTTTCTTCACTAGGTCAAATGAATTTGCGAAAGATCTTCTCTTTACGCGCCGTATATGGCGGATAGGTGAGCGATGGATCAAGTCTCGTGCCGCGCGTAAGAACAGGTTTCATGTGCTGAAAAAGCCGCACTCCAGCCCTGCCGTGGTAGCTGCCCATTCCGCTTTCACCAATTCCACCAAACGGAAGATTCGGATTAGTCAGATGCAAGATCGTTCCGTTGACCGTTACGCCACCAGCGGTCGTGCGTGAGAGAACCTCGCGGACGACTTTTTTGTTGTCGGCGAAGACATAGAGCGCGAGTGGATGTGCGTGCGCGTTGACATACGAAATCGCGTCGTTGGTTGAGGCAACGTTGATCACCGGCAGGATCGGTCCGAAAATCTCTTCATTCATGACTTGCGATTTCATATCGACGTCGACAAGGACAGTTGGAGCGATGTAACGAGTCTTCTCATCGGTAACGCCTCCAATCGCAAGAGTGGCTCCGCGAAGAAGCGCTACCAGCCGATCGAAATGTCGAGGCGAAACGATGCGCGCGTAGCTTTCGCTGGATTGGGGGTTCTCTCCATAAAACTCGCTGATTGCCTTCCCTAGTTCGTCAACAAATGCATCACGAACTTTTTCGTCTACCAAGACGTAGTCGGGAGCAACGCAAGTTTGTCCTGCATTCAGCCACTTACCCCAGGCAATGCGATGGGCCGAAACTTTGAGATTGGCCGAAGAGTCGACGATGACAGGGCTCTTCCCACCAAGTTCAAGTGTGACCGGCGTGAGATTCTTCACTGCAGCAGCCATCACGACCCGCCCGACAGTTCCATTGCCGGTATAGAAGATGTGATCGAAATGCTGTTCGAGTAGATCAGTCGTTTCAGGAACGCCACCTTCAACAATTGCTACAGCTGAAGGATCCATGTATTTCGGGACCAACTCACCAAGTAACGCGGACGTCGCCGCCGAAACTTCGGATGGTTTCATCACAACTGCATTTCCCGCTGCGATCGCACCTGCGGCCGGAACAAGCAGAAGTTGAATCGGATAGTTCCACGGCGCGATTACCAAGACGACGCCTAACGGTTCTGGAATCAGCCGCGATCGTGCTGGCATCGCCACAAGTGGTGTCCGCACCCGCTCAGGCTTGTTCCACTTCTTAAGTTTCTTAATCATCGACTTCACTTCGCCCGTCACAAATGCGATGTCCGTGATGAATCCTTCAACCGATGGCTTACCGAGATCGGTTGCGAGCGCGCCGAGGAACGCTGCCTCGTTCTCCTCGAGCATCGTCACCATTTGCTCAAGTTGATGTTTGCGCCACGCCAACGGCCGAGTCAGGCCCTTGTCGTATGAGATTCGAAGTACGTCCACCACAGATGTCATGGCCGCATTCAATCACCACACTCGTGACGAGCGCGGTTCAAGATGTCAGACGTTTGCGCAATTCGACGAAAACTTCGTTGCCCAGCAACTCGCTTAGTTCCTCTGCCAGTGATTCGACCACAGGGCGATCACCGACATAGGCCCGATCCCCTTCGGTGCAGCACCAGGCCATGGTCTCGCCTTCGACGCCCCAATCGGCTCGAGACCAACGGCGCAACGTGGCCGTCTCAGTCGTCGGAGATGTTTGCACCCAATCGACCTTGATCGGCAATTGCCAACAAACAGTCGGCTTCCACTCAGTCGGGGATTCATCTGCGTCGATCGCTGCGAGATGCAGGGCGCAACCCGCTCCCCCCGCAAACCCGGGGCGATTGAGAAAGATGCATGCCCCGTCAACGACTCGGGTGTTCGCCGCCTTCTCGTTCGCGAAGATCCCACCGGCTTCAGCTTCGGCAGAGAACTGAAACAACGAGGGGTCGATCATCGCAGCGAACGCGCTGATCATTCGTGATTCGTCTTCGCCGTCAAGCTCGGCCCCCACCGAACAGCAGCCCTGTTGGAGTTCCTCGGTTGGTTCATCGTGAATCCCAAGGCAGCCCCGACCCCAGATGCAGGTCCAATTCGAGTTAAGGAAGTTGGCATCGAACGACCAAGTGACCTCTCCATCGACGATCACGGGGTTCGCTGAATCAGCGGAGTCAAACGGAGCTGGCTGCATGGAACGATCGTACTGTCCCCTCATTCTGTCAAGACGATTGACAGAATCTAATCCAGTCAGTAAGAAACAGGGCGAACTCTCCCGAAGGTGACGTGCATGACGATCGAGACCAACCGCAAGGATCTGGCCAGCACTCGCATTGCCGCTGATGAAGCCACTCCTCTCGAATCGGGTCAATGCCGTTTGCGAGTCGACCACTTCGCTCTGACGACGAACAACATCACCTACGGCGTCTTTGGCGACATGCTGCGCTACTGGGACGTCTTTCCCACCTCTGATTCTCCAGCCGAATGGGGCCGCATTCCGACATGGGGATTTGCCAAAGTCGTTGAAAGCAAGTGCGACGACGTGGCAATCGGCGAGCGTCTGTTTGGTTTTCTCCCGATGGGTGAGGAGACGATCATCACTCCCGGAAAAATCGATGACCGCGGGCTCAGCGATATCGCTCCGCATCGAGTTGGGCTTGCTGGTGCGTACAACCGTTATCAGAAGGCATCCACCGACCCGACGTACCGCGCAGACCGTGAAGCACAGCAAATGCTGCTCTATCCACTTTTCTTCACGAGTTTCGTGATCGACGACTTTCTGAAAGACAACGAAGACTTCGGTGCTTCGCAAGTCGTGGTTTCGAGTGCGTCGAGCAAAACCGCAATCGGCGTCGCCTACCTCGCAAAACAACGAGAAATAAAGACAGTCGGCCTCACTTCCGCTGGCAACCGGGAATTCGTCGAATCCCTCGAAGTGTTTTCAGAAGTTGTTGTCTACGAAGACGTCAACGAAATCGCGAAGGTCCCATCGGCGTACGTCGACATTGCCGGGAACCAAGATCTACTCCGAGCGGTCCACGCTCATCTTGATGGCGTCCTCAGCCATTCGATGGTTGTTGGAAATACCAACTGGGATCACGTTGCAACCGACACCAACGAACTTGTCGCCCCTCGACCTGAATTTCTTTTTGCACCAACACAGATTTCGAAGCGAACAAAAGAATGGGGCCGAGACGAACTCGACCGGCGCATTGGAACTGCTTGGAGCAACTACTCCGAGTGGTGCGACTCCTGGATTGAATTCTCTCAAGCTGCTGGGAACGACGAGGTTCTCGCCGTCTACGAAACATTGCGCAGCGGACGATCCGATCCAAAACAGGGATTTATCTGCTCAATCCACTCTGGAAAGACCAAATGAACACTCCACTTCTCCCCGACACAACGAATTCACCATCAATCGATGGGCGTACCGCTCGTCGCGACCGCGGAAGAACTGCCGTGCTCGAAGCAGCCCTTGAATTGTTCGAGGAAGAAAACCTTGAGCCAACCCCTGAGCAGATCGCGCTCCGAGCCGGTGTCTCTGCCCGTTCGGTATATCGGTACTTTGAAGACCGAGATCAACTTGTCCGAGCGATCATCGCCCATAAGCAACTGAAGATTCTTCCGCTCTTCCACATTGCCCACATCGGCAAGGGTGAATTGGAAGTCCGGCTCACCCGCTTCGTTGACTCCCGCCTGAAGGTTCACGACGCAATCGCAGCGACCGCCCGCGCGATGGCGATCAAGTCATCAAACGACCCCGTCATCCGGGAACAGATCGATTTCCGCAAATCAATCTTTCGGGAACAGGTGGAACTGAGTTTCGACCAGGAATTCAAGGCGATGAGCCTTGCCCAAAGAAACGCTTCGATCACCGCAATCGACGTGCTTACGCAACTTGATTCACTCGACCGCTACCAAGTTGATCTAGCTCTTTCTCTGAGCGAAACGCGAGATCTCCTACTCATTTCACTACGCGCATTACTCCACATCGACTCATAAACCACCTCCATCCATACGACTACTTCACTCCCAGATAGGACGAACAATGGCTGAGCAACTCGATCATCCCTATGGAAAAATCAACGTTGAACTCGTTGGCAGTTGGCTCGACATGAAGCCCGAAGATGACGGATGCTTCTGGGCGCTCAACCTCATGAAGTACGTCGAAGTTGCCAACTACGAAGACGGCCGTGAAGCAGTTTCAGGCAAAGCCGCCGACGACGCGTATTCGCCCATCGGCCCGCTCGCGGCAGTAGGCGCCGCTGTTGCGTATTTGGGTGACGTCAAAGACCAACCGCTCGGAACACCCGAGTGGGATCGAGTCGGAATCATTCGGTACCCAACTCGCGCGTCCTTCTTTGCCATGCAAGAACGCAAAGACTTCAAAGAGGCGCATATTCACAAAAAAGCGGGCATGGACTTCACAATTATCCTTTCCTGCCTCCCAAACACCCACGATGAAGCGGCCTCAACCGCTGGTGATCTTGTTCTCTTGATTGATAAAGGGACGGACGATGCTTTCGCTTCCGTCGACGGCGCAACACAGGTTGCTCTCTTCGATGTCGAAGGCGTCATCATCGGCGACGAACGTCGTTACGACCGAGCACGATTCGTACGCGTCACTGACGACGCAACCATGGCCTCACTCGTAAGCGCTGCAGAGAACGCTGAAGACTCCCAGATTCTCGTGCTGCGCAGCTTCATCGACAACCTCGTCGACACCATCGTTACTGCCTAAGCGATTCCTCGGCCCATGGAATTTCTTCGCACACCAGATGAATGCTTCGAACATCTCGAGGGTTACGGCTTCGAGCCGCATTACCGGTCGATTACAACTGCCGATGGCACAAGTCTGCGGTTCCATTTCGTCAATGAAGGGCCTCGAGACGCTGCTCCCGTTCTTCTGCTGCACGGAAATCCTTCATGGTCCTACTTGCATCGTTCAATGATCCAAGGCTTGGCTGAACGCGGTCACCGAGTTATTGCTCTTGACCTCATGGGAATGGGTCGCTCCGACAAACCAACCGACAAAGCTGATTACTCATTGGCCAACCACGTCGACTGGATGGGTCAATGGCTTGAAGCCGAAGCCCTTTCCAACATCACCATGTATTGCCAGGATTGGGGCGGCATCACCGGTCTCAACTTGTTGCCATTTCACGGTGATCGTTTTGCCCGAGTCATCGCGTCGAATACCGGCGTACCCGCGGGTGAAGGCGCCGGACCCGCCGTTGACCAATGGCTCGCTTTCGTTGCAAGTGTCGATGCTCTCCCGATCAGCGCGTTGATTCAGGGTGGCACAACACGGAAACTTTCCGCCGGAGAACTCGCTGCGTACAACGCTCCGTTCCCAGACGGTTCTTACCAAGCGTCTCCGTTGGCCTTTCCGTTTCTGATCCCCGTGAAACCCGACAACCCCGGCGTTCCAATGTGTCGCGACGCGTGGACCTATCTGGCGACGTGGACCAAGCCGTTCCTCACAGTTTTCGGATCAGAGGATCAGATTGCGTATAAAGCGGGGGCTCATGTGCGCATGCAGCGAGAAATTCCGGGCGCAGCCGATCAGCACCACATCGTGATCGACGGAGCAAACCACTTCATCCAGGAAGACGCGTTCGATCAACTCGTTGACATCATCGACCAATTCACTAAACAGGGCATCAACTAGTGCACTGTTCACTCCGAATACTCGCTGCAGCAATTTTTCTTTCAGGTTTTCTCCTGGCAAGCGCGTGCAGTTCCAGTTCCACTTCCACACAGGGGCCTGCGCAGACCATCGCGCCGCAACAAGACAACATGCTCGATGTCCGTTACTGCGAAATGCTCCTCGTTTCCCTCGCCACAGGCCAGCCTGTTGCCACCGTCTACAACACGTACCCCGTTAACCTCTGTCCTGCGGACAAGTGGACAGCGCTCGACCCGAAAGCAATTGCTGCTCAGTACGGGGCAACGGTGGCAATGTTGAACGGCCCTCGACATTGGATGATTAACCATGTCGAGAAGGTTGGCGAGCCTTCTTCCGAGAAAGCCGACTTTGGCGGAATCGAGATGTACAAGCAGGCAACGGTGCCGATCGGGTCGCTTCTTGATCAATCGAAGCCGTATTCGGTGTACCCGGTGAGCCGGTCGGTGATTTTCACTTGGCTTGCTGGTACTGAGATCTTCGAACTGACTGGTCCCGATGGAGCGCACTACATCATGCAATCGTTCAGTCAGCAGAAAGACCCAAGCCTTACGCTCGCAACGCTTCCTACATTGCGTTCCAAACTTGCACTGCCCACTGGTTGGATATTCAGTTCTCGAACTCTCACCAATGATTTCCAACTTGCCACCGTGAAGAACCCCGCACAGGTAATGCAAGACGATCTCGGAAATAGCTATTCAATGATCCCCACGACTCTGGAGAACTGAGCAGACAATGACGAATGACAAACCAGAACGTCTTGTTCTCAATATGCGCAACGTTCGCTACGGCGAAGTCCTAGGCGTCTTCGCTCGCGACGGACGATTCGAGGCCGAAGTATTTGGCACCCAGTTGATCAACGACTGCCCACAAGAACTCTGGGAAACGCTCGATGCAACAGAAATCGCCGCCGAGATGGGTGCCATCGGAGTGAAACTCAACGGGCCGCGCTACTGGACATTGGACGCGTTCGGCCAGAAAGTCGCCGTCGGCGAACCCGTACTTCGCGATTTCAACGGAATCATAATGCGTCGGATCGCCACAGTTGATTTGGGTGAGATTCCCAAACTTGGCCCCTATAACGAAACCAAGGTCAACCGCGGTGTGATCTTCTTTTGGGACGAGGGCCAAACCGTTCATGAACTCATTAACCCTGAGGGCCACGCCTACGTGATGCAGGCATTGTGCACCGGCGTCGACCCCACAATGAGCCCGGAATCTCTTTTGACTCTTGGCGAACGCCTTGAGCTTCCCAATGGTTGGTCATACCGCACGCGGGTGCTCGAAGAAGAACTCATCGTCGACACCACCTCAACGATCGCAACTGTTTTGCAAGACGAATTCGAGAATTCCTACACACTTCCCCACTGAAAGCCTCCGGAACACTGATGACCGACAACGAACGGCGTATCGCACTTCGCGACGAACGAGTAAAGGCAGCCCCCTATTGGGGTGCTGTTGAACCGAGGATCATCCTTACGTTCCTGGTTTTCTCCGCAGCCTGGATCACCGTCATTGTTCTTGGCATCAACGGCACCATTCCGCTTTGGGTGGGATTGATCCTCAACACCGTCATTGCCTCAACGTTCTATATGCCGATGCACGAAGCAACCCACGGAAACATCTGGGGTCAAACTTCAAAGGGGAAATGGGTCGAGGACCTCATCGGGATGCTTTGTGCGATACCTCTTGGGTTTTCGTACAAGGCTCACCGGCCATCACACATGCGGCATCATGCACACACAAACGACCCGCAACGCGATCCGGACTATCACACGGCAGGACCGATGTGGACCGTGCTTAGAAGTTGGTATGCACAAGTTCTTATGCTGACGTTCCTTCCATTGTTCGCATTCGTCCCCACGGCCCGACGACTCGTTCCACATTCGGTGCTTCGATCAATGGCCGGCGATGCAGGCAATAAAAAGAGCGGGCTCATCCAGCTTCGTTTCTGGTTCTTTTCCACACTTGTGCTCGTCGTCGCGTTTCTCACTGGCTACGGGTGGTCTGCCTTGCTGCTCTGGTTCATTCCGTCGCGATTGCAGGGACTCTGGTTGCTAACCATTTTCGCGTGGTTCCCGCATCATCCCGCGACCAAGGTTGGGCGCTACGTCGACACTCGAGTCGCAGTGTTTGCCGGATCACGATTTCTCATTCGCGGCCATGACCATCACGCCGTTCACCACCTTTTCCCGCGCGTTCCCCATTACCGGCTTCGTCGTTTGTGGAGCGATATCGCCGATGACATGGTGAGCAAGGGTGTCCGCAGCGAAGGCCGGGCTCTCGACGCGACCGGCCCGATCACCTGGTGAAGATCCACGACGTACGGGCGCGGATCCATCACTAGGCCCCCAACGTCGGAGAAATGAGCAGTGAGGGGAACGGGCGATCGCGCCGAAGGCTCGGCCTGCTCACTGTTGGGGCGATCGGCGTTGTCTTAGGCGATATCGGGACAAGCCCGCTCTATGCCTTTACCCAAATCTTCTCCGGCGCACACACGATTCTTGTAGTCGAGGCACGCGTACTTGGCGCCCTCTCAATGGTTTTTTTGGACGCTCACGCTTGTGGTATCAGTGAAATACGTCGTCATTGTTATGAGGGCCGACAATCAGGGCGAAGGCGGAATCATGGTCCTCCCTAGCTTGGCTTCAAACGCCGTCAAGCGCCATAGGGCAAGTGCTGGCTTGATGTTGCTCGGTCTTATTGGAGCTGCTTTGTTTTACGGACACGACCTCATCACACCAGCAATATCGGTGCTGTCTGCAGTCGAGGGAATCGGCGTTGCCGCTCCCAGTCTGAACAGACTCGTCATACCAATCGCGTAAGTATTCTTTTTCTTTTTTCGCGGTTCAGCGATTTGGGACTGGCCGCGTTGGTCGGATGTTTGGCCCGATCATGATCGTGTGGTTTTTATCGATCGAGATCCTCGGACTCGCCAGCATCATAAAAACACCGAGCGTGCTGCGTTCCATTAATCCCTATTATGCCTTCACGTTTTTTAGCGGCGAACCGGGGTTCGTATTTCTCGCGCTGGGTGCAATCGTCTTATGCGTCACCGACGCTGAAGCGCTGTATGCAGACATGGGACAGTTCGAGCGTTCATCGATTCGGCTCTCGTGGTTCGCAATCGTTGCCCCGGCCCTCTATCTCAATTACCTCGGCCACGGTGCGCTCGTGCTTCGCGATCCTTCTGCGATCGCAAACTCGTTCTTTCTCTTAATCCCCCACGCACTTCAGATACCTATAGAGATTTTGGCGACGGCGGCGACAGCCATTGCCTCACAAGCAGTTGTTTCCGCTGCATTCTCGATGACTCAGCAAGCAATTCGCCTCGGTTACCTCCCACGGATGACTGTTCGCCATACCTCGGCCAACGAAAGCGGACAGGTCTACGTGCACGCGGTGAATTGGATGCTGATGATCGCCGTCCTTGGTCTCATCATTGAATTCCAAGATTTGTCGCGCCTCGCATCCGCATACGGCATTGCTGTGACCGGAACCTTCGTCATTACCGGTTTGCTCGTTGCGATCCTCGCCTGCAACAAGTGGGGCGTTTCGCTTTGGATAGTGATTCCGGCCGGAGCAATTTCTCTTGTTATTGACGGTTCTTCTTTTCTCTCCAACCTCACGAAATTCACACATCGAGGATGGTTCCCACTTGTTATCGCTGTCATCACCATCGCCCTTCTCCGTACCTGGCAGTGGGGCCGGAAGCGCCTCGCCAGTCGTCTGGAGTCGCTCGAAACAAGCGCACAGGAATTACCTGCGTACCTCGAAGCACAGGATGTCGTCCGCACCCCAGGTGTCGCTATTTACCCAACAGTTGAAGAGGGAATACCAATCGCCCTCATTCAACGCATAGCGCTTGTTCATGCTGTCAACGAAGTGACCGTCGTCTTGCACCTCCTGACGACTGATACGCCGTACGTCACGGACGCCAGGCGTCTAGAAATCTTTCTGGTGCGGTAATTGATGTCATCGCTTCCTACGGCTACATGGAACGGCCAGACATTCTCGATGTCGTCCGACGCGTCAATCTGGTGCACCCTGAGGTCGATCCCGACACCTGCATATTTATCTTCCATTCGATGAATGTCGAGACAGCCGCATCGAATCCGATCAAACGAATTCCCACAGAGGTGTTCACGATCATGCTGCGTAATGCCGCCGATCCTCAGCATTACTTTGGCTTACCCGCCGATCGAGTGCTGGAATTCGGAAGACTCATCCAGTTCTAGGTAGTTCTGTCACCTTCACGTAGCGACACGCGACGTAGTAAACCTCAGGGGTCAATCCGCTCAGGGGGAGTTCCCAAAATGTCTGAACCGCTTGTTCTTACCGAGGCTGAGGGCCCGGTCCTGGTTGTCACGATCAACCGCCCCGAGAAGAAGAACGCAGCGAACGCTGAAGTGCTTTGCCGGCTTTATGACGCATGGGTCCGGCTCGACACAGACGACTCACTTCGTGTCGCCATCCTCACCGGAAAGGGCGACACCTTCTGTGCCGGCATGGACCTGGCCGAGATTGGTCGACTGCGCGAAGGCATCGTCGACAATGAATGGCTGCAGCGATTCAAGGACCAGCCCGAAGTCATTCTTGGTGGATGGCTCAAGACCTACCGGCCCACAAAGCCAGTGATCTTGGCCGCCGAGGGTTACGCCCGTGCGGGCGGAACCGAAATTCTTCAGGGCACCGATATCCGCGTCGCTGGTGAGAGCGCCGTCTTCGGAGTAACCGAAGTGCAGCGCGGTCTGTTCCCCATGGCCGGCTCTGCTGTGCGACTTCGCCGCCAAATTGGTTATGCCGTTGCAGCAGAGATGCTTCTCACTGGCGAAGATCTCACCGCGCAGCGTGCACATGAACTCGGTCTCGTGAACCACGTTGTTCCCGACGGCCAAGCACTTAACAAGGCCCGAGAAATCGCTCAACGCATCGCCCGCAATGGGCCACTCGCGGTGAAGGGCATTCTTGCCACGTTGCGCGAAACCGAAGCCATGCCCGAGGCCGACGCGTTCACCATCGAGATGAAGCATGGCGGCAAGGTCATGCAATCGAAAGATGCCGGCGAAGGCCCCCGAGCCTTCCTTGAAAAGCGCGACCCGGTCTTCACCGGCGAATGATCGGCTGACTCCAATGGCGGCTTCCAAAAAACCAACTGTCATCGTTGCCGGTCTCGGCGACACCGGAGCGCTAATCGCTACACGATTAGCGCGGACTTGCAACGTCGTCGGCATTTCGACGCGTCCTGCATTAGTGAGCGGTCAAGAACTTGGCACGCGCCTTATTGACCTTCCCCGGTGGCGACGCACGTACCTCATCCCCTATCGACGTTTTCGTAAACTCGATTCTGTCGATGTCGTGCATGGTCGAATCACAACAGTTGACTTCGAT